>NZ_BAABBY010000004.1:425618-426075 GCF_039538295.1 Pedobacter jeongneungensis | reverse complement strand
GTTGTATTACAATTTGTTGTGTAACTTAAGGGTTTGTAAAGCAGGTTCCTGTTTTTTATAGGTTAGGCTTTGTCCTGCTCTCCACTTTATCCCGAAGAAACCTGTGCAACAAGCAAGCATACCAAAAAATAATAAACAATGCTTAATTCGGGATGTTCGTTCCGATCAGGTTTATTGAAATTAGGCTGGTGCTGCTATTTACGGTTTAATAGCAAGTGCATTTAATGAAAATGAGTTTTGCGTGTTTTCAGTGCATACGTGGCAAATAAAAACTAATAAAGCGGTTCGTGAGGACACGAACCACGGAACAGAGCAAAAAGCAGTATGATGATTTAGTAATGTGTTGTATTACAATTTGTTGTGTAACTTAAGGGTTTGTAAAGCAGGTTCCTGTTTTTTATAGGTTAGGCTTTGTCCTGCTCTCCACTTTATCCCGAAGAAACCTGTGCAACAAGCA
>NZ_BAABBY010000004.1:0-425520 GCF_039538295.1 Pedobacter jeongneungensis | reverse complement strand
CAAGCATACCAAAAATAATAAACAACAATGCTTAATTCGGGATGTTCGTTCCGATCAGGTTTATTGAAATTAGGCTGGTGCTGCTATTTACGGTTTAATAGCGAGTGCATTTAATGAAAATGGGTTTTCCGTGTTTTCAGTGCATCCGTGGCAAATAAAAACTAATAAAGCGGTTCGTGAGGACACGAACCACGGAACAGAGCAAAAAGCAATATGATGATTTAGTAATGTATTACAATTTGTTGTGTAACTTAAGGGTTTGGAAAGCAGGTTCCTGTTTTTTATAGGTTAGGCTTTGTCCTGCTCTCCACTTTATCCCGAAGAAACCTGTGCAACAAGCAAGCATACGAAAAATAATAAACAACAATGCTTAATTCGGGATGTTCGTTCCGATCAGGTTTATTGAAATTAGGCTGGTGCTGCTATTTACGGTTTAATAGCGGGTGCATTTAATGAAAATGAGTTTTCCGTGTTTTCAGTGCATCCGTGGCAAATAAAAACTAATAAAGCGGTTCGTGAGGACACGAACCACGGAACAGAGCAAAAAGCAGTATGATGATTTAGTAATGTATTGTATTACAGTTTTTTGTGTGATTTAAGGATTTGGAAAACAGGTTCCTGTTTTTTATAGGTTAGGCTTATTCCTGCTCTCCACTTTATCCCGAAGAAACCTGTGCAACAAGCAAACATACCAAAAAATAATAAACAACAATGCTTAATTCGGGATGTCGTTCCGATCAGGTTTATTGAAATTAGGCTGGTGCTGCTATTTACGGTTTAATAGCGAGTGCATTTAATGAAAAGGGTTTTCCGTGTTTTCAGTGCATCTGTGGCAAATAAAAACCAATAAGGCGGTTCGTGAGGACACGAAACACGGAACAGGAACCATGACGAGGGGGGGCAATAAAAAGCGCCGTCATCTCGACTGAAACGCAGTGGAATGCCTGCCCGTACAGGCGGGGAGAGATCTATCTCGAGTTAGATTTAGCTTCGCTGAGCACTTACGTGGTTCTCGACTGCGTTGCACCTCGCTCGAAATGACGGCTTTGCAAGACTAGTTATCTTATAAAAATAGTTCGTGGCTCCACGAACCACGGTGAAGTAAGTTTTGCGTGTTTTCAGTGCATCCGTGGCAAAAAAACTAATAAAGTGGTTCGTGAGGACACGAACCACGGAGGAAATTAATCTTTACCCGGCAAATGTATCTCAGCCATCATGCACCGTGCACTGCCACCGCCATTTTTTTCGATGGTGTAAAGCGGTGCGTAAATAATCCTGCTGTATTTTTCAAGTGATATGATCTGCTCTGCATTTAATGATAAATAAGCCTGTTCAGACATGACCAGTAAGTTTTCACCAGCTGCATTGGCAACCTGCAGCATATTACCTGCAAATTTATTCATCTGATCTAAACTAATCTCTATAACTTCTTTTTCAGTGCCTTTTAAACTGATGGTTACGTTCAATCTTTCTTCAGGATCTTTAATAGAATCGAGGCAGATTACCGCAAAACGATCGCCGATGCACATCATTACATTAGTGTGGTAAATCGGGAAATTTGTGGCATCCACTGCCTGGAAAGCCACTGGCTCGTAACCGGTAAGCATGCAGAAATTATTCAGTATTTCTTCATCAGTACGCACGCTTAAGCAGGCATATGCAATTTTATTGGTTCGGTCTAAAACCATGCTTCCCGTTCCTTCTAAAAAGGCGTGCTGATGTTCATAAAAACTTAAATCGCTAATGTGGTTTACTTCGAATTTATCTTTCAGTCCATCTAATATTTCCCTGCGACGCTCTAACCTTCGGTTTTCAGAAAACATGGGGTAAAGGTACGCCGAGCCATCTTCGTGAAAGGAAACCCAGTTGTTCGGGAAGATAGAATCAGGCGTTTCAGGTTCCAAAGTATCGTCTACTACGGTTACATCCACATCGTTTTTACGCAAAAGGTCGACAAAAGCATCAAACTCTTTTAAGGCTTGTGCCTGTACATCGCTCTCGGTAGAAGCAACCTGAAACTTATTATTTCCTGCCGTTTGCTCGTTGAACTTAAAATCAACAGGGCGGATCATGAGGATATGGTTGGTCGTATGCATTTTTAATTAATTGTTTAAAACGGCTAATTGGTTAACTGTTCCGGGCGGTTGCCCATCATCCATTAACCATCTTACGTTTTACATTCTATAAATTGTCTCTTAAAATCGGTAAACTCATACAGTGGAAACCACCACGTGCACGTGATAATTCTGCGGAAGGCATTAAAATCAAGGTATCGGTTATGGTTTCGGCACTTACTTTGCCACTTTCTAAATCCTGTACCAGATCTTTCACATCTACCACATCAAAGCCGGCAGCTTTAAAGGCCTCAACGGTTTTGTCGTTCCTGTCGTAGCCTAACACCACACCTTCTTTAATGGCTAAAAGGTTGCAAGAATCTGTCCATTGCTCGCGCGAATCGTAAGGGAACTGATTATTTCCGCTATAAATAATTTTAGTCGGTTCTGTACTTTTTAAGTCGTTCTGACTAATATCATTCAGCAAAGCTTCTACATGTTCGAAGTGTTTGGGCTCCTGCGGATTGGCTTTTGTAAACTGAATGGCCGTTGTTGCCTCCAATTTTTCAGGTTCTTTTAAAAAATTAATTGGCTCGTAAGGATTGTATTTCGGAGAATGTGCAATAGAATTCAAAATTACCCAGGTATTGCGTTTAACCTGCGTAAAAACAGTATCCAGGTGCATATAATCACGTTTACTCGGGATTTTTACCACGGTAACTTTTTCCACCACATCCTGGTCGAACAATAATTTAATGGCTTCGTTGGCGCCATGCTCCGAAGTTCTCTCGCTGCAACCAATCAGTACATGGTTCGGGCTTACCATCATCACATCGCCACCTTCTAAAGTGGTGCTGAAAGCAGGTTCGTCGCCGGGACGTAAAAAGTGCATGGTTACATCAGGAATTTCCAGAATATTGTTTCGGTAGGCTTCGAACAAAGGATGGTTAAAGAAAATATAACGCATTAATAGCGTTTCGCGCACACGTGCTTTTTTAGCCGGTTTGTTTAATAAAATGTGGTTATTGATGGTGGTGCCCACATCCCTGGTGAAAATGAGGTTGGGGATAGGCGCAAAAATCATCGTATCGTTGGCCAGTGTTCCGGAGATAAAAATCTCAGCCAGTTGTTTCGGATCGGTATTGGTGAGTTCTAACTGTACTTTATAGGTACAACCCTCAATAGCGCAAACCGCTGCAACCAGTTTTTTTCTGATCGATTCGTTTTCGAGCATTTCGCTCAACAGGTTTTGTATCTCGATGACCGATTTGGAATTATGAAAATCAGGATGATTGGGTTTGTAAAAATTACGGTCTGATGCTTCCGAATCTATTTCGGCCAGTTTTCCCTTGATCTTATCGGGATCAAGAAAATACATCAATAGTTTAATATAATAATCGTATTCGCCCTTACGGATGGTATCTAAATGTACAATATCTTCGAAAAGCCAATCCTGTGCTTTGGAAGGTACTACTTTGCCTAAACCACTATCCGGACTATGTATTAATAATTTACGCAACCTGCCAATTTCGGTGTTTACGCTCACTTTAAAGTTTTGATTTTGCTCGCTCATAAATAAGTTAGTTGTTACAAATCTATTAGAAATTTTGAGAGTCCGAAAGTCCGGGGTCTGAAAGTCGGAAGATATAGTTTGAAAATAAGTGCTGGATAATTATAATGCCAATGGAGTTAAGGCTATAAGCATCCTATCTTCCGACCTCGGACCTCTGATTTTTTCTATTTGCACAGAACGAACATTATAAACCTTATTGAAGCGGCAGCTCCCGATTTGAAAAATCGGGACTACAGCGGAAAGAAGGACTATCCGATCCGACAAGCACTACAGCACCTTTCCAAACCTTTTTAAAAACGTTATGAATGAATTTTAGCTAAAAAATCTTCGGACTCCGGACTCCCGACTTCGGACTTTTTTCTCTATTTTTGGCACATGAATTTTATTATTGCCGCAACACAGAAAGCCATCTCCGAACTTTATCAGGAAGAAGTTGCCGAAAGTGTGATCAACATACAAGAAACCCGTAAAGAATTTGAAGGACAGGCAACTATTGTTGTTTTCCCGATCACCAAAATCTCGAAAAAATCGCCTGAGCAAACTGCAAATGAAATTGGTGAATATTTAGTCGCTAATGTAGCTGAGGTAACCAAATTTAATGTGGTTAAAGGCTTTTTGAACCTGAGTATTGCCGAAAGTTATTTCCTTAAACAGTTTAACGAAGAAATTTTAAAGCCCGATTTTGGTGTTTATGCGCCGAACGGTAAAAAGGTAATGGTAGAATATTCATCGCCAAATACCAATAAACCGCTTCACCTGGGCCATGTGCGTAATAATTTATTGGGCTATTCGGTTTCTGAGCTGTTAAAGGCTTATGGTTACGATGTAGTGAAGGTAAACCTGGTTAATGATCGTGGAATCCACATCTGTAAATCGATGCTGGCCTGGCAAAAATGGGGCAATGGCGAAACTCCTGAAAGTACAGGTTTAAAAGGCGATCACCTGGTTGGGAAATACTATGTAATTTTTGATAAGGAATACAAAAAAGAAATAGACGCTTTAAAAGCCGAAGGACAAACGGAAGATGAAGCAAAGAAAAATGCACCATTAATCAAAGAAGCACAACAAATGCTTTTGAAATGGGAGCAGGGCGACGAAGAAGTGGTTTCGCTTTGGAAAACGATGAACGAATGGGTTTATGCGGGTTTCAATATCACTTATAAAAATCTTGGGGTTGATTTTGATAAATTCTACTACGAAAGCAATACTTATCTGTTAGGAAAAGGTACGGTTGAAGAAGGTTTGGCCAAAGGTGTTTTCTTTAAAAAGGAAGATGGTTCGGTGTGGATCGATTTAACGGCTGATGGTTTAGACCAGAAACTGGTTTTACGTGCAGATGGAACCTCGGTTTACATTACACAGGATTTGGGTACCGCCGAAATGAAACATGACGATTTTAATATGGATGAGTCGATTTATGTGGTGGGAAATGAGCAGGATTATCACTTTAAGGTATTGTTCCTGATTTTGGAGAAACTGGGTAAAAGCTGGGCGAAAGGTTTATACCACTTATCGTACGGAATGGTTGATTTACCGAACGGTAAAATGAAAAGTCGTGAAGGAACAGTTGTTGATGCCGACGAGCTAATTGAAAGCATGGTAACTACCGCCCGTGAAAAAACGGAAGAATTAGGTAAAACCAACGATTTTAGCGAAGCAGACAAAGAAGAATTGTATAAAAACATTGGTTTAGGCGCTTTAAAATATTTCCTTTTAAAAGTAGAACCAAAGAAACGTTTATTGTTTAATCCTGCCGAAAGTATCGATTTTCAGGGAAATACAGGTCCTTTTATTCAATACACGCACGCGAGGATTAAATCGCTTTTGAGCAAATCTGATTATAAGTTTGGCGTTGGGAGTTTGGAGTTTAGCGGGATTAGTGATGTAGAGTTGGAAATGATTTTGCAACTGGCTAAATATCCTGCAGAAATAGAAATTGCCGCGAAGGCTTATAGTCCGGCGAGTTTGGCCAACTATTTATATGAATTGGCGAAATTGTTTAACAAATTCTACCATGAAGTGCCGCCAATCGTTAAAACCGAAGAAGGTGAAGTAAAACAGTTCCGTTTAAATTTAAGCAAAAAAACTGCGGATATTATCTATTCGGGAATGCTTATTTTGGGAATTACGTCGCCTGAACGGATGTAAGAAAGATGGGGGATGGAAGAGGTGAGATGGATGATGGCGAGCGATTAGCGATCCCCACCGGTTCGTCATTTCGACTGAAACGCAGTGAAATGGAGAAATCTACGGCTCTTCATTTTAAAGATTCTTCACTCCCGAATATTCGGGACAAGTTGCGTTCAGAATGACAAAAGCATAAAAAAGCATCGCTGGATTAAACCTAACGATGCTTTTTCTTTTCTATTTAAAGACTAAAGACTAAAGACTAAGTACTACTTTCCTTCAATCCCTGATTTCGTTGCAACAGGTTTCTTTTTTCTAAAGTTTGGAAACATCATCGGGCTTTTTGCCGGACGCTCATCGCCCAATAGTACACCCCATTGTTTAAATGATTCGGTACGGTCGAACACGATTTTAAGCACGGCTACAATCGGCAGGGCAAGGAACATTCCGGAGACGCCCGCAATACTTCCGCCTATAAATACTCCCAGAATGGCAAACAAAGCATTGATTTTTACTTTAGAGCCTACAATACGCGGCATCAATATGTTGTTGTCCAGAAACTGAACGAATGCAATTACACCTAAAACGGTAAGTACAGGCCATAATTCCTGAGAAGAGGTTAGGGTAAGCAAAACACCGATTACATTGCCTATTAAGGCGCCAACATAAGGAATCAGGTTTAAAATAGCGAAAATTACGCCGATTAACAAAGCATGTTTAATGCCGATCAGCATCAATATTCCACCCAATAAAATGGTCATATAAGTAATCTGGATCAATAAACCGATGAGGTAACTTTTAATGATCGATTCGGTTTCGTAAATGGCCTCTTTCACTTTTGGATGATCGTCGGTTTTAAACCACATAAAAATGAAACGTAATAAAATATCTTTATAAAACAGCATCAGGTAAATGTAGATCGGTAACAGGCCTATAAATACAAAAATACCGCTCAGTGTTACCGCTGTACTGCCTGCAAGGGAAGTTCCCATGTTCATCAGGTCGTCACTTTTATCCTGGATGAAGGCTTTTTGTTGTTTATCATCGTAATGTGTAATGCGACTGATCCAATCGCTTAACGAATTGATATGCTGTGTTACATTAGCTTTGATCTGCGGAAAATCTTTCACCAGAACACCAATCTGATTGGAAAAGAACCAGATAATTAATGCCACAAATAATGCAACCAATAATATAGGCAGGATAATGGCGAGCGTCTCCGGAAATTTTTTCCTTTTTAAAAAGCGGTAAACAGGCAACAGCATAATACTAATGAAAAATGCCATCAGCATCGGCATAATGATGTCGCGTCCGATTACCATTACCGCTACAACAGCCATAAGGCCCAATAACTCAATAGATCGTTTAACGGTTAGGGGTAAATTGTTAGTCATAAAAAAGTTTATCTGATTAGGATTTAAACACAGTTGTTGTGAAAAAGTTTTGTTTTTTAGTCCGAAGTCGGCAGTCCGGAGTCCGAAGTAGACTGATCGCCAGGGTTGGAGTTTGGTGAGGAGTTATGCCATTAACCATGAACGATCAAACTATTGACGAATAAACGAATGACAACTGAACCATCATGAAAAAAATTACTTCCCTTACACGATATACCGATAGATTAGACTTATTTTTGCAGCTTTAATACAACACATGAACAACGATCAAGATACCATTATTGCTTTGTCCACTCCTTCAGGTTCGGGGGCTATTGGCGTAATCCGTTTGTCCGGTCCGGATGCAATTTCGCTTACCAATACCGTTTTTGCCGGAAAGGATTTAGAAAAGCAGGACACCCATACTTTACATTTTGGCTTGGTTAAAGATGGCGATCATATTGTTGATGAAGTGGTTGCAGGTTTGTTTGTTGCGCCTAAATCGTACACCAAAGAAAATGTGGTGGAGATTTCCTGTCATGGTTCTAATTACATTATCCAGCAGATTATTAACCTCTTGATCAGTAAGGGAGCGCGTGCGGCGAAACCGGGCGAATTTACCTTACGAGCCTTTTTAAACGGTGCTTTCGATTTAAGTCAGGCAGAAGCCGTGGCAGATTTAATCGCTTCAAATTCGAAAGCTTCGCACGATGTGGCCATGCAGCAGATGCGTGGTGGTTTTGCTAATGAATTAAAAGGCTTGCGTGAACAGCTGATCCATTTTGCCTCGATGATTGAGCTTGAACTCGATTTCGCCGAAGAAGATGTAGAGTTTGCTAACCGTGAACAGTTGAAAAACCTGGTAAACAAAATCAATTATGTACTGCAAAGATTGATTTCCTCATTCGAAATGGGGAATGTGATCAAAAATGGTGTGCCGATTGTTATTGCGGGTAAACCTAATGTGGGAAAATCGACCCTGTTAAATGCACTATTAAACGAGGAACGGGCCATTGTATCTGACATTGCCGGTACCACCCGAGATACCATTGAAGATGAACTGACCATTGGTGGCATTGTTTTCCGTTTTATCGACACCGCCGGGATCCGTGATACAGCCGATATCATCGAAGCTTTAGGTGTAGAACGTACCTTAGAGAAAATGAAACAGGCCAAACTGATCATTTATATGGCCGATGCTTCACAAAGCATCCCTGAGATTGAAGAGCAGGTGAGGGGTCTTGAGCAACTGGCTATTCCTTACCTTATTCTGGTGAATAAAGCTGATTTGATTTCTACCGATCAACGCAAAGCTTTTGAGGGGTTAAATGCTGTTTTCATTTCTGCCAAAGAGAAACAGGGTATTGATGAGTTAAAAACAACCTTGCTGGAACAGGTAAACCTTCACCATATTAATACCAGCGAAACTTTGGTTACGAACATCCGTCATGTAGAAGCTCTTAAACAAACTGAACATGCCTTGCAAAGGGTATTGGCTAATGTAGATAATCCGGTTACTTCCGATTTTTTGGCTATGGATATCAAGCAGGCTTTACATTACCTCGGAGAGATAACTGGAACGGTTACTACCGATGATTTGCTGGAAAATATTTTTACAAAGTTTTGTATCGGCAAGTAATCCTATAGAATTTGTAGATTACTGAATAATAAGGAATAACAAATCGCTAATTACTAAGTAGTTAGCGATTTTTTTATTTCCTAGATTTTCGTAATTTGCCATTGTTATGCATTATTTTGTTGTGAATTTGTAGCTTTTTTTTGACCAGTCAAAGACGTTATACATTGTATGTTCGGTGTTAGGTATTAACTAGTCATAGAAGTACGTGTAAGCACTATGAAGCACATAAAAGGGAGACTTAACTTATGAGTAGTAATCTAAAAATTTTAAGAAATTGCGAGTTTTGTAATCACACCTTTATCGCTAAAAAAACGGTCACCAGATTTTGTAGCAAAGGGTGTAACTCAAAGTATTATAAGGCTAAAGCGAGGGACAGTAAAATCCAGGCATCTGAAATTGAAACAGTAACTAAGGATTTTTCATACCAGGTATCTCGGCTGGAAAATGAAGTCTTATCGGTAGCTGATGTTGCAAACCTTTTGCGCTCACATAAGGGAACGGTATATGGCATGATAAACATAGGTGAGCTAAAGGCTGCGAAAATTCATTTCCGGAAAACGGTAATTCTGCGAACAGATTTTCTTTCGCTTTTTAATGAGCAAATGGGAGCAAAAAATTTTGAAAGAAAGCCAGTTGAGCCTGCTGCTGCGTTCCCTGCGCTGCTCAAAATCATTTTTCATACGCTTTCATGCATTTGCGGCTGCACCGACCTTTTTTGATAAAACCTTATTGAAATTGTTTCCCTTTAATGCCCGATCCTTTATGCAGATTCCCAAACCCGGGAAATCTTTTCAAAAGAAAAAAGGACAAAAAAGAAAGCGTCAGAAGCATGGCCCGGACCCACCGAAGCGGTATAAGTCCCGAAGGGTGGCGATAGCCATTATGCCCGCGAAGGGCAGGGCGGCCATGTACTTCGCTTTCTCTTTTTTGCCCTCTTGCCGCATGCCCAAAATTCCGCCTTATTTCATCTCATGAACCGGTAACCCATTTTACGGCTCGAAAGAAACCCTGTACAGCATAAGATTTGGCATAATCAAATCCATGTAGTCCAAAGTTTCAAAGTCAGGTATTTTTCGGAAATGGGAATGGCCTGATCTAGTTTTGCAGTCCCGGACGCGAAGCCCATTCCTCCGGCCTGTTTAAAGCCTCATGGGTTCCATGGGACGAATAAGCTACAACACTCTCCAGTTAGGGGGGAGAAACTCAAGACGGAAAAGGCGGATGCCTTGACCTTGTTAATTATACGGCGGGGTTCTTCATACCCCCGCCGTTTTTTTAGCCAGGAAAATAGGCAAACTGGGTAAATGTCTGCAGATCAAAAAGTCAACCCCCTTCAAGCAAAACGCTGATTACCTGAGCGCAGAAATTAAAGAGAACCGTAAACCAATAGTTTCCCCTAAAACATGGGCAAAAAACAAAACAAATGAATGACGCGGATCACTCAAGCACAGCAAAAAAAGGATAGACAAATACGCATAGCCAAATGGAAAAAATACTCATCATCGGCGCCTGCGGCCAGATCGGCAGGGAACTCACCGAGACCTTAAGAAAAATACACGGCCGGGAAAACATCATCGCCTCGGACATGCGCCGCGCGGAAGACATCGGGCAGGATTTCCAGCCCTATCTGCAGTTCAACGTACTCGACAGGATCCAGCTCGGCTCCATCCTGCGCAACTATGGCATTACCCAGATCTACCACCTGGCGGCCATGCTCTCGGCAAAGGGAGAAAAGAATCCCCAGCAGGCCTGGACACTGAACATGGACGGTTTGCTCCATGTACTGGATGCCAGCGTGGAATGCGGCATTAAAAAAATCTTCTGGCCGAGCAGCATCGCCGTATTCGGGCCCGATGCCCAGAAGATCAACTGTCCCCAGGTCAATTCCAGCATTCCCTCAACCGTTTACGGCATCAGCAAGGCGGCCGGCGAACACTGGTGCCAGTATTATCACCAGACCTACGGACTGGATATCCGCTCGCTGCGCTTTCCAGGACTGATCTCCTACAAGGCATTGCCTGGCGGGGGTACTACGGATTATGCCGTGGATATCTTCCACAGCGCCGTAGCGGGAGAGACCTTTGACTGTTTTTTAAAGGCGGACACTTTTTTGCCCATGATGTTCATGGAGGATGCCATCCGGGCTACATTGGAAATCATGGATGCCCCGGCCGAAGAGATCAGGATCCGCACTTCCTATAACCTTTCAGCCATGAGCTTTTCGCCTGAGCAGCTTTATTCAGAGATCCGCGAACATTTTCCCAGGTTCAAAATCCGCTATAAGCCCGACGCGCGCCAGCAGATCGCCGATAGCTGGCCCTGCTCGGTGAACGATACACGTGCAATGATGGACTGGGGAGGGATTCCCCGGTACGATCTGGCCGCTATGACCCGCGAAATGATTGAGCAGCTGTCGAGCGCAAAATCGCTCAAGCGCCCCGCAGATCAGGCAGAAGCTTAAAAATGACGTTACATCAACGGCCAAATGCAAACGGAAATTAAAACAAATCGATAATTTAGTCCCTATGGAAAATCCCATCACAAGCGAAGAAATCCAGGCAATCCGCCTGCAGACCAGAGGCTGCAGCTAAATGATCCATTTTAACAATGCCGGTGCATCGCTGCCACCGGATATAGTGGTCGATACCGTTATTGATTATTTAAAAGAAGAAGCCCAAAAAGGGGGGTATGAGACCGAAGCCAAGTACCTGGACCGAATCAATGCGGTCTATGGAAAGATTGCAGGTTTTATCAACGCCGAAACAGAAGAGATCGCGCTTTTTGAAAATGCCAGCGCGGCCTGGGGCACGGCCTTTAAGGGCCTTCAGTTCGAGGACGGTGATGAGATCATCATCAGCGAAATGGAATATGTCACCAATCTGATCGGTCTGGTCGATGCGCAAAAGGCTGCCCAAATCAAGGTAACGGTGATCCCGAACGATGAAAACGGGGACTTTTCGCTTAAACTGCTGGAGGAAAGCATCAATGCAAAAACCAAACTGTTTATCTTTACCCATGTTTCCTCTTCCGGCGGCAGCATCCTGCCGGTCGAGGCCATCGGCGAACTGGCCGAAAAACATGACATTTTATATCTGCTCGATGCCTGCCAGAGCGCGGGACAGATCCCGCTCGATGTGAAAAAGATCAAGTGCGATATGCTTTCGGCCACGGGACGGAAATACCTGCGCGCACCGCGCGGAACGGGTTTCCTGTTCGTCAAAAAAGCCGTTCAGGACAAAATCAGACCCGCACTAAAGGATTTTTTGTCCGCAGGGAATGTTTCGCTCGACGGCTATACCCTTCGTGAGGATGCCCGCCGGTATGAGCTTTACGAGAAAAACCGTGCGCTTACCCTGGGCCTTGTCGCTGCGATCGATTATGCCTCCAGCATAGGTATGGAAAGGATCTGGCAGAGGATCGAAAGCCTGAGCCGACTGCTCCGAGCTAAGCTGGTTGCTATTACTGGAATCACACTGAGGGATCATGGACTGCAGCTCAGTGGCATTGTCACGTTTTCGGCCGATAGCCTGAGCAGCGCCGATATCAAAACCAGACTGACTCAACAGGGGATAAATGTTTCCATCGGAGTACAGCAGGCTACACCGATCTACATGGAGAATACAGGGCAGGAGAGTCTCGTGCGTGCCTCGATTCACTATTACAATACGGAAGGAGAAATCAATCTTTTTATCCAGGTCATCAGCGATATACTTCGCTAAATCGAGTTAAGCTTTAGACTATGCGTATGATTAATGTTTTAAAAACCGGAATTAAATATCTTTCGGCTTAAGGAGATTAGAGTTGAAATAATTTTGGTACAATCTGTACCAAAATTAAAATTAATTTTGTATATTTGATTTAATTCACAGATCGTAAAAAGTTAACCTACTAATGATGATTAATACGAAAAATGACAATAAAAATTATTGTCCTCGCGACAAATGAACAGGCGGATGCCTTAATTAAAGAAGGAAGTCTTGCCCAGATGCCATCTCTGCAAGATGGCTGGAGATTTGATTTCCATAAGCAGCTTAAATACCTAAAGGATGCAACCGCTTATGTCCTGGTCCGGGAGGATACTCCCGATGTGATTGAAGGATGCATGATATTCCAGCTGCTGGATAAAAAAAAGCCCTATATGGCCTTTTTGGAAGTGGCACCGCACAACAAGGGAGATGAAAAGAAACATGATCATGTTGCAGGCTGCCTGATTGCTTATGCCTTCAAGCTCAGTTTGATGCGCGGTGTTGGCGATTACAAGGGGATGCTTTATTTTGAAGTTGGCGAGGAGCGGAAGGAAGATGAAGTTAAGTTAATGCACCTTTATTCCTCCAGGTACAGAGCCATGCGATTGGGGACTACCAATATGATGGTGATCTTCGATGAGAATGGGGAACTACTGATTGAACGCTATCTTAACTAATGGAAGCTAAGAATAGAATATTGCTATGAGTATCGTAAAAGATAACAAAAAAGATTTCAGCATGACCATCGCGCCAAGTGATGGTCATCAGCTGAACAAAGATAAAAAAACGCTTGTCGAAACCTACGCCAGCCAGATTCAGGCCGGCCGTTCGCCCGAGCGTCTGATCAGGAATGAAATGCTTTCGGTGCTGTACCGCTTGGAAGAATACCTCCAACAGGAAGACCTCAAAACAAAAGAGGTATACACCATTGAATATTTCGTAGTGGAATTTTGCAAGGTGCTGGGCTTGAACAAAAGCCAGTTTGCGGGACATCTGGATACGGATGTTTCCAATCTCAACAAATACCTAAAGGGACAGCGCGCCTTCAACACCGAACTGGCCATGAAATTTTCCAGGTTTTTTCACACGCCTGTAGATGTCTGGTTAAAGGTTCAGCTTAAAAATGACCTTATAGCCCTGCATGAAGCCGACAAGGGACACCAGTTTGATAAATACGATTACAAGAAAATACTGCATTTCGCTTAAAACCTTTTATCCGGTGAGAAAGGACTGCACATTAATTAAAGCATGAAAATCAGGGCTGGGGTTTTAGCCAGTGCAGGTTATTTTCCTCTGTATTTTCCCAGGGTACAATCATAGAAGTTATTTCCAGTGGCTCAGGGACATTCAGCGCTACATTATGGAAACGGAATGAGGATTCATCGAAAACATACATCTGATCCGGCGGTGCATAAGACTGAAAAAAATGGCAATAGACCCATGTCAGGTTTTGTCCCTTAATGTCAAACCTGTTCATCGTGCTGTTAATTTTTTTGAACCTTTCCTGTTCAACCTCGGGGCCATCGTAAGTTTCTATTCCAATGTGGATCACTGAATTGGGTACTGTTGGAAGCTGCTGCAAAGCTGCCTTCAGGTGAGCAAAGATGTCCCGTGCTTTTTTTTCTACAGACGCAGGAGCTGTGCATTTCCAATAAATACCATAGGCTTTGCGAATGCGGTCAATGAATACATTATTGCCCAATCCGCTCCCCAATCTGAAATGATCCGCCGCAACACCATGGGTAAAGCCAAAACTGTCGTCACGGCGTCCACCAACAAGCTCGGCCGGTTGCGGAGAGGGGTTCCGGACCGAGAAATTTAGTAAGTGCGCGTGTATCTGGTTATAATTAACCCCTGAAACCCTTACGGTCACTTTTGAATTGGTAAGCAACAAACCGGGTTTGGGCTTTTTCTTCAGCTTATTTTTCAATACGTCCAATAGAAAGGTTTCCTTAAGTTCGGATAATTCTTCGTGGAAGATGACCTCGAGCACTAAATCCATAGCAGCCAGTAAATGGACAACATGCCTGGACATCTTAAGCCATTTCTCTTTTTCCTTATCGGCATATACCGATGCCTTGGACAGTCTTTTACACTCTATAAAAAATTCTTTTCCGTCTTTCACCGCCTTCAGATCAGGCTGCTTTTCAGATTTTAGCTCAGGTAAGAACGATACCTGATAACCGTTTCTTGCCCACAGAAGGGCTGTCAGTAATTCAAAAAGAACCGCGTCTGCTTCAGATGGGTCATTTTTGATAAGTCTCCTGACTTTTTTGTTGACATCTGTTATGGCCTTCAGTTCCTCCAGATGCTCTCCGATACGCTTAAAAATTGCAATCACTCTCGCTCCGGCGACAGGTTCGTAAGAATTTGCATCATGCAGACAGGTGTCCATCAGATACAGATACCAGACGATTTTGTCCCTGTCAAAATTCACCCGCAAAAATTCTTCTTCCGGGAGGCTGGACAGCCCGTGCCCACTCATGATCGCGTGCTCAATATGCTCTTCGACGCGCGCTCTGCGTTTGTTCCATTCCTCGTCGGACATAAAATTCCGAAACCAGTGAAAGCCCCTGCTCACGTCTTCATCAAAATAATTTTGCATAGCCTGGTTTAATTTCCGTTGCATTTGAATTTCTTTATCCCCTAAGTTAAGGATACGCTCCTAAATGTCCTAACGAATTCCTTCATGGTAGAAATTCATCAACGAAAAGCCTAATTCAAATCAGTGGGGATTGCTTTTACATGGAAAGATTCTGTCTTTTGTTCTTGGATCTCTGCATTGACATTTCCTTTTTCAGTTTTTCTTTCCGTTTGCCTTTCTTGTTTTCCTCTTTTTCCCCTTTGGGCAATTTATCCAGTTCCCTCCAAACCAGTTCGGCTACCTCTTTTTTGATCCGAAGGTAATTGACCTGGACATCCTCCCGGGTGACTTTTCGTATCTGGGGAATAGGTATATAATTTTCTTCTTCTTTTTTGATGCCCTCATGATCGTTCTGCAGTTCGGCATGGAACATTTTCTGCGGAATCTTTTCATCTGGGCTGTCCGCCACCAGTCCCACAAATTCTCCAGAGGATAAGGTCGCGATCTTGGATGCAGGAATTGCGTAATCCATCTGTGTAGATCTGGATATCGAAGTGTCTGAACTGTTGATGCTTAAAGACTGCCTGTCCTGCATGATTTTGCCAAAAGTCTCCGAGAGTTTTTTCGCGCTGTCGCCACTGACCTGGCCGCATAACATATTCGCGCAGATGCCCATAATGATTTCCGCCTGCTCTGATCCATATTCTTTTTTCACCTGCTCGATCGACTGGATACCCAGCGTACAGGAAATCAGATTGGATCTGCCCGTCGAAATTGTCGTGATCAGGTTGGCCACCAGAGTCGGGTATTCATCAAAGATCAGGCTGCATTTCTGCTTCCCTTTTTTGTTGATCAGCTTGAGCATCCGGTTCACATAAAGCGACAGCACCGCCCCATAAGTCTCGATCTTCTGCGGATTGTTTCCCATGCAGACCAGTTTCGGGTTTTGCGGATCATTGATGTCCAAAGTGAAGTCGTTCCCCGAGAGCACATAATAGAGCTGGGGAGAAGCCAGCCTGGCCATGCCGATCTTTGCCGACGCAATCTGTCCTTCCAGCTGCGCCTGCGCATTGTTGCGCATGGCCGAGACAAAGGGATTGATCAGTACGCCAACTTCGCCTTCAATTTCAAGCAGCGCAAAGAGTTCGGCATAACCCAGCTGCATCAACTCGATCGCATGGGGCAGGGTGCAATATTTGCCGTTTTCATATTTCCTAAGGAACCAGATCACCGCAGTCAGAAAGTTGATCGGTGACTCCACAAAAAAATCCCCCTGCTTTTTCAGCCAGTCCCTGTTGAGTCCCATCAGGATGGTACGACTGGCCTCGCTGGCATCCGTAATATCTTCTATGCCCTCGGGCGCCAGCGGATTGCAACGGTGGGTGCGCTCCAGGTCCTCAAAGTTGATGATGTAAAAAGATGGCCTGATTGTATACTGATCCTGATAAAGCAATAACTTGTTGTAGGCCATGCGGGTTAAGTCATCAAACTTAAAGTCATAAATAAACATCGAATAACCCTTTTTGATCTGCTGGTCGATGATGTGCCGGATGACAAAATAGGTCTTTCCAGCGCCCGCACTGCCCGCCACCAGGATCGAGCGAAAGGGATTGATGATGTTGATCCAGCCTTTCCGGTGTTCATTTTTCAACTGGTATACCGTGGGCAGGTTGACCGAAAACTCATTGTCCAGCAAACGTTCTTCCTGGGGAAAAGTCTCGTTTTCGGCATTGAAAACGTCCGGGTTCAGGCGGTCTTTTAACAATCGGCTCAGCCTGGAGCCACCGGTCAGGATAAGCAGGTAACCCATCAGGCTCAAGGATATATACAATATGGCCATTCGCTCCATAGCCATATTCAGATAAAGTGCCAGATAAGATAGTCCATAGACCAATAGTCCCGAAACCAGATAGACGCTGATGTTCTCCGCCACTGCCTTTTCATCCTTTTTTCCCCTGACCCCCAAAAGCGACACCGCTAAAAATAGCAGGGCACAAAGCTTTGGCCATAAAATCCCATTCAGCCAGCTCAGCCTGGATAGGTGCGCCATGATCCGGTCGGTGATGCCAGCGGTAAATCCCCAGTGCACAAAGGCCGCATAACAGCAGAGGTAAAAATGGACCACTAAAATAAATATGCTGATCAGCCTGCTGAAATCCATGATTTTGCGCAGGCCCTGCGTGTCTTCGCCTGTATTCATATCTCAATTTATAAAGTAATTTCCTGTACCTGTTTTTTGCCCTTGCGGCATTTCTTTTTTCTTCTGGGCAGTGTTAAGTTTGCCTCGTGATCGGCTTTGGTCAGGATATCCAGTATATGCCCTGGATTTAGAGCTGTATTTTCTGGCGTTCCAGAAATTGATTGCAACGGAGTATATTGTTTTTGAAGTTGTTTTTTGCCCTGCGAGAAAACCGCGTTTTGCTCCAGTCTTTCCGTTATAGCCTTAGCGCTGTAAGCTTTGCCGAGCTCGCTGCCATTGAATATTATTTTTTGCCGGTGATCGATATAGGTAATTCCATACAGATTACCCGCTTCGCTTTTCCGGAATATCGTACTGATCTGCTGTTTATTCAACGTTTTACTAAAACTTTCCATAGAGCAGGCGCGGGGTTTAACCAGCACGCTGTCCAGAATCTTTTTGAACTCCTGTCTGCTTGCCTTTTTTTTAACTGCATTCTTTTCATACCGCTTTTCCAGACTGGCCATAGTAGGTTTCCGGTAAATGCTGCTGGCCTTGATGGGTACCCCTTTAGGCTTTCCTGCTACATCCAGCGCAAAATACTGCAGACCGTTTTTTTTGAACATTTCGCTTTCCGGATTTCCCCGGTCAGCGAGTACCCCAAAATGTTCCAGCAGGGTCTTATAGTCCGCAAAAGAACTGTAAGCGTATTCCTGAAGCACCCGGGTAACGATGTTCGCAATCGCCGATTTAGTCGGTCTTTCCCCATAAGTTAGCCGCTCCAGTTTTTCCCTGATTTGTGACTGCTGTCCTTCAGCCCTTATCAGCCCATATTTTATTTCCAGGGCCTTTCGGGCAGGCTCGGATCGTTTCTTTCCAATATCGTGCAGATCCAGGCGCGTGCCGTCCCGCTGGATATTGGTTGTCACGATATGGATGTGCGGGTGCGCGCTGTCCAGGTGGCGGTAAACCAGAAAGGGCTGATCGCCAATACCGATCTGCTCCATATAGTCCAATGAAATCTGTTGCAGTTTTTCATCGCCCGGCTGATCATCCAGATGAAAGTTCAGGCTGATGTGCAGCGCATTGGTCTTGACTTTGGCGTTCAGGTCTGTCAGGTGTTTAAATCGGTTGAGTTTCTGGCTAAAATCCATTTTGTCGGTTTCGCCCGCAAAACCGCTGGCCAGCAGGAGATAGGCCTCGCCCTGGTTCACCTTATTTTCGTTGTAGTGCAAAATACCGCGTATGGATTTGCCGCTTATGATTTTTGCAACCATACCATCGTTAGCTGATGCACCAGTTTTAAAAGCGTCGTAACCCTTTCATCAACTTCTCCGTAACACTTTGCAGTTTTGGCTACATAAAAAGCCCTTTCAGCGGCACTCTGGCTGGTATGAAAACGATGGGTCTGCTGATTGATATTGATCCCGATGGCCTTGAGCTCCTTTCGGATCAGCGCGAGCTCTTCCATCGTTCCGTTCATGCTCGCATCCTTGTGGAGCAGCGTAATCTGTTCCCTGGACAGTATTTTTCTCGCCAGCTCACAGATGCTCCGGCAGTCGGTCTGCTTTTGCAAAGCCGTCAACCGCTGATATACCTGCGCATTAACCCGCACCCGGATCAGGCGGTTTAACTTATCGTTTTCAGGCAGCTTTGGTCTGGACATCTGTTGAATAATAAGGCCTCACGAGTTGCGAGTGAGGCCCAAAACTCAAGTTTTGCAAGATGTAATTGTCTACAATTATACATCTTGCTGGACGTCCACGCGGACCAGAAACTGGCCAAAGCAACGGATCAGGAAGCCTGGTTTAAAGATTTGAAATAAAGAGGTTTAAATTGTCGGATTTTCCGGACGAGAAAGGGATTTGGATAAGGATCTAACTTCTTCCATCGAAATGGAATCGCGCAGCAGCTGACGGATTTTCTGCCTGGGCGAAGTCCTGACCTTTTTTAACCTCAGGTGTGGAGCGCCATGGAATCTGCGTCCATGGACTTTTGGCGTTTTGAATTTTGGTTCTGTGGGTTTGCCGGTATCAAGCATGTCGAGTTGATCTGTTTTCATCGCTAGCATATTATCTGCTACAAAATTGCATCCCGAAAAAACCGCAATTACCCTACTAGGGTAATTTAGCCTAAAAGTTTAGCTGAGGGCCCAAAAAAACTACTTCAGACTGTCGAACATATCGGAGATATTTTCCTCTTCCGCTCGGTATTCGCTCCGCACATCCTCATCATGATCATAAATTTCATCGGGATCATAATCCCGGTCTCTTTCCTGAAATTTTTCTTCCAGATCGATAATAACATTGGCAAGGTCAATTTTGGTATGGTCCACAATGGCGTGGATATCATCAACAAAATCCCGGATATCAAGCGTGTCTACATTTTCGGCCTCCCAATCAACCATCTGCCTGACCGCCTCCTTATATGCAGCGCTTTTCGAAATAAACTTGGCATAAGTTTCTGTATAGAGGGCTTCCAGTTGCTTAAAATCATGATAGTCGGAGAGCGTCTCAATGTTTGGGGCAAGGGCAGCCAGGATCTTTTCCTCTTCAAAGGGTATTTCATTATGAAAATAAATGACCAGAGATACATAATGCCCAATATCCTCGCTTTGTACATGATTTGGGATCATGATCAGTTTGAAAAACTCCAAAGTAAAGTTTCTCATTGCAATATTATTAGTGTACAGATTTGAATGTCTCAAAAAATTCAGCTTATTGTAAACAGACCTGCGTACCTGATAATAATAAGGTTCTGTGTTCGAGTTTAATCTTTTTTTTAATGTTGAACTGGGCAGCTCAACAAAATTCTGAGTTAATCTATTGACCAGTTTTGTGGCTAGGTAAGGTGTAACAGCAAGATGTGTCCTTCGAGGCCTCTGTGACGGTGTTCCCGGCCCCTCGTAAGCAAAAAAGCTAACCAGTTGGTTAAAAAAGCAAGCGGTATCAATAACATCTCCCATCATATCCTGCAGATCGTTCAGATAGGTGACCAGAAAATCCTGAATGGATGGGTTGGCATAATCGATCACCAGCTTATCCTTGCTGTCTCTGGAAGACCGGATAAAGGTGTTCTCAAGCTCCGTAATGGCCTTGTTAAAAGCAATCTGACTATATACAATCCCGTACTTGGAGGCAAACCTTTCGGCGAAAGCACGGATGAGCAGTTCCAGGTCATTCATCGCAATCGGTGTTCCCGCGGTGAGCAGGTTGGCCAGGATGAGCTGTGAGAATGGCGTGATCTGGCTTTCATAAACGTGTTTCCAGATGCTGTCCTGGTAGTCCAGATAGCCAATGAACTTCGAAACAAACTCCTCTGGCCGAATGGTGCTGATGTTTTCCAGAACCGTTTCAATGATCCTCGGACTATAATTCTTATGGGCGATAATTCTTTGGTAACTGCTTTTTTCCAGTAAGTTTTCGATATACGCCTGATCGAGATTGGAAAAGAAAATATGGTTGTAGAGTATTTTCGAACGGACCTGCTTGGTATAGCCCTCCAGATCAAGGATACAGTTAGCCAGACGGATGGCCGGTTTTTCAAACACCTCATAACTCAGCCTGGCCTGAGCCAATATATATTCCCTGGTGGTCAGGATCAAAAGCTTATTATCGGATTTCGCGATGCGCTCGATAAAGCGGATAATCCGTTCGTCTTCGTTCCGTCCCAGCTTCAGGTGCAGAAAAGTCTTACCCAAAAAATCGTCGAACAAAAACAGCTGTTTTCGGTCCGCATTGTACAGCGAGTAGGCCTCGTCAATCGAACCGGACAGAAAAATAAAATCCTCGTAACCATTCGCCAGATAATGATAAGAGATGACCCTTGCGAGGGTAGTCTTGCCGATTCCAGGGGATCCCGAGATGAGCAGGTAACGGTGTCGTTCGATCAGTTTCAGGCCATCACCAAAGCTGTCATTGCTGACAAATAGCCTGACGGTTTCCTTTATTTTTTCCTCTTCAAAAGCGCTTTGGTTGTATATCTTGCTGTGCAGAATCCGCTGCAGGATCTCGGTACTGGACAGCCACAATTTGAAATGCGACCTTTCCACTTCCGGGAATTTTGATAACAGGTTGTTCAGGTCATCCCTGCCAAAGATGTCCCCAGGAGCAAGTATAAACGGATTAAATAGCGTCAATAGCTGATTTTTCTGTCCAGGCGTCAACCCAACAGAAGTGCAGATGATGTAACGTTCAGGCTTTAGCTTTTTAACCTTTTCCACTTCCTGTTCCAAGTTGGCTTTTAAGCTCGCGAAGCCCGTGTATCTTTTGCACTGAACAATCACTTCCCTTTTTCTCGAACGGCTATGCCGAAGGTCAATCCCGCCATCGCGGCCACTAGTAAAAGATTCCAGGTGGAGGCCAAGTTCCTTTTGCAGCAGATCTCTGGTAAGTACTTCAAATTCAGCTGGCGAAAGGTTCAGGAACGAATAGTCGGGCATAAGCGATCAGATTTGGCAGGACAATTTAAACAAAATATCCAGGATAATTTTAGCTGTTAAACTAACTTGCCACTCCAATTACATGATGCCCTCATCCTTAAAGGAATAATAGCCATACTTCCCAACAATCAGATGATCCAAAACCTGCACGTCCAGCAGTTTACCGGCTTCCACCAGTTTTTTGGTCAACATCAGATCTTGCTCACTGGGTACCAGGAGCTGCGAAGGATGGTTGTGTGCCAGAATCAGGCTGGCACAAAAGGTTTTCAACGCTACGGCAAAAACCAGTTTTGGATCCACCAGCGTCCCATTGGAACTGCCCGAAGAAATCTGCTGGATACCCAGCACATGTCCTGCATTGTTCAGCATTAAAACATAAAACTGCTCGGTCATTTCGATGACGTCATGATCCCAGTGTGCATTAAAAATTTGATAGGCGGGGTTGGATGAGGTCACTTTCGGTCTATCCGACACTTTAAAACCTGGCTGATAACTTACTTTGATTTCCGAAACGCTAAACAGGGATTCTTGAACAACTGCTTTCATCATATTTGAGTTAGATTAAACCATGTATTTCTTTAATTCCCTATGTGCTCCGCTATATTGATAAGAGAAAAAGGGAAAAAAGAAAGCCCTGGAAGCATGGCTCCACAACCGGAGCGGTATAAGTCCCGGAGGGTGGCGCAGCCATTATGCCCGCGCAGGGCAGAAGAGCCATATAGCTTCGCTTTCCTTTTTTATCCTTTTTCCAATTTATCGGCAGCTTTACCAAACCCAGGCTCCAAGAATTGCCCACAGAGATCCCGCATCTGAGGGCTTTTGTTCCTCAAAAAATATCGTATTTTCAGGCATCTAAAAACACTCAAAAAAAAATATGCTTTTTAATTCCATAGACGATCAGGCCAGAGCCCTTCAGAAAATTTTTAACGAACTGGGCATCAAGACCGATCCGGCCGCCGTATCTAAGCGCATTCAGGAACTGAACAATGGGCTGGCACATGAAGATGAATTCATCTACATCCTCAACTGGCTCAAAAACACGACCCTGATCCACAAACTCGACCAGTTCCAGATTCCGGAAAGCACAACAGAAACCCTTCGTGTACCGGATTTGCTCGTGCTCCATGAAAAAGACGGTGAAAAGTCCAATTACCTCATTGAGGTAAAGACCTCACAGGACATCAGGTTAAGCTGGACACCGAAATACTATAACGGGCTTAAGAACTACAGTGAGCGGCTGGGCGTACCCATGCTCATTGCCTGGAAAATGAAAAAATTCAATACCTGGACACTTTTTAAACTTGAAGACTTTATCCAGTTCCAGAAGGGTGGGAATTTCAAAATGGAGCTCGGGGATGCCTACAAACGCAATCTCATGTCCTCACTGTTCGGTGATTACTTTATTGCCCTGCCCGAAGAGTTTTCACTGGTAACCAAAAACAAAAAGCTGGAAAAATGCGTCGGCGAAAACGGTGAAATGAAATGGAAGACCTTTCTGGATTCGGTTTATTTTAACGGGCGGGATAACAAACGTGTCGAAATGGGCAATGTCGGCGTTTTTGCACTGCTATTCTGCCTCCAAATAGAAGAGGCGCAGCAAGAGGACAAAAATTTTATCTACCATAAATCCACGCCTTTACCCAATAAAACCATTTTTGCACAGTCCGTTCCCGCTATTCTTTCCGAAGTCTGGAGCACTGAAAAACGCAGCTGGCTTGAAAAGATCCAACAGAAATCCTATCAGATCGATTACGAAACACTATTAAAAGACCTCAAGCAGGCCATCGGAGAAGGTACAGTCAATGAGCTGCTCTTTACTCAGCCTTACTATCAGTAAAGATTTTAAAAGCCATCTTACTTGATAAGGTTTAAAATAAGCTCAACTGGACTTTGGCAAACCGTAATTCATCAATTGACATCAGGGTTGCCGAAATCACCTTTTGATTGTAATTGGTGGTGTCTGGATCACCCACCTTTTCTTCCATAGCAGACCTTAAGATTGCCAAAGCTTGGTTTAGAGCCTCTATTCTGGAAGGAAAAATCTTTGCATGTACCGAGAGCCCGCTGGCAGATCCCGCAGTTCCATAGCTCATGTTCATTCCATAAGTCCATAATCCATTGGGCCCATGTCCCAGAATGACCGAACTGTAATTCCCATAGCGGCTTTTGTCTGCCATGCCGAACTTAAGTTCTTCCTGTTCCAGAAAAACCGGTCTTTTGAACCAGCCGTACTCATCAAAACTGATCTCGGTAAATCCAAAGTCTAGACCTTTTCGGTAGGCATAGACGTTTAACAGAATCTGCCTTAAACGATCGCCGAACTGGAAAAACCAGTCCAGTTGCTTCACGTTATTTTCATCCGAGGCCTTCACCAGCTCCCCAAAAGTCTCCCGTTCGTGCCAGCAAAAATTATAATCGGCGGCAAACTCCACCAAGCTCTCTTTTTTAAATAATTCAATGACATTTTCCATAACCTTAAGATTTAGTTTTTTTATGCCAGAACAATCAAGTGGAACCGTCCAAGCAGTCAAGGGCGGAGCGCAAGCGACGTTTATATACCCTTGAATGGTCAAGGACGGTAACGCTTAACTTTGCAACCGAAAAAACACTTCGGGCAGTAAACTGCTGAAAAGCCTGCAAATACCATATCCAGTTTTCATCTATGGATTTAACTTGGTATTTTAGTTCCTATGGATCTAAATGCAACACTCTTCAACGAAAGGAAAAACAAGCTCAGGAAAATAAGGGCAATGGCCAACGGTTTTCTCGAGGAAAATATATCCATTAAAACCAAATTGACCGCCAAATGGGAGCAGGAGCGGGTGGAAAGCAACATCGCCCACTTAAAGGAAATTATTGCCGGCCTAAATAAAGAACTCGGCGAGAAGGCCATCAAGGATCACGTTCAAGAATCCCTGATTGAGCTGATGTCCCACAAAAAGGCCAAAAAGAAATCCATGGGTGCTAAGCTGCTCAAAAATTTCACTGAAAATATGGTGCCCTATGAAATCGCCAGATATTCACTGAACTATTCCATTGAAAACGATTTTTATTGGACTAAAGACGGCACAATAGGGGATCACTACGAAGTTGCCCTGGGTATTCGGGATCCCGAAACCTTTGGGGTGTATTGTGGCGAAAAGATCGCCGTTATCAAGGAAACTGTCCTTCCATACCTAAAAGATTACATGGACTACAATGTAGATTTGCTGAATAGCGTTGTGATCAACTTTGAGCAGCAGCAGCCTGCAAACAGCAATATCCTGCTTATGGTGGTCATCGAGGGCATGCTGCGAGCCATGTGCACTAAGCTTTACCTCCGCCAGAATCCAGCAGTTACTCAACAGGAGGCCACAAAATTTGTCAGGAAATACCAGTCCATGGAATCCCTCATCATCAAACCGGACTGGAAAAACGATATCCAATACGATTTTTTTGCTGCGGTCAATCTTGCCAAACATATTGACGATCCGCAACTGGACCAGGCCAAAGAAAAGCTCAGAGTGGCAGAAAAGTTTCAAAAGGAAATCCTCAGCCGCTCGGCGCGTGTAGCTGAGGTACTAGCAGATCCAACTTTGACCGATGAAGACAAACAGGACCGCGCGATGAAAATTACCAATGCGGCCCTTGAGGATATTGCGCCATGGGTGGGTTTTGAAAAACAGCCTGTTTACGTTTCCATTAAAGTTGAGCTGCAGTTTTTGGTCCGCAGGTTCAAGGATGACCGCAATGAAATGATCCATGGCGGCTATGAGTCCTACAATAAAAAATGGAAAAGCAACAGCTATCTGGCTGCCGTAATTGCCACCTGCAACCTGATGAAAAAGCTCGACCGGATTTACGGTGATGTTATTGCTGCAAATTCGTTTGCGATTGCCCAAAGTGGCTAACAAAATAAACTACAATTTATTTCACGGATTTAGTTGCGGTTTTTCTTGCCAGTGTTTGTTTCCTAACAGTCTTTTAGCGTTTTACGGGTTGAGCACTGCTTTCCAGCTCCTGATAACATTTAAGTAAAGGGATATCCAGAGCGGGCAGATCCCTATATTCCGTCAGGAGCTTCTCGTAGGCGAGTAACTGCTTGGGGTTATCATGGGTCTGAAAGATCAGATAAATGCCCTGCCTGTAATTGGCATTGAGATATTTGGTCATCTTGATGCGATATCCCCTGCGCTGCTTTTCATTCTGGATCTCGGGATTTTGCAACAGTTTTAGCTCGACCATAATGGGGCCATAAAGCCCATAAGAAATCAGATAATCATATTTTAACCCATCATAGCTTTCCACTTCCCTGTAGATATCAGATTTTCGAAGGCCGTTTTCCATCAGCGCTTTTTCCAGTGCTATTTTCAACGTTTTCTGGATGAGTACTTCTCCGAGTTTGGGCTCAGATACTGCCGAGCTGGATTTAAGCTGATCGGAAACCCGGTAAAACCCTTCGTTTTCGATCAGGTTTTTGATTTCGGTGTTGATCACCTTGAGAATCAGTTCACGGAGCTCACTGTGGCTGTTGACTGGTAAATAGACTTTGGAAAGAATGTGGTTAAGCCCCTGAATGGCCGAAATAAAAGGCTCAGGGTTTTTCTTTTTCTGGTGCAGGTCTTTGATCAGTTCGTCCAGTTGGAGGCTAAAGGAAAAGGTCTGTTCGGTGACCGGAAATTTAGCTGCAACTTTTCTGAGATCTGAAATGACCTGCGCAGTGATAAAGGTCTTAAAATAAGAATAAATGATCTGTTGCAGGTAAACGCTGTAACGGAAATGCAGTTTTTTATTTCTCAACGAAAATGAATAAGTCAGAAGCTCAAGCATCTGGGCATAGATCAGTGGATCTTCAATGCCATAAAAGCACACGGGGAATTCCGGTCTGTCCATCTCGCTCTCAAAACTGCTGACACCCCTTGCTCCGTTATATTTGTGATCGGTGTCAAATTCGCGAAGCCGTTCCCGCAGTTCCTTGAAACGCCATAAAATGGAATCCCGGTCTTTGAACCTGGTAATCATTGCCGCATTTGCGATATCCTTCAGCTTTAGGCTGCTTGAAGGGGCATCAAAAAATAGCTTAAGATTAGCGAAGTCCTGCTTATCCCGGGCCAGTTCACCCAAAGCTGCAAGTGTCTCTTCCTTTTCCCAGGATTTGACTTTGGGATCCTGCACCAGCTTAAAAAGCACGGGATTGAGTGCGTCCAATTTAAATGTTTTTGCTACTTCTGCCAGTGAGCGGGCACTTAAAGCCAGCATATCGTCTGTCCTGGACATGCAGAAATCATACAGCAATTTCACATCCTTAGCGCTAATGGGGCTGATCGTTTTAACCAGGTTTTGCAGCATATTCTTACGCTGGTGTTCAAAAATATCGATCCTGGGCAGGGTCTTGAGCAATTTTTCGCGATAGGTAATGATCAGCTTTTTTTCGCCCAATAGGTAAGCCGCTTTGAAATACAGTTCGATATGAAACCAGGTATCCTGGTTATGGCTAAAACTGGTCTGATTTTCTTTTACTTGCTGGATTTCGATCTTAAAAACATCCGGCTTGTAGGATTCAAGGATCATGGCAATCACCTCGATGAGTTCCGTTCTATCATCGCTACTGAGCTGGGCTTCGAGCTCATCAAATTTATTGACCAAAAAGGGGATTAGGGCAGGGTTGAAGAACTTTTTATCCTCCAGATAATAATCCCTGAGCTGCTCCAGACTGGTTTTTTCCTTTTTTCCGACATACTGTTTTTTTGTTTTGCTCCAGACCTGAATATATTTTTTATCCAGATAGATATATAAGGGATGATCGTTTACCCGTTCAAGCTGGTTCTGAGCCATCCGCACCACCCGCTCCAGTCGCCATGCTGCATTGTTTTTGATCAGAAAAACTTCAATCAGCTGAAAGGTCGGAACATCGATATGGATCGCCAGTGATCTTACCAGCTCATCTACTGAAGAAAGGAAAGTTTTTAGCTGCATGATCTTTTTAAGGACCATCCGGTCCTTTTTGATCAGATAGATCAGTGATTGCTCACAGATCTTGGGCAGGTAATGCGCGTACCGGTCCTGGGCATAACTGGCCAGCACAAACTTCTGCACAGCACGGTCCACTTTGTTGTTATTCAATGCTTCTATGCTTTCAAAGAGCCGATAGAAACCATGACCATACTGGAAAGTATCATTCCTAAGTCCATCGCTTACCCTGCCAAGGGTATCAAAAACAGCAATAATATTTTTTGCACTCGTGATGTTGTTTATTGCGCTGTCCAGATTGTTGATGTTTCTGCCTAGTAAAATGATCCTTTTGATGAGTGCAATAAGCCTCGGTTCATCGGGAGCCATCTTGGTCAGCGCATGCAAAAGGTTATTGAGCAGATAATCCTCCTTGTTTTCAAACTTATGGATAAGCTTCAGTAAGGGTTCTGGTCGGTTTAAGGCAATCAGCGCATAAAATATAGTTGTATGGATCGAATACAGTTCATCTTTCTGGACCAGTCTGATCAGGTAACCTACCCACAACTCAACCTCCCCGTCATTTAAGCGCCCTGCTTTCGCGAGCGCCTCGATCAACAGGATCTGATTGGCTTGGATGTGTCTTACCGGATCAGTAAGGTCATTTTCAGCATACAGCGGCAAAAGGATGGCCGTGTTGTCCCGGCTGATAAACTTAGATAGCTGGTCATAAATCTGGTAGAACATCTTCCCTTTGGCTGCATAATAATCAAAAACAGTCTGGAAAAATAAATCCTGAAAATGGATATCAAAGAGGTTGGGCGGAATATTCATTAGAATTGCAATCAACTTTTCATCAATACCCTCATGTCTCCTGGTCTGGATAAAGGTTATGATCGGACGCGCAAATTCGGGTTCCATGTCCACCGCGAAGCTTAGCACATCAATCCAGTTCTGCCTCAGGATCTGAAGTTCTGGGTCGATCATCAGGTCATAAATGGTCTGAAACCGGTAACCCAAACGGGTCAGTTCCTTTGCGGCCAGATATTCCTGAAACTCTGAGTTTTCAAACTGCAGCATATCACCAGTTGTTTTCATCACCCTTTCCAGCAAGACATCCAGATCAATGGAATTAAGAAAAATCAGGCTGATGTTAGAATCGGTGAGGTCAAGCAATGTAATAAAATCCTCTTTGGAAATCTGGTTAAGTCCATGAATCTCCATCACCAGCGAGAGCCTTTCCAGCACACGCTTGGTCAGGTACTTTTGGTTGGAGTTTGATTTTTCAGCTTTATCCTCATACTCCAGTTTATAATAAATGACCCTTTCAAAAAGTTCTGACTTGCGTAGGTCACTAATCTCACTGGGCTGCTTCTTATGGTGCAAGATATACTTGCAGAATTCACTTAAGTACCTGGGGACCGATAATATTGATTTTCTGCTGTCAGCCTTGGAGTTCTGAACGATTTTTTCAATATCCTCCCGGCTAAAGTCCAATGTTTTCAAACGAAGTTCCATGAACGCTGATATCTGGAAATCCTCAAACTCCAGCAGCCTGATGAAGCTAAAATTTGCCTCCATTAGCAAATGCTGGATCAGCGGTAAATAATGCGTACGGTTAGTGATGATGAGCTTGATCCCGTGCTCCCTACAATGGTAAAAGACCCTGAGAAAGGTCGCTACGATATCCTTGTTTTCATCCAGCGCGTCAAATATGAAATACGCGCGGTCCTTCGGCATTTCGTTTTTTTCAAGATCGTTCCGGATACCGTTCTCATAATAAAAAGAGAGCTGCTCTTTTTCTAGAAGTTCAACGACCTGTGTGAGGAGCGTGGTTTTGCCATACCCCGGTTCAGCGATAATGAAAAGCTGGTCAAACTCGAGTACATCTTTGGCTTCCAGTTGCCTTGCGGAACCAAAAACATTCATCTCCGTTGGCTTATTCTTCGATAGATCATCGAAGGTATTGTAACGCTGGTAATATTGAGGGATTAAGATAGATTCCATAAAAAGCGCAATTAAGCCCACAAATTAGTATAAACTATAGAATAATGAAAATACTCTTCGTAAAGGATTGCTACTGATAATTTCAGTTTTTCGAGCAAGATCTTTATTGTATAATGCCCTTTCGGAACGCAAGACTTACCAGTCCCGCTGCATTGAGGCATTTATGCCTTTCCTGCATGTTCTTTCTGTGCGTACGCACGGTATTGATGCTCAAAAAAAGTCTGTCTGCTATCTTCTGGCTATCCAGCCCATCGGCCATCAGCTGCAGGATCTCCAGTTCCCTAGGGGTAAAAAAAATCTGTCTTGGCGGTACATTGGACTGCAGGCTTTTCAGTGGTCTGCTCACTTCAACATTGATCTGCATACATTTAGATTAGAGGCTTTAAAGTTCCAATAACCCCCATGGCGAAGCCAAAAAAAATAAAATTTGAAACGAAGTTGATATAGTACAAACCGAAAACTAAGCTCGGCCAATATTATTTGTCCGGACTACACGTTTTTAGCCCTATGGTCTAAAAGCAAACAATGTTTCCCTCAGTGCTGCGCGTTTTTCATCTTTGCTCATGTCGGTCGGTACCGGCTCAGCCCAAATGAAACGATACCTCATTCTATCAACATTTTGCTTAATTGGCAATTTGCTTAGCGCCCAGGATTACCAGCCTGTAAACTTCAGCTATTCCTCCAGCCGGATCTCGCTCAAAGAAGCCCTAATCATCATTACCGCGGACATCAAGCCCGGATGGCGGCTCTATGCCCAGAACAATATAGGACCAATGAAACTGGAATTTTCCTATCCCAGTTCCACAGGATCATCGGCCCTGGACAGTACCACTGAACCTCTTCCGCTAAACAGTACCGATGAAACCACGGGCCTGCAGGTCAACTACTTCAAAGACCATGTCGTTTTCCAGCAGCGCATCCGCACCAAAACTGCCCTGACTTTTTTCCGCGGCCAGATCAGCTTTACCGCCAGTAAGGGCGATAACGTTATGGGCCCGATAACCATTCCGTTCAGCCTGATGGTGAGATAAACCAGCTTAAACTAAAAACATGGAAACCATCCTATTACAGTCCATCCCCATGGAGGACTTTCTGAAAACCCTGCGCGAGCTCATCCGCGAAGAATTAAAAGTTCTCCTGCGGCACGACCAGCTCCTCACCAAACAGGGCGCCCAGAAAATCACAGGTGCGAGCAATGCCGTATTTTTGCGCGCGATTCAGGAGGGTATTGTCAAGCCCCAGCTCATCAAGGGACGCAAACAAGCGATGTACCTGGAATCCGAAGTCCTGCGAATCCCGGTCAAAAGACGCAGTAGAAACTATTCGCCTGAAGCTTAAGCTAAAAAAAAGCATGGATACCACAGATAAAATACTCAAAGAGATCAGCACGATAAAGGACATCCTCGCCAGGATCAGCGGCAGTGAGAACCTGCCAAAAAAAGAGCGCTTCACTAAATTGGCACTGGAAAAAACCGCAAAAGAATTTTCAAAACTGCTCAGCGAACGCGAGGAATGGCTAAGTGACCATGACCTGCGCAGATACTTTAAGGAAGTCTACTTTGGCGCCGGAGAGTTTATCCGCGAAGAGTTTGCTTTTAGCAGTTACTTTAAACAGGGCAGGAGCTACTATTACAACCGGACCGACATCAAAGCGCTGGCCGATGAACTAAAAAAAAGAAAAGTTGATCTCAAGCGGCTCATCCAGTGCCGTAAATGGTGCGAAGCCTTCAACTACGCCCAGAGAGCCATCGAGCTGCTGGGGATGAGACCTAAAAAGTTCATTACAGTGCCAGAGGACGAACAAATACATTTGTAACCGATTTTGGAGTTCAATCCAGAATTGTCAAAAATTTGCATTGGAATAAAAAAAAGTTCTTATATTCGCTTATGCTTATTGGCAAGCTAGCCCATCCGTGTAAAGAGATAATCAGCCAACGAATTAATAAAGCAAACCCGCCTTGCTTATTATCCGACCCAGCTTACGGATGCAAAAAAAAACTTTCAGGATAATGAGACAGGCCTAAAGGTTATGTTTTATGACAACTATTGAGTATTTCAAAAGCCAGGCAAAAAACCTGCACAAAGATTTCAAAACCCAAAAACCCTATTTCGATCCCGAGCTGGAATGTGACACCTACAATTATTCGCCGAGATTTTTCGATGTAGAGGCATTATTGAACGACTTCGACATCAATGAAGAGTCTTTCAGCCGAATGAACGCCCTACATATCATTACCAGGCTAGGGGGATTTAAAAAATGGGATGAGCTTATCCATGCTTCCACAGCGGAACTCGAACTCGCCAGACTCCTCTTTGACAACATGCACAAACTCTGCATTGAGGAATGGGAATATTACCTGTTGGATATCGAAAATGAGCACGATATAGAGTTCACTGACGAAGGTAGACTGGAAGTGTTTAATCTGGTTTATGCCAACGAGGAAGGCCATCAAAGTTATGGCTACGACTACCGCATAAAAGGGATAAAAATCGTATCTGATGAAGCGGTTGCCCCTAATCCAAAGAAAAGATTAAAGAAAAAGAAAGCCGGCGTCCAAATAACATCCTTGCCTTTGAGCGAAGCTGATCAGCAGGAATTTATCAAAACTGCCAACGCCGCTTTTGAATATGATCTGGACTGGTTAGAAGTCGAAAAGCCTGAACTCATGCGCAAGCTATGGAACCCGGAAAAATACCTCAGTGAGGCCGTTTTGACCATAGATAAACTTCCGATCGACCGCGATTATGCACTCTCTCTCGTAGGCGCCTTTATGCTCCATGAAATCATAGCGCTGAGCGAAGAAGCAGACCAGATTGATGGCGAAGCTGAAGGAGTGTAATTCGGATTGATTCGCTATCCATACTTGAGTTTCCAAGCCTTTTTAGCCCTTGCATATGCTGCAAGGGCTTCCGCTTTCTTCCAGTAGCCATAAAATACCTGTGCGGCGGCTGCCTTTTCCTCACTTCCCGTCCCATGTTCCAGAACCTAGTAATCCTTATCCTTATCATATTTTTTGCCTCCTTTATAGTTGGCATATCGCCTTGCCCGGGTGTAACCCATCTGTAGGTCTTTCTGGCTCATATCTGCCCTGACAAATCCCCCCTTCTCCAGATAATCCAAAAACAGTTCATAAATTTCGCCAAATCCAAAACCCATATGAATGCCAGAATCAACCTGACCTTTAGGCGGATTCTTGATCCCAGTACCTAATTTATGACCGGACAATAACGTAACTGAAAAATTATGGTTTCAAAAAAGATAAGGTTTTTGTCCCTTAAATTTTGTTTTCTCAAAGGAAATTTTTACCATTGTTGTACAATTCGGCAACAAGAAAATCACCCTGTTTTTGTTTGATACTTTTTTGGTTTAAATTACTGATTATCAATTATTTCTATTTTCTGTATCGGCAAGTAATCCCCTAAACTTACCACAATTTTCGAAAAGTAAAGACAGTTAATTAATTAATTAATTTTTAATGAATTGTGTCGATGTTTTCTTCCAATCTCTTGGAGGTTTGATACTATTTTTCGCGTTTTTGTTGCTCGTGAGGGCAAATTCACAAGGGAATTTACCATACCTGGTAAAAAGAATTATAAGAGTAACCCCCCAGACACTTAAATCAAAAATAATATAAGAATTATTGTTATTCGCTGATAATACGTATAATAACATAGATAGATTTATTAGCCTGTTTAGCTGATATAGAATTAAACGGCATCCATTCTATTTGAGAACTTTAGCAACATGACTTTCGTCTGTCAGCCCAAATTCAGCAGCGATCTCTTTTAGGCTGTAACGACCGCTCGCCATTCGTTGCTCCACAACACTTTTTCGGTATAATTTAATATAATCCCTTAACGTTATACCGGCATTCCTTTTAAAGTACGGACCTATATAATCAGTTGAGATATTAAAATGAGCAGCCATTAAGGTCGCTTTTAGTTTGTCGGGTGTATAAATATACTTATGTATATAGCAGAACATGGCCTGCATATCCTTACTCTGCCCACCTGTGTTTTTAAGCTCAGGCATATTGCGCTGCATTATAGACGCAATAGATAATATTTGAAGCCAAAGCAGTTCTTCATTGCTAAAAATCTCATCCTTTAGCGACACGATAACATCAATAATTTTATCTACCGTATGCAGATCCCCAGGTTTTAAAGCAAATCCAGATAAATGAGTATCCCTGCTTTTAATAAGATATTCCAGATTTTGCAAATGGGAAGCACTGCCAATTGAAGCGGCGTATATATAGGGGTCAGTAAATTTTATATAAACAAATCTTGTACATTTTTCTATTTCAAAATAATGGTCATCCTCGGGGCCTAAAAGATAGAGCGTTCCTTGGCTGTAGTCATTTGCACAATCGTGAATATAATGCTTGCCGTTGCCTTTCTTAATGTATATAAGTTCGTAATGGTTGTGATTATGCGCAGGGTGTTCCCAACGGTCTGTTTCAAAGTCAGAAATCGCTATTGGTTGGAATTGACGGTAACGCTTCATAACGGAAAGATACAAAATTGTATCGGATTTTTACCAATTCTTAGCCTTAGTTTATCCCAATTTTGCATAGTATTAACAATTAAAAGCATGAATAGGAGAAAATTTATAGCAACAGATTCTTTAGCAGGCGTGGCAATGGCTTTGAATCCTTTTTCAGGATTGTCTAAGGGCATTAAACCATATAAAGATGATCAGACAATACCAAATTTTGGCCTGGTAATGCATGCTCAGCCATCTCTGTCTCCCTACAATTTGAGGCCAGTGGAAAGCCAATATCGCGCTCCTCTGGAAGAGCAATGCTTCAAAAAATTCATTAATACTGCGTTCTTCCTGTTAAAGCAAAAATGCTGCTTATTGATTAAAAACTATTAGTGTACTAAATAAAAATAAAAAATGAATACCACATATAAGGCACTCGTAGTAGGTGCAAACGGAGTTATAGGAACTAACCTTATCAATCATTTACTGTCGCTTGGTAACTGGAATGTAACCGGGCTTTCGCGAAAAGGTGGTATTGATGCCACTAATCTTAAGCATATTTCGGTAGATTTATTGGATATTGACAGTTGCCACTCCAAATTATCTGGTCTGAAAGACATAACCCATATTTTTTATGCTGCTTATCAGGACAGGCCAACATGGGCGGAGTTAGTGCCGCCTAACCTGGCCATGCTTGTTAATGTTTTAGAAGCTATCGAACCTGTGGCAGCGGGACTTCGGCACATTAGCCTGATGCAGGGATATAAAGTTTATGGTGCGCATTTAGGACCATTTAAAACACCCGCAAAAGAAAGTGATGCAGGTCACATGCCCCCGGAATTTAATGTGGACCAGCAGCAATATCTTGAAAAAAAACAAATAGGCAAACCGTGGACTTGGTCTGCTATCAGACCATCTGTTGTCGGGGGAACAGCTATAGGCAATCCTATGAACCTTGCGCTTGTTATTGCAATGTATGCTTCGATATCTAAAGAACTTGGATTGCCCTTACGTTTTCCGGGCAAAGCCGGAGCATACGATACGCTGTTGGAAATTACGGATGCCGGCTTACTGGCAAAGGCTACTGTTTGGGCAGCAACATCGCCTGAGTGTGCAAACCAGGCTTTTAATATAACCAATGGCGATTTGTTCCGGTGGAATGAAATGTGGCCGAAGATAGCAGCCTATTTTAAAATGGAAGTTGCACCACCACTGCAAATGCCATTGCAAAGCGTTATGGCAGACAAATCCGGTTTTTGGCAAACAGTTCAGCAAAAATATAACTTAGAAAAACATAGTTATGATCAGCTTTCGGGCTGGGCATTCGGTGATTTTGTGTTCTCCTGGGATTATGACTTTTTTGCTGATGGAACCAAAGCAAGGCTACTTGGCTTTCATGAATTTATTAATACTGAAACGATGTTCTACGATCTTTTCGATGAATTTCGCAGTAAGCATGTTATACCTTAAGCTTTTCATTTGTGTCAGTTTAAGTATTGCTCAGAAAACGAAGCCTTTCAAATGAACAACCTATTTTGCGGGCATGTTAAATGAAGGGGGAATAGCGCTGTCATCAGAGGCCCAAAGTTTATTAGGGCGTTTTCCCATTACCAGTTCCAGTTTTCCACCTTTTATTAAATCTGCATGGCTAAACCAGGATTTGTTCCATACCACTCCATTTAATTTTGCCGACTGAATGTATTTGTTTTCCGGAGAATAATTTGCACAGGCCACTTCGAATTTTTTACCATTGCCCAGATCGAGTTTTACCTTGGCAAATGCTGGACTCCCGATTACATACATTGGCAGGCCAGGTGTGATGGGATAAAAACCCATTTGAGAAAATACGACGAAAGAGGTTAAGCCACCACCATCTTCATCTCCGGGAATGCCCATTAAATCATTCCGGAACCACTGGGTTAATAAACTGCGTACTCTTTTTTGTGTGCGCCAGGGCTGGCCCGCATAATTGTACAGGTACGGAATATGCATTGCCGGTTCATTTCCCATAGAAAACTGACCAACATTACCCGTATGATCTGGTAGCTGATAATAAAAATCGAATCTGCTTTTTCCGAGCGGGGTATTATACATTTTTTCCAGTTCATCAACAAAAGCCTGTTTGCCTCCCATCATTTCTACCAAATCACCCAGGTTGTGCAGCACATCCCAGCGGTAAAGCCAGCCGTTGTTTTCATCGTAAGTTTCACGGGCACCAAGTCCGCCTGAAAACCGGTAATCTAAATTTTCAATAAATTTACCATTTGCATCTTTTGGATGAAAAAAACGGGTATCGGGGTTAAAAACAGTATGATAACTCTTGCTTTTATCTAAAAAATAATCTGCATCCCCGGTTTTTCCCAGTTGCTTTGCAATATTACCCAAACACCATTCATCGTACACTGTACCCAATGTTACCGCTATAGGCTGCCGCTTTTCAAAGCCATGTACTTCGGGTGCGGTTTCTTTTTCGCCTGCAGGCAGGGCGGGAAAATATCCCTTATCTTTAAAAAACTGATCCAGTACCCCGGCTTTTTTTGATGACCATGGTGAAAGGGTTTTTTCGGTAATACCTGCTTTACAATATTGATAAGCATCCGCCAGGTTAAAAGTTCGCAGCCCTTTATTATAGGCGTCAATGATGGTTGCAACTCCATGGTTACTGTTCATCCTGCGGCTGTCTCCGGTAACTTCGGGGAAAGTTGGCATCCAGTGATCGTCCATCTGTTGCGCCATGCGGAGGTAAGAATTAATCATATCGCCTTCCATTTTTGGTTCGATAATCACGCGCAGCGGATGTGTTGCCCTGTAGGTGTCCCAAATCCAGTCGTCAGTAAAAAACGGCACACCGCTATCATCATGCACCTTTCCATCAAATGCACTAAAATATTTTCCATCTTCAGATAAACAGATCATACGTTCGTAGGTGCGGTATAGCGAGGTGTAAAAAATGGTCTTGGCCGTTTCATCTGTTCCCTCCACCGCAATTTTTCCGAGCGTTGCATTCCAGATGTTTTTTCCCGTTTGCGCTACCTGATCAAGGTTATAATCTTTAATTTCCCGGCTAAGATTCTTTTTGGCCTGTTCTACACTGATGAAAGATATCCCGTAGCGGGCTTTGATCTGTTTGGTTTTTTCAGGATATTTTAAAACCAGATAAGCATTGCGTCCATTGGTATATTGCTCCTTAAAATCAATTTTATCACCCTTATGGGTGCCCGATCCGGTTGGTGCAAGGTCAGTTTCCAGGTAGAGGTACACTTTGGTGTTATTATCCAGTTTCTGAAATCCACTTACCACATTCCGATCTGCTTTGAGCTCTCCATCACCGGTATTTATAACAAGATAGGCAGGAAGGTTTGTAGCTGAAAAATTTAGCGCATAAATGCCCGATTGGTGCGACGGGGCAAACTGCACGTTTATACCATAATCATCCAGGTCTACCTCATAATAATAGGGTTTAACCACTTCATTGTCGTAGCCATAACGTAGGGTACTTTTTATTTTCTTCAGGTCGCCCTGAAAAGGACTGAGGTTAAAAGCCGAACTTCCGCGGTGACTGGTAACCACCACAGGCAGGCCGCTTATGGTATTTGCCGTAAAATTATCACGCTCCGGGTAAACCCTCAGCAAACTGTTTGGCAGGTGAACGGTGGGGTAGGTTGGCACCAGCAAATGGCTGATGTTGCCAATGTAGGGATTAACGTAGTCTACAGGTTTTTTATTGATCTGTGCAAACCCAAAATTGCGGTCAAATGCAAGTGTAAAAATTAGGCAGATTAAAATGTAAATGTATTTTTTCATGATCGGGATTTTCGCAGGACAGGTTAAGCCTGATGGTTTCTGGTATTGATAATCAACCATTATTTAATTAGTAAAACGATTTATCAAATTTGCTGAAAAACACTTGCTGATCAAAAAATATTGAACATAAAAGTTTAAAAAAAATAAAACAGATCAGTTTATGGGCTTAAGTTGTATAAAATAAAACAATCAGGCTGTAAAATGGATCATATATATGAGCAAGAAAAAACAATTCCCAGTAGATCTTTAGAAGTTCATTGAAAAGTTTGAACCGAATAAATTCAAAATAATATCTGCCCGGTATAAAATTGAGGGGCGTTACAGGTTATTTCAATTTCAGCAATATTGGTACTCAAATCAGGCGATCCTAATTATTCCGGTGCTGATGACTAGCTGAAATTATTCTTGCCGCAGCCCGCAGGATTTCAAAGAAAATAATGTAGAGGATTTTTATTGATATTGCTATAGTGTATTTACCTATAGCCAATTATGTCAATGAAACCGATTGTATTTATATTATCTTTGTGTTATCTCTATGTGTATTTACAGTTCATATTCTGACAGCGAATTGGCATTTTTGTTAACTAAAGGTGATGAACTGGCCTTTACAGAAATTTACAATCGTTTTTATGCTTCAGGACCTTGGATGTTTTTGCGCACAGCAGAGTAGAAAATAAGTAAGTGGCCTCTTTACAGGATTATATCGATCAGGATCATGTGCAAACTGACCATTAATGCCTGTTTAATAATTACTACTTATTTTACCTTTAAAATATAGCCCAAACCATAAACATTTTCGATACTTACCCGCTCAGAGGCTTTAAAAAGCCTGCGAAGCCTTGAAATAAAAACTTCAAGGCTTTTTCCGTTGAAATAATCGTCGTTTCCCCAAAGCGCTAAAAGAATATCTTTCTTTTTAACCACCTGATTGATATTGCCAGCCAAACAGTCTAACACTTCCGATTCCCGTACCGTGAGCGAAATTTCTTTACCCTCGGGCATTAGCACCAATAACTGGTCTTTTTGATAACTGATGTCGCCAATAGAGATATGGTCTGGCTTCGGAAGTGATTCCATTTTGGGTTTACCGGAAAACTTATTAATGATATTCCCGATCCGTAAAACCAGTTCTTCGATTTCGAATGGTTTGGATATATAATCTATCGCACCAAGCTTAAGGCCCCGAAGCCGGTCCTGTTTTTCATTGTGTGCGGTAAGAAAGAAAAATGGCTGGTTTGCGTTTATTTTTACCATTTCCGCAGCCAGCTCGAAACCATTCCTGTCTGGCAGCTGTACATCAACAATAACCAGTTTGTTATCGAGTTGGTTTGCGCCATAATAATCCAGTGCCTCTGTGGCCGTTTTAAACCACAATACGCTAAAGCCCCTCAATTTCAGGTATTCTGAAATGACGTTGCCCAGGTCGAGTTCATCTTCAATGATTACGATATCATAAAGCATAATGCTGTAGATTAATGATTTGCACTGTTCACTGTTTGCCCTGAAGGGATATGTACCAGAAATTCGGTTCCTTTTCCCGGTTCTGTTCTCACGCTGATTTCCCAGCCGTGAATATCCAGGCATTGTTTAACATAATAAAGCCCAAGTCCCAGGCCCGAAATGGTACTATCCTTGCCCGCACGGAAGAATTTATCAAATATTTTTTCTTTTACGGTATCATCAATTCCCTTTCCATTGTCTTTAATGTGGAGGATGTAACCGCTATTATGTGCTGTAATAAAAAGCACGGTCATTTTTACATCGCTATGGTTATGTTTAAAGGCGTTATCCAGCATATTTTGCAACATGGTAGTAAATACAAAAGGATCCATCATGATCAGGATTTCCGAACCATGAGGATCAAAGGTAAGGCTGTCGGGTGCCTGAAGTTTTATTTTATAATCGTTAACCAGGGTAAGCACTTCATAATTGAGGTCGGTTTCCTCTAAATTGATGTTGTTATTGATTTCAGAAATCTCCAGCATCTGGTTAATATGGGAATGAAGTCTTCGGGCCTGTCGTTCTACAATGTTGACGAGTGCATTTACACGCATCCTGTCATTAAGTACCTCCTCCTCATGCAGGCTTTTACTGGCCACCAATATGGTGGTAATGGGGGTGTTAAATTCGTGTTTGATGCTATTCAGGAAGTCAGATTTAACATCCGTTTCCTTTTTCTGTCGCATCCAGCTGATGTAGGTATAATAATTAATGCCCACGATAATGATAATGCACAGCGCAACCAGCGAAAATGTTGGCAGCATTTGATAGGCCACTTTCAAGGTACGTCCGGGAGGATCAACAAAAAGATTGAAGGTAATTCTATAATCGTAAACCAGTTTGCCACTAACCGAAAGATTGGTTACACGGTTCTGAAGGCTTGGATCGGCAAGGGTACCATCAATAATCACACCGTAAGGGGTTATTTGGTTAGATTTAAAACCGGTATGACTATGGTTATCGAATATAGTGATATTCCCGATTTTGGTATCAAAGTTGATTTCGATCTGCTGGAAAGTGAGGAGGTACTGCAAATTGCTATCCAAACCATTTCTTTTTACAATCGACCGGAAAACACTGTCCATGGTGCTTTTCTTTTGGAGATCTTTTAACAGAGTGTCGCTCACCCTTTCCGACAATCTAACAAATTCTTTCCGGTTGCTCAGGTAAGCCTGTTTAAGCGCCGGCATATTACTGGAGAGGATCGAATCGATGATTTTTCCACCGCCACTGTACACTTTATCTTCTGATATACTGCGTCCATATTCATCGTTGATCAGTGTTTTTTCCTTTAAACTATAATCCCTGTCTCTGAGCACATACGAATTATAGGTTAATCTGAGCTGTACCAGGAGTAAAATCAGAAAACTGACCAGCACAACGGACTTATATATACGATCTTTCATTTTATCCCTTAAAAATAGACGTATTATTCCATAAATACCATAACGTTAAGCTTTCGTTAGGTTTCTGTTACGGTTTCGTTCGACAAATTTCGTTGGTGTGAAGCGTAGCTTTGGATAATGAAAGCGTGATCGTATTCATTAACCAGATTTTAGCCGATCAATTGGAATAGCTAAATATCTGTACATCAATTCATTTTTAAATACAGCTAACACAAATACAAAAACCAAAAAAAAGAGAAATGACCTTTAAAAGGATTTTATCATTATTACTTATCGTTTCGGGATCGACATTCATTTACCCGGCAATGGCCCAGCAGAAATCGGCCAATAAACCTTTACCTGAACTTCAGCAAGATTTTGTTGACCTTGGATTGGGCATGTTTATCCACTATGGGATGCCTACTTTTATGGATCAGGACTGGTCTGATCCTGATGCCGATCTTTCCCTTTTCCAGTCGCCTAAACTCGATGCTGATCAATGGGCGAAAGCTGCAAAATCTGCAAATATGACTTATGGCTGTTTGACCACGAAACACCACAGTGGATTTCCGATCTGGAACACCAAAACCACAGCCTATAATGTAATGAATACCCCGCTGAAACGCGATGTGGTAAAGGAATATGCAGATGCCTTCCGTAAAAACGGATTAAAAGTCATGTTGTATTATTCTATATTAGATACCCATCACGGCATCCGCCCGAACCAGATTACCCCGGCGAATGTTAAAATGATCAAAGATCAGATTACTGAGCTCCTCACCAATTATGGCGAAATCACCGCCCTGATTATTGATGGATGGGATGCACCATGGTCTAGGATTTCTTACGATCAGGTACCTTTTGAAGATATTTACTATTTAATCAAATCATTACAGCCTAACTGTTTGGTAATGGATCTGAATGCGGCCAAATACCCTACACAAGCACTTTTTTATACCGACATCAAATCATATGAACAAGGCGCCGGCCAGTTTATTTCTAAAGAAAACAACAAACTTCCGGCGCTTGCCTGTTTGCCTTTGCAGGCCAACTGGTTCTGGAAAACGTCTTTCCCTACTACACCTGTAAAAAATGTACCCGAATTGGTGAATAAGTTCATCATTCCTTATAATAGTGCCTACTGCAATTTTATATTGAATGTGGCACCGGGCAAAAATGGCCTGATTGATGATAACGCGTTAGCAGCACTTAAAGAAATGGGGAAGATCTATAAAAAACCTGCAAATCTTCCACGTATTCCGGCTTACGCTGCACCAATTATTTCGAGTAACATCGCCAAGCATGTAAAAAGCAACAGTAGCTGGAGTGATGATATGAATATCATGGATTTTGCCAATGATGATGATTTTGGTTCCAGCTGGTCGTCTAATCCTACTGTAAAATCGCCATGGTATGAGTTAAACTTCGAAAAAGCTGTTCCTTGTAATATGGTGGTGCTAACGGCAGGAAATAACAAAAAAGCCACATACAGCTTACAATACTATGCGAATGGTAAATGGAATGCTTTAACTGCAAAACATGAGGGTGAGAAAAGGGTGAATATTTTTAGGTTCGGACGCATCTGGTGCGAAAAAATAAAAGTAACCATTACCGACTTCGACAGCCCACCAGCGATTGCTGAACTAGGCGTATTTAACGAAAGAAAATAAGACGGATTAGCCGGATCAGTTTTGGCCGGCTAATTTATGAACCGCTCTTGTTGCCAGATATAAGTGGGAATTAACTACTGCTCTTTGTGTTTCCGGAACTTCTATATAAAACTGAAAGTGATAGCAGGTAAAATCACATTCGATGATTAAAATATTTCCGCTTATCATAAGCGGAAAAAATACCCGGTGAGGACCGGTCATAACCAGCTTTAATGAGATTCTCTATAAGCTGATTTTAGTTTGGTGAAAACATAGGTTGTGGCGAATACCCAACCTATGTTTTAATTTTTCTATTGCTAAGTGAAATCTTAGATCTAAAGCAAAAGTGAAGACATCTGAATTAAATTTGACTTTTTAATACTCGATATCATTAACTAAAGCCGGATTTGGTTTTTTTTGGGCGAAGTGCGCTATTTAACAAAACTAACCAGTTCGTTTATCGGCAATCTCACCTTTTTTAAGGCAGCATAGACATCGTGTTCCTCATCCCGGTATCCAAGTGCTAAGGTAACTACACTGGTCAGCCCTTGAGACTTCAGGTTAAGCAATGAATCAAATTTTTCTGCATCAAACCCTTCCATTGGTGTAGAATCAATCTTCAGCTCTGCTGCGGAGATTAACGCTGTCCCCAAGGCGATGTAAGCCTGTCTTGCTGCCCAGGCCGCATTTTCCTCATCCCGTCTGGAAAGAATCCCGCCAATGAGTGCGGTCTTGAATTCCGCAAGGGCTTCCACTGGAATTTCTCTTTGCAATGCAATCTGCTGCATATAAGCATCGAGCTGTTCAATCGTGATTTTTGTAAATGCAGCAAAAACAAGCAGGTGGGAACATGTAGCAATTTGCGTATTAAAGGATCCCTCAGCCAGGGCATCCTTAAGGGAAGGATTTTCAACTACTATAATCCGGTAAGGCTGCAATCCGGTGGACGATGCAGATAGATTGATAGATTCCAGGATTTTGTCTATGGCTTCAGCCGGAACCTTGCGGTCTCTGAATTTTTTGGTGGCATAGCGCCACTTTAAGCTTTCTATTGTATTCATTATTGTCGTTTTTAATCTGTGCAGCAAAATTGCAATAATTAGTTTATTTTTGTCACTATATGACAAAAAGTAACGGTGACAAACAGGTAACCATGAAGAAGATTACGAAAGAACCAAGCCACGATTGTAAAATGGCCATTATGGCTGTACATGATGCGATTGATGTGTTAAATGGCAAATGGAAGATCACCATTATCACCTGTTTATTGTTTGGCCCAAGAAGGTATTCAGATATTATGCGCGATGTGAAAGGTATTTCTGGAAAGGTACTCAGCAGGGAGCTCAAAGAGATGGAGACCAACCTGCTTATCAGCAGGAGCGTAATCAGTAACCGGCCCATCACTGTGAGCTACTCCCTAACCGATTATGGCATGTCTGTGCAGCCTATAATCACCGTGCTTTCGGAATGGGGACAGACCCATCGGAAACAGATTAGTAAAAAATAAGCCACTAATAAGTTTACTGAGTTTCATTGTTGAGAACTGGATTTTCCAATTTTAAGCTGCTATACCCTTTAAGCCGCCGGTTAGGTGTGGAACTAAGGTTGAAATCGCTATTTATGAGGGAAACTGAATGGGTTTTTAAAGCGCCTTTGGCATCATGTATATCATGAGTTAATGCTGAAAATGCTAATTTATTTAGTAAAAATGATTACCTTTGATTTTTGAAATTGATACAACATCCTTATTATGATTGAGCTGGAATATTTTTTTGATGGGGAAAATGGGGCAGTGGAGGTTTATCAGCTAATCCAGTTTGGATCAGGAGAGCCCTGGAGGATTGTGCTGGATGGAGAACTGCTCGGTAGTTTGGAAAAGCTACAGGGCACCTGGAGGCAACTGAGCGGCGATGAACTCAGGACAGAACTTTTTAACGGTCTTATATGTCACATTAATAATCAATATTTCAATAGCCTGCCTGAGCAAATCTGTTCGCGTTGGCCAAACCTGGTCGAAAAAGTCGTATTAAAATCTGATGAAGCATATTTGGTTATCTGCAAAGAGGGAATCAGCTTTAAAAGTTTTGAGCGGATATTTTCAAGGTTTGTACCAGGCTTGCTTAAAGATGAGTGGGCAGTAAAATTTCAAGTGTTTAACCATGATTTTTCTGATGACTTTTTGCTGGAAGCCAGTCCGCTGGTAGATAAGAGAGAAACATTTGGCTGGGAAGAGGTGAACCGGTAATGGAACAGTTAAGCTTTTACATCAGTAGCCTTATAACTAAAATTTCTTTTCTATATTGTTAAAAAGCTGCTGAAAAACCACCAGATTGCTACGCCCGATTCATCTTCAATAGTAATGAAGCACCTCCACCTAGCCAACCCCGGACGTTGATGGCCCGGCATTACCGCGGAAAAAGGCTTAGATGTGCACGGTAGCCAAACAATCTTTTCATTTAACGGTTAGCTGATTATGAACATATCCCTTCTCACCCTGGTAAAGAATCGGAAACCTGCTATAATTAATATGTTGGCCGGATTGTGTAAAGGCAACAGGTTTCCTTCTGAAGTGGTGATTATCCACATGAATGAACAGATTTATGGTTTATCAGGCTATCCTTTCCCGGTCAGGGAATATGTGCTTTCTTCTGTCGAAGCGTTGCCATTAGCCCATGCGCGTAATTGTGCAGCGCAAAAAGCTTTATCTGATCAGCTGGTATTCCTTGACGCAGACTGTATCCCGGCGGAGGATTTTTTGGAGGTTTATCAAGAAGCACTTTATCAAAAGAACTGTCTTTATTCTGGAAGGGTGAGCTATCTCCCGCATTGGGTTATGGATAAGCCCGATTTATTGCAGTTAATGGCCCTGTCTGGTACTGCCGACCCTGTAAGAGCGAGCGTAGACCAATACCCGTATCATTTGTTCTGGTCTTTAAATTTTGGCTGTTCAAAGTCAGTCTATGCACAAATCGGCGGCTTCGATGAAACTTTCTGCGGATATGGGGCAGAGGATACCGATTTCAGTTTTTCAGCCAGGCAGAAAGGGGTAGACCTTGTTACCATTGATGCTATGGCCTACCACCAATACCATCAAAGTTATGACCCTCCGATCAATCACCTTGAGGCAATTGTTAAAAATGCAGCCATTTTTAATGAGAAATGGGGGGTATGGCCCATGGAAGGCTGGCTGGAGAAATTCTGCGCAATGGGTTATACGGCCTGGCAGGGAGGACAACTGCAGATTTTGAGGTTACCAGGCAAGGATGAAATTTCTGCGGTTTTAAAACGTAGTTGACCTGCTGAAATTGTTATCATAGATCTTTTTCAGGTAATCTGCGGCTTTAGCTGTGGCAGTGTCTGACACTATCCCTGTCCAGTCGGGTTCCTGTGCTAAAATATTCTCAAGAAGTGTGTTCCAGCGTACCTCAAACAGCTCTTCGGGATGTACTATGGATGCTAGGTTTAGTGCTGCTAAAATGCGGGCTTTTTCCACCTGCTCATCAAAAGGGCGTTCTTCGGGTACCACAATAAATCTTTTGCCCAGTGCTGCTACCTCCATTACCGTATTGTGCCCTGCATTGCCGATGATGATATTGCAGTTTTCCATTATAAGTCCGGGTTTGGAGAGGTTGCCCATAAAGCTGATGTTCGGATAGTTGCTAACCATAGTACCAGTTTCTCCAAGTACCTGAAAATGCCATTGCGGGCATTGTTCTGCCAGATGTGCGATAACCTGCGCAGTGAGGCTCGTACCGCCCTTCCCGATAATAACCGCGACTTTTTTCCCTTCGCGGTCGCAATGGTCTTTTTGAGGCTCAAAGCGGGCAATGCCACCAGCGTGAAAAGTTTTTTCTAAAACCCAGTCAGGATCATTGCTCTTCATTATTTCCGGATAGGGAGCCAGTATTCCTGATGCATTACCATAGGCGTGCAGATGTGGAAGGTCATCACGTTTGCCATGTTGTTTAACAGCGATATAAGGGATCCCGCACAGGCTGGCGAGCATTGCAGCCTCAGCAGATACATCCACTACCAGTAGTAAAGGAAATGCTGAAACAAAAAATCGGGTCATTACTTCCACCCTTTTGCGTTGTCCCTCAATATTTAAAGGAGAATAATGAATGCCATTTGGTTTCCTGTCGCTAAAGTAAAGGTCAGCCTTTTCAGGGGTATCCATCGGCAGGGTGATTATGCTGTAATCCTCTGGGATTATTTGGGTATAAGATCCCAGGTTACTTCCGATGAGGGTAATGGAAGTATCCGACAACGACTTTGCTATGGCCAGGGTGCGCATGATGTGTCCTGATCCGTGATGATGGACATAAAAAGCTATATTATAAGGCTGGGACATTTCCGGGCTGTTCAATAGTATCCATCAATATCCGCTCATATGCATCTGCCATGCGTTTGATATTGAGTGTTTTCTCGGCATGTTGCCTGCAATCTTCCCTGTTTAGCTTTATCGCACCAGTAATACAATCTGCCAGTTCTGCGGGGTTGCAGCTACTGGTAAGGCATCCGGTTTTGCTGTTGATAATGTAAGGAAGCGCACCTTTTGCTATTCCGGCAACCGGGGTTCCGCAGGCCAGGCTTTCGGCGACTACCAAACCGAAGGGTTCTTCCCAACAGGGGGTGATAACAGAACATAATGCATTGCCGATCAAGTCATTCAGCTCTTCATGCTGACAGTTTCCCAAAAGATCGACATCACCCTCCAGCAGAGGTTCAACATAGGTCTGAAAATAGTGATGATCTGCAATGCTGCCGGCAATTTTGATCCTGAAACCTGCAATTCTCGCTGCCTGTATGGCCAGATGGGTACCTTTGTCAGGATGGATACGCCCGAACCAGATAACATACCTCCCAGATGGCTGCCCGATGTATTTCCAGGCATCCATATCAACACCGTTGGTTACAACTTCGCAGGAGTTAAGGTAAGGCTGCCAGGCAACTGCATTGGAATTTGAAACACTAACGTACCGAATTTTGCCACTTTTGCGTTCATGTGACATTGCCCTTTTCATCTCAAAGATCGGAGGGGTATGCAGAACGGTTACCATTGGTGTTCCGATTAGTGTAGCCATTGTTACCGGAACATAGTTCAGGCTGTTATTGAACAGCACATCGTGCCCCTTGCCATCAATATCCTGCATGAGCTCCAGGTAGGCATGGTGTGTAGAGATAAAATCTTCGCTCAGTTCATGTGAGCGGAACCTGCTAAAGGTTTCCCGGTCGTAATCTATATCACTTAGAATTACGTGGACATTAAGCCCCGGGTCAGATTGTTCGCTTGCATATAGTGTTACCTGATGGCCTTTGTCTATCAGCCGGCGGGTAATTTCATAGGTAAAAGCTTCGAGGCCGCCCATGAAGGGTTTTTTGATAGGATGTTTAAGATGTGCAATTATGCCAATGTTCATAGGTAATCATTTATTAAAACAACCATCAAAAACGTTGCTCGGTTTTTATTTTTTTTAAGAAAGATATTCCCGCCAAGCATTTTCGTATCCACTGCTGCAAATAAATAATATATTGATGAACAGCCAGCTTTCCGAAACGAACCTTTACCCCGGTCAATATCCGGCTCAGTACTATCGGTTTCCATTTGCCGCCAATATAGCCCGGTCTCTTCATCCGAAGTTTTGTATCGAATAAAAAAAAGATGCCGCAATTAGCGGCATCTTTATGGGACTATGATCAGCAGTAAGCCAGCGAAGACTTACATTTATGATTCGTCATTTTTATTATGGGCTGTAATTGCCTCTCCGATTATCAAAACAAGCTGATCGTCCAGCTCGTCCATTGTTCTCCATTGTACCATATCATCGTTTGGTTCTGCATAAACCACCCCGATTTTTTCTTCGTCCCGAAGTATCCTGTACGTGCCATTTTCCTGAGGCTCGACCACGAAATCCCCTTCTTCTGTATTGATTCTAAAATTTTCCATTTCCCTGTCGTTGCTTGTTATGTAAAGTAAATTTGTTTAGATAACCACTAAAAGGTATCAAGTGTTTGGGGAATCTTGATCTTCTAGCAGCTAATCTAAATATATCCCTCACAAGCCATGTCCATTGCATTTATACCATTCGCGTCAGGACTATAGCCGCCAGGAACAAAAGGGCATAAAAACCAAATACGTTCTGAATGCTGAGGTTTATCCGTTTAAAAGATGCATCTCATTTCCCATTTCATCTTTAAACTCTTATCATGGCCTGGATTTTAATTCTTCGTCATTGTATCTGTTTTACCGTTCAGCTATGTTTATTTAAACCTGTAGGTAATGCTCAACCGTGCATTGCGCGGAACCTCATAGATATAAGTATAGTACGAAACAGACGTTGCAGTTTCAGTTGCCAGCTTGGTATATGATCCCTGCGTCAGCAACCTGCGGTCCAATAGGTTGTTAACTACTGCTGCGACGGTTATTTTACCTTTTTCATAAGAAACGCCTGCGTCAAAACGGTAGTATGAAGGTAACATCAATGGAACGGAAGTTGATCCCGCATAGCGGTCCAGTTGAATCTGGTAACCCGCACTCAATCCAAAACCATTAAATAAGGCACCTTGTTTCTGGTAGCGGTAAGATAACCAGCCATTGGTAATGTGCTTAGCAGAGTTAGGGGTGTGCCTGCCTACCAATTCTGGTTTGGCATCCTCACTTACTGTAGCATCCGTAAGCGCATAATTTAAGACCAGGTTCAATCCACTTGTAATTTCACCGTTTATATCCAGTTCAATACCTTTTGAGATAACCCCACCCAACTGGATCTGGGCATTTGGATTTGCAGCCAGGTGAGCCGGATCCAGGTCGGCGGTTAATACATTTTTCTTCTTGATGCGGAAAGCGGCAGCCGTAACGTTCCATCTTCCGTCAAAGAAATCCTTTTTCAAACCCAGCTCGATGTTATTTCCGCGGATCGGCTTGAAAGGTTCTCCTGCATAGTCCTGACCCGCAACAGGAAGAAAGCTCTGATCGTAAAGTGTATAGGCGCTGAAGTCTTTCGCCAGGGTTACACTCAAACCAGCCCTCGGACTGAAAACATTGTCAGATATTTGTGTAAGATTGGTTTTGCCCACCGTTACCGCATGTGTGAAACGACCGGCTAAAGTTAAACGCACACGTCCATCCAGCATGCGAAGTTCATCCTGCAGGTAAGCGCCGGTATAGGTCAGGTTGGTGGCATATACATTTGATCCTGAACGGTTCTGAATGCTTCGCGACCGGTCGAAGACAGGAATATTGGCAAAAGGAATACCATAAACCGGATTGTAGATATTAAATACAGCATTGTTTGCCAGCTTAAGGTCAGGCTGTTGCACGCTCGAAAAATCACCCCATGTTTTCAGGTTACCCATATCAAGTCCACCTAAAATACGGTGTACAACCGATCCTGTAGCAACATCGCCCATCAGGCTAACCTGTATGTTTTTGTTAATGGCCAATTCCTCACTGATATTGAGGTAACGTTTCATATCGCCATTTGGTGCAATGGTTGAAGGCCACGGTGTACCCCCATCTAAACCATAACGGAGATAAGCAGCCTGGGCATTAATCTTCCAGTTATTATTTAAACGGTGGCTCACATAAAGCGTGGCATTGTGGTCATACAGCTTTGCCGGGTCAAGTGCCGGATCGCCCAGAAAGAAACTGGGATCTGTATCTCCGAAGCCTTTTGGCGAGAAGCCATAAGAGCCCAGTGCCTGCGCCTCTACATGCTGGGTAGTATATTCGGCGGTGATTAATGTATTGCTGTCTACCTGGTAGCTAATTACTGGCGCAATAACGTATTTATCCGTGTAATTGTATTTGTTATAGCTGTCTTTAGTTTGTGCAGCTACATTGAGGCGAAACAACAATTTGCCGTCGCGACTTAATTTACCATCTAAGTCAACAGCGGCGCGGCCCAGGTTATAACCTCCGGCGGCTACACTTACCGAACTGTTGTTCTGCCCCGTAGGCTTTTTGGTTACCACGTTATAAATACCGCCGGGTTCACCGTTGGCCATCATAAAGCCCGAAGGACCTTTTACAAACTCAATACGATCAATAGTTGCCGCATCGTCGGCTAGTGGTCCCCATGGCATTTTTTGGTTCATGCCGTTCCGGAAGGCGGGAATACTCGTGCCGCGCATAAAAATATTGGCATATTGTGCGTCCCAATGGCCTACGCGTACCGTTCCGCTCACATTCCTGGTTACCCCGTCAACAATATCAAACACCTGTTGATCAGCCAGTATCTTACTGGTTACCACCTGTATGTTCTGCGGTACTTCGATCAGGGGAGATTGTAAGCGTAACGAAGAAGACACTTTATCCACTTTATATTTTTTCTTATTCGTGCTTATCTGTACCTCGTCTAACTCTGAACGATTTTCTTTTAGAGAAAAGTCAGCAATTACAGTACCACGGAATGAAACATGTATCTGTTTTTCCTTTGGATAAAGGCCAACTGCCGAAACTACAAGCGTATAATCGCCAACCGGAACACGGCGGATTTGGTATAATCCATCCTCGTCGGTAACCGAGCCAAAGCGGGTGCCTTTCAGCACTACGGTTACATTAGCAGCTACACTACCATCAGCAGTGGTAATCCTGCCTCTTACTAGTCCGGTCTGTTCGTCATTCCGGCTTTGGACAAGGCTATCTGTAGGATTTATACAGTTTCCTGTCAGGTCATTAGCAGAGCTGGCATGGGCTGCAAATATTCCGGTGCAGCACACACTTAAACGTAAAATTTTCTTAAATTGCATTTACTTTTAATTTGATGTTAAAGGTATCAGGGCTTAACGCCCATATCGCCACACGGGGTCGGATCCGTGTGGCATTTTTTTGCAAAGTTAAGTTTATTAAGAATAAATCCAAATAGATGCGCCGATGCTACGGAATCTTATTGCTGAATTGGATTACAAGTGATAGAGATTTAAGGATCGCTCATTTTTTGGCCGAAAGCCCTCCAGGCTCTGCCTGCCTATGAACGGACTCAAGATCAAGCGAAAAGAACTGGTAGCGGCAGCTAAAATTATTTAGGATAGGGAAAAGTTAATGATTGTTTCCGCGGTGTACATAAATGTGATTAGCCAGAATGCTAATGATATTCGAAGGCCAGTTTATCGTTTTCAATAAATAGATAGGTTGTCTGATTGCCAAGATAATTATGTATGGGATATTTGCCATTCATGTTTTTCAGGGATGATATCAGGCTTTTTGTAACCATATTTAGCCGTTGTTTATATCCTGTTCTTTTAGCTTCCATATCCAATATTTCTACTTCATTAATCGCAGCGTCAATATCGTGGCCAAGGTTGTGTATCTTATTTAACAGGTCTAGATACTGGTTAAATTGTTCTTGAATAGTGTAAGTGCTCATATAATCAATCAACGAAATGATCGTCGAAATAGTTTTTTATTTTCCTCAAGTATTTTTAAAAAAAAGGCAGGTTTTGCCAGGAAATATTCACTGGTAAGGAATGAAGCGGAGTGTTAAGGTGCAAGGTTAATCTCCCGTCTAAGCCGGAAATGCCGGTTTTGAAAGCTTTTTATAAGAAAACATTTTGCCCGGTATTCCCGGGTTGCTCAGCATAATTATGTATTCCAGGTTCTAAAGGAAAAAGATATTCTAAGGGCTGTTTTTACATACCATCTGCATTTAAAGCGGCGTATTGTCATCATACTGGGCGTAAAGTTGATACAAATCGACAAAATATTGAACAGATAATAAAATCAGTATTCCTTTACTTTGATTTCAATTAACCAAATAACAAACCTTACTGCAATTTCTTCAACAGGCAACACCATGCTTTTTGCAGTGCCAGATTTTATTATGAGAAAACAAATATTTATTTCAGACAGCTGATCATCAGTACCGTATTAAAAAATCAACTAACCAGGGAAATTAAAACTAAATTTATATGATGCTCAATAATTACTTATCTGTTCTGAATACCTTCCTTGTACCACCAACCGTATCAGAATCCTATTAATCGCTAAAGAATAAAAAGGGGGGCGTTAGGTTTACCAATATTTTCCTGAAATCACCGCTAATTCCGGTGCAACATCAAGTAAAGCTTTTTACAGCAATGTAACAGGTGATTAATGTTTTGATTTTCAGTAAATAGTGGTTATCGTAAAAACGTTTTAGTGCTTTTGGGTATTCCGGGTTAAGGTTAGCAATCATTTTAAGGCAATAGGGTATGGTTTGGCCAATACCGGCAACCGGCATTGCATTTACAAAGCCGAAAGGGAATTGTTTTGCCCAAAAATTTAAAAATATTGTCTTGCCTTGCTTCCTGTAATACCTATAACGGCCCGTTAAATCCCTGTTTTTCAGGAATATCATTGTCGGTTAATACCGCATAACCAGTGGTTAACAATTTAAAATCATGTAATCCCGGCCAGGGCCGGGGAAAAAACATATGTGTATATGAAAACAAAAAACAATGTTAAAACCATGCGCCGGCACATCCACCGGATATTGCTTGCGCTGATTGCACTTTCTTTAACACAGTGTAAACAGGAAAAATTGCAGCAAGAGGATGCTTACGATCCCTCTAAAGAAGTGTTGATCACTGATTTTTACCCCAAACAAGGCGGAGTAGGCAATAACCTGATTATTTATGGCGATAACTTCGGGAATGATATCTCTAAAATAAAAGTCACCATTGGCGGCAAAGCAGCGAAAGTGATCGGCGTAAAAAACAATAGCCTTTATTGCATTATTCCGGAAGAAGCTTATGATGGCGATATTAAAATCACCATAGTTGATGGCAACAACCAGCAACTTGCCCATGCCATATCAAAAGAGGCTTTTTCTTACACGCGGAAACTGCTCGTGTCTACTTTTTTAGGAAAATATTACCAGGTGGCTTCCAACTTCGAAGAAAAAGAAGGTCCGTTTAATGATTGTGGTGCCTTTAAAGGGATTACCTGGCTTACCCTCGATCCGAAAAATCCAAACCACCTCTATTTTTCAGCAGATGTGAACAGTTGCCGGTTAATCGATTTCGAAAAAAAATATGTGAGTTATTTCAGGACAGACCTGGACAGGGTTTCCATAATTAACTGGAGGATTGACGGCAACCAGGATATGATTGTGTCGCACAACCACTCCAGCGATACCAAAAACGGCAATTACATTTTTACCCGTGAATCTAACTTTCTGCAAAAGAAAGCGATAGAAGTTTATGCCCGTGGAGTAAACGGCACCATGGTGCACCCGCAAAACGGCGAACTGTATTATTCAAGGTACCGGGCAGGCGATATCCGCAGGTACGATTTTAATACCAAAGAAGATAAACTGGTATTTTCTAACCCTTACAGTGCTGTTGCCGTTTACATGGTGATGCACCCTTCGGGCGATTATGCCTACCTGGTTGAATATGAAAAGCATTTTATTATGCGCACCGATTATGACCGTGCCACAAAAACCTTTAAAACGCCTTATACCATTTGCGGGGCTGCGGGTACGGCAGGTTATGCCGATGGCATTGGTACCAATGCCAGGTTAAATAGCCCGGTACAAGGCGTTTTTGTTAAAAACCCCGATTATGAAGCTGCGGGAGGAGATCAGTACGATTTTTATTTCTGCGATAAGGCCAACCATGCCATCCGCACATTGACGCCGCAGGGCAGGGTAAGCACCTTTGCCGGGCGGGGCAATAATGGTACAAGCGGTTACGCCGATGGTGATTTACGTACCGAAGCCCGTTTCAATAATCCACAGGCCATTACCTATGATGAAACCCGGAAATGTTTTTACGTTGGCGATACCGGCAACTGGCTGATCCGCAAAATAGCTAAAGAAGAATAATTTATAAACACGCAAAATATAATGATGAGATTTATTTTACTAACCTGCCTCATGCTGCTTGGAATTTCCTTTACCACCCGGGCACAGGAGGTAACTGTTAAAGGGACGGTAACCGACGACAAAAAGCTGCCCATACCGGGTGTAAGCATCTCGGTGAGCAATTTGCCGGGTTTGGGCGCCATTACCGATGGAGAAGGTAGGTACAGTATAAAAATGCCCGCCTACCAAACCCTTGTATTTTCTTATGTGGGTTACGAAAAGAAAGAAGTTTTGGTAAAAGAGCAGCGCGTGGTTAATGTAACCTTAAAAGAATCGGATGCCAGCGTACTTAATGAGGTGGTGGTAACTGCCACCGGCGCCGAAAAAAAGATAGCCATTACAGGAGCCATCACCACGGTAAATGTTGATCAGCTTAAATCCAATCCATCTACCTCCATGGCCGATGCCCTTGCCGGCGTGGTACCGGGCATACAGGCCATGCAAACCTCGGGCCGGCCCGGCAGTATTTCCGAATTCTGGGTGCGCAGTATTTCTACTTTTGGTGCCAGTAATGCAGCTTTGGTACTGATTGATGGTTTTGAACGCGATATGAACGAAATCAATGTAGAAGATGTAGAATCCTTTTCGGTATTAAAAGATGCTTCTGCCACTGCCATGTACGGCAGCAGGGGAGCCAACGGCGTAATCCTGATCAAAACCAAAAGAGGTAAAGAAGGAAAGGTAAATATTAACGCCAAGGTAGAAGGATTTTACAACACGCTTACCAAATTGCCGCAGTTTGTAGACGGCTATACCTATGCCTCTATGGCCAATGAGGCAAAGATTGTCCGCAACCAGGAACCGCTTTTCTCCCGCCCTGAGCTTGAAATACTGCGCCTCGGGCTTGATCCGGATCTGTTTCCCAATGTAAACTGGATGGATGTAGTGTTGCGCGATGCAGCAAAAAGCCAGCGCAGCATGCTTAACCTGAGCGGGGGCGGAAAAACGGCCCGCTATTATCTGTCAGGCAGTTATCAGAACCAGCAGGGCATGTACAAAGTAGATGATGCCTTAAAAGATTATAATACCAATGCCAGTTTTAATAAATATACTTACCGTTTAAGTGTGGATATGGACATTACCAAATCAACCCTGTTAACCGTTGGGGTATCGGGCTCGTTGCGTAAACAAAATGATCCCGGCGTAGGCAGTGATGCCATCTGGACTGCCCTGATGGGCTATAATGCCATTACTTCACCGTTAAGGTATTCGGATGGAAAAATCCCGGCGAGTGATGATGGGGACACTAATCCGGATAATGATATGGACCGTTTCAATCCATGGGTGCAGGGCACCATGACGGGTTATAACGAAAGCTGGAGCAACAATATCCAAACCACGTTAAACCTGAACCAGGGGCTAGATTTTATTACGCGGGGACTTCGGTTTGTAGGCCGTTTTGGTTACGATACCTATAACAACAATTACATCAGGCGTTATAAATTTCCTGAATTATGGAGTGCTAACCGATACCGCAACACCGCGGGCGAACTGGTGTTTAAACGCATAAAGGAAGAACAAAAAATGACGCAATCATCTGGTTCGGACGGTAATAAAAATGAGTTTTTCGAATGGGAAACCCATTATAACCGCAGTATTGCCGCACATAATTTCGGCGCGGTGATTAAATACAGCCAGGCTTCAAAAGTTTTTACGCAGAACATTGGCACCGATCTAAAAAACGGAATTGCCCGCCGCAACCAGGGACTGGCCGGGCGTGTTAATTACAACTGGAACTCACGCTACTATGTCGATTTTAATTTCGGCTACACCGGTTCAGAGAATTTCCATAAAGATTATCGTTTCGGCTTTTTTCCGGCCATTTCGGGTGCATGGAATGTGGGCGAAGAACCGCTGGTGAAAAAACTGGGCTGGGTAGATATGTTTAAAGTGCGCTATTCTTATGGAAAAACCGGTAACGATAATTTGGGCAACATCAGGTTTCCTTACCTCTACAGTTTAGAACAGATGGCGGCAGGGGGTTATAATTTCGGGGATTTCGATTCATCAAACCCATGGACAGGGATCCGTTATTCTTCGGTAGCCTCGCCAAACGTAACCTGGGAGGTAGCCACCAAACAGGATTTAGGGATTGATTATTCCTTATTTCACGATAAAATCAGCGGTTCGGTAGATTACTTTAAAGAAAGGCGGGAAGGCATTTACATGAGCCGGAATTTTCTGCCCGGATTTGTAGGTCTTGAAAACAATCCTTCAGCCAATGTGGGTGAAGTAAAAGCGCATGGCTTTGACGGGAGTTTTACCTTCAAACAGAAAATCAATAATGTCGATTTTACCCTTCGGGGCAATGCCACTTATAGCAAGAATGAAATTATAGAACGCGATGAAGAAAATACCATTTATAACTATAAACTGCAGGAAGGGCACCGGGTAGACCAGGCCAGGGGACTGATAGATTTAGGATTGTTTAAAGATTATGACGATATCCGGAACAGTCCGAGGCAAAGTTTTGGTGCGGTAATGCCGGGCGATATCAAATACAAAGATATTAACGGAGATGGGGTTATTGATGATAACGACATTGTGGCCATTGGTGCTACCACCCGTCCAAATTTTACTTATGGTTTCGGGATGTCTGCAAGCTGGAAAGGCCTTGATATTAACGTGCATTTTCAGGGTGTAGGCAAATCAACCTATTTCATCAACGGCTCTTCGGTTTACATGTTCAGTTTGGGGCAGAACTGGGGAAATATCTTAACTGATATTGCCAACAGTAACCGCTGGACGCTGGGTGTGAATGAAGACCCTGATGCTGATTACCCACGTTTAACCTATGGCCCGAATGACAATAACTACAGGGCATCAACCTTTTGGCTCAGGGATGGTTCTTACCTGCGTTTAAAAACCTTGGATATCGGTTATTCTTTACCCAAAAGCCTGGTAAACAGGGCGCATTTAAACAACGTCCGTTTCTTTTTAATCGGTACCAACCTGCTTACTTTCAGCAAGTTTAAACTGTGGGATCCGGAGTTGGGAAGCTCAACAGGAAAGGTATATCCGCTTAGCAAAACATTATCATTAGGCGTATCAGTTAATTTATAAACAATGAAGAATTTGAAAAAAACAGTGGTGGTTTTAAGCTTCTTAAGCACAATTATAATCATCAATGGGTGTAAGAAATTTCTCGATTCCGATTATCTTTTTGATGAGAGGTTAACCACAGAAGAGGTTTTTACCAATCCCGATTATGCAAACAGGTGGCTGGCACAGGCCTACTCTTTTTTAGGCAGTAATTACATGCAGGAGGTGAGCAGCAAAAAATCGGTGCCCTTTAATTTTGCAGATGATATGTATTATGGTGACGAAAGTGACGGATACAAAAGATGGAAAAACGGGCAGTACACCGAAAATGGCCTGAATGGCGAAAGCAAAGAAATCTGGAATACGGCTTACAAGGGGATCAGGCAGGCTTCTGTTTTTATCAATAACATCGATATCAATACCAAATTTACAGCAAAAGAAATTGCTGATTTAAAAGGACAGGCCCGCTTTTTAAGAGCATATTTTTATTGGATATTGTTGCGCACCTATGGTCCTGTACCTATTGTGCCCAACGAGGGGATAGATTATACCAAAGAATATGACGACATTGCCCAGCCGCGCAGTTCGTATGAAGAATGTGCCGTTTACCTTGCCAACGAGCTTGCAGAAGCGGCCAAAGGTTTATCTACCCAACAGGGCATACAACAGATTGCAAGGCCAACACGCGGTGCAGCATTGGCATTACGGGCCAGGATTTTGTTATATGCAGCAAGTCCGCTGGCTAACGGAAAAGCACCTGCAGATGTTGCTGCAGCCCTGGTAACCAAAGACGGAAAGCCCTTACTTTCGCGTACTTACGATGAATCGAAATGGGCGCGGGCAGCTGCGGCAGCAAAAGATGTAATGGATTTGGGGCAGTACCGCTTGTATGTGGCCTATAAAAAAGCAACCGGCGACGCCGCTTATCCGGCCACGGTAACCCCGCCTTTCGACAGTAATTTTTCTAACAGTGCCTGGCCTTCCGGCTGGAGCGATATTGATCCGTTCGAATCTTACCGGGCTTTGTTTAACGGTACGGTGCCTGCTTATCAAAATCCGGAACTGATTTTTACCCATGGCCAAAACCAGGGCGGGGAAGGGATTAATGTACTGGTATTGCATCAGCTGCCGCGGCTCGAAGGTAAAGGATATAACTCGCACGGGATGACCCAGAAACAGGTAGATGCCTATTACATGAACAACGGGAGCGATGCACCCGGTATGAACAGCATGTATGCCGGGAGGCAGGGTTACGAAGGCCGTTTCAATTCGGCGCCCCGGGCAACAGGCTATGTCAAACAGGAAGAATTGGCCGGCTATCCGGAACTGGGACCGATGGGCGTGGGGGTAAATAAACAGTTTGCACGCCGCGAACCCCGGTTTTATGCTTCAGTTTCGTACAACGGCTCTACCTGGAATTTATTGAATGCCGAAACGGTGAGGGATGAAAAAAGCAATGTGCAGATATTTTATTACCGTGGCGACCCGAATGGCTATAAAAATACCTCTTACTGGCCACGTACAGGGGTAGGTATTAAAAAATATGTGCACCCGGATGATATTAGCAATGTGGCCGTTACGGCATACGATCAAACCCGGATGAAACAAAAAGTAGATCCTGCCATCCGCTATGCTGAGGTATTGCTCATTTATGCAGAGGCCTTAAACGAACTGAATGGTTCTTACAATATCCCATCGTGGGATGGGAGCAGGACACATGCCATATCACGCAATATTCCGGAAATGAAAAGGGGGATCCAGCCCATCCGCATCCGTGCGGGACTGGCCGATTATCCGGGCGATGTATATGCTGATCCGAACAGGTTCCGCATAAAATTAAAAAGAGAAAGGCAGATTGAACTTTTTGCAGAGGGACAGCGTTATTTTGATCTGCGCCGCTGGACGGATGCGCCATCGGAAGAATCGGCTCCGGTTTATGGATATAATGCCTATGCCACCAAAGCACAGGCCGATCTTTTTCATACCGTGGTAGAAACACCTTCTTTGCCTTCTATTTTTACCCTTAAAATGTGGTTCTGGCCTATACACTATGACGAATTAAAGCGCAACAAATACCTCACCCAAAACCCTGGCTGGACAAATCCTGAATAAGATTAACATTTACAACAATGAAAAAACGTATATATCTTCTATTTTTAGTGGTTACAACAGCAATATGCTTTGTATCCTGTAATGATGAATGGGAAAAAGAGCAGTTTGTCCAGATGGCATCATTTAAATCAAACCCGACAGCGCAGGGCGTAACCTGGTGTTACATCCGTTATAATGCCCAGGGGAAATTACGGTTTAACCTGCCTGTTATCATCAGCGGTTCTACCCCGAATGTTAAAAACCGCACCATCCACATCGGTTTAGATCCCGATACCCTGGCAAAATTAAACCAGGAACAATATGGGCACAGGCAGGAACTGTATTTCAGGCAGCTGGATAAAAAGTATTATACCATGCCCTCAAGTATAGAGGCTCCTGCGGGCGTGAGTACGGTTACCATACCGGTTGATTTTACCCTGGGCGACCTGGACCAGGCGGATAAATGGGTATTGCCCCTGCAGATTTTAAGCGATCCATCTTATGATTACCAGGCGAACCCAAACAAATATTACCGCCGGACCATGCTGCGCATTACTCCGTTTAACGATTACTCTGGCGAATACGGCGGTACCCTTTATAAGATATTTTTAGAAGGGGATACCGAACCTTTAACCTTAAATACCCACAGAACTTTTGTGGTGGATGACAAAACCATTTTTCTTTATGCGGGCATCAGGGACATCGATTACCTGGACCGCAAGAACTATAAGGTGTTTATAAAATTTACCGACGAGAAAATTGACGTGCAGAAGAAAAAGCTGGAAATCTGGAGCGATAATACGGCTAATAACAAATTTAAGGTGGGTACAACGCAATCCTATTACACCAGGGATGAGGCCATGGATCCGAAACTTCCTTATTTAAAACATGTTTACACCACCCTTTACCTCTCGTACGAGTTTGAAGATTATACCACCGTACCCGGGCAGAGACTAAAATATAAAGTTGAAGGCACATTGTCCATGCAGCGCGATCTGAACACGCTGATACCGGATGAAGATCAGCAAATTCAGTGGTAAATGAATGATGACCATCGTAGTTATTTGCGATGGTCACTATTTTATTAAGTTAAATCAACTGTTGCTATCCCGCCGACCATTATTTAGTTATTTATCAACTTAAAACTGCTAAAACTTCCTGTTTCTGAGGGATATCCCTTTACCACAATGCCAGCCCTATATCCCATTCCCCAGGGCACATATTTAGCTGCTAAAAAATCTGTGCGATAAAAACTGAGCCATTCTGCCCCCTGTTTTTTATAAAAAAATTCAATCTGTTTGCAATTGTCGCTGATCAGCATTTTCAGCTGTACCGGTGCCGATAAACTTTCTGCAGATGTTTTATGAACCTTATAGGTGCCTTCGAAATTATCAAAAACAGTTAAACCATTTTTCGAAGCCGTAATGCCTATACCGCCAAGCTCACCAGGCCATTTACTTTTAAAAATGGCACCCCCAAGGCAGATGCCTGTTTTAGCTGTACCAGGATTTATCGTTGCACTGATGCTAAAATTTACGGTTTTTATGTACTGACCTAAAAAAGTACCAAGTTCATGATTTTCATCAGATGCTGACAGTTTTAAGCCCCGATCGAAAACCATTAATGGCCTTTGCGATTTAGATGGCCATTGCCAGGCAAGATCCGGTTTTTGATCCTGCTCAAAATTATCGGTAAAGTTAAGATCGGCTTTTGGCCGGTTAGGGAGGGTTGCATTATGCAATACCGGCCAGCCATCAGCGCCCACAATCAATTCCTCAATAATACCTTCACGGCCTACAAAAACATCATAGTTTTTATTAAAGGCATGGTAAAGCATAAACATTCTGTCACTGGCAGTTTTTACCACCGTACCATGGCCCGGGCAGTTCCACTTATCATTGCTCACCATAATCGGGTTGTTGCCGTATTTTTCCCATACGCCGCTGTCCAGGTTTTTTGTTCTCGCAATTCCGGTTTTGTAATTGCACCTGGCATCGCAGCAACCCCCAACCGAGTAAAGGCTGTACACATATTCGCCTAAAGTAAAAAAACAGGCTCCTTCTACGAGTCCCGTTTCCCACGGCTGACTATTGGTAAATAACTTACTTTTTTGCCCGAGCAATTTAGTACGGCTGTCGTTAATTTCCTGTTTCCAGATCCAGCTTTCTTTGCCACAACCATTGCCGTCGTTTTTCCAGAAAGCATAAATTTTGCCGTTTTGCTGCAATTCAAACGCATCTATCGCTCCGCATTCATCTTCGATAATTACAGGGCCATTGTCGGTAAATTTACCGCTTTCAATTTTATCTGCATCAATCCAGGCCGTGCCGCACTGTAAACCCGGGTTACCTTTTGTTTCCCGGTTATGCGCCGTATAATAGGCATAAATCCGGTTCTGTTTTTGATCATAAACCAGTTCCGATGCCCAAAAATTATTCTCGCCCCACTGGTTTTTCATATCCTTAAACCCATCCGGGAAAACATGATTGATCAGTTTCCAGTTTTTAAGGTCTGTTGATTTATAAATGGTAAAATAAGGTGCCCATTCGTTTGTGGTGGAAGTGGCGTAATATACCTTTCCAACCCTGATAATGGAGGGATCCGGATTATCGCCGGGCAAGGCAGGGTTTACCAATAAAGGGGCGCTATTTTCCGCGTTGGAATTTACAGACTGCGTTTTTTTTAACCCGCAGGAAAAAAGGCAAAAGCAGATCAGCAATGCAAATAAGCAAATGTTAAAAGGTTTTTCAGGTGCTGTTAAGGGCTTTTGTGAAGCAGAATCTTTATGATTTTTTGTAAGCCTAACGCCATTTAAAGATTGGTTAAAAAATGCAGATAATCGAAAATTGATCATGTATTCCAAGGTATAATTGTCTTTTTGCTATTTGGTTATTTGTCCGAAAATAAACAATTATATATAGGGAGGGAGGGTTGCTCAAGTAGAGCGACTACATTAAAAGGCAAGATTTATCACGCTTTACGGCGACATAATCTGCTCACTTTTAGCTTCCATCTAAGGAATTTGGTTTGATGTAAATTATTGATTTTTAGGGTGTTGTTTTCTGGTTTCTACATCCGTTGCTATCTTTAAAATACCATTTTTCAAACCGGATATTCGGCTGCTTATCTGCTTTATGATCGGGTAAAATGAGACAAATCAACAATAAATTGAACATATTTTACAAGGTCCATTGGCTTACTTTGGCATAACAACCAATTATAAACTTGTTAAGCAAATCAAATACAAATGCTATGGCCCATCAGCATGGAGATATTTATCAAATCCGATTTTCACTATATGGCTTAAGCACCTGATGCATCCTTAAAACTAAATCTTTAAACACATAAAAAATTACAAATTAAATTCAATGAAAAACCACAGGTTAATTTACATGCTATTATTAGGCATTTTTGCCGTAAACCTAACTTACGCTCAAAATACACTCAGCAAAAGCGAAAAAAAGGAAGGCTTTAAACTGCTTTGGAACGGCAAGGATGCTACCGGCTGGCGTGCCATATTTAAAGAGCAGTTTCCGGCCAAAGGCTGGGAAATGAAAGACGGGATTTTAACGGTACTGGCATCGAACGGACAGGAGCAAGGTTCTGGCGGCGATATTGTGACCCGGGATGAATTTTCGGCCTTTATTTTAAAGTTCGATTTTAAACTTACTCCAGGTGCCAACAGCGGTATTAAATACTTTGTAACCGAAGAAGAAAAAACCAACCTATCGGGCATTGGGCTCGAATTTCAGGTATTGGATGATGAAAAACACCCTGATGCCAAACTGGGCAAAAACGGTAATCGTAAACTGGCCTCTTTGTACGATCTGATTCCTTCAAATAAACCCGCTTCGGTAATTAAACCAATTGGCGAATGGAACAGTGGCGAAGTGCGTGTTTATCCCAATAACCATGTAGAGCACTGGTTAAACGGCGTAAAAGTGGTGGAGTACGAGCGTGGATCGGAAGATTTTAGAAAACTGGTGGCCGGAAGTAAATATAAAACCTGGAAAAACTTTGGCGAAGCTAAAAAAGGCCATATCCTGATACAGGATCATGGTAATAGTGTTTCGTACCGGAACCTTAAAATAAAAACACTCAAATAACCGGCATCATGGAAGAATCGAGAAGAGATTTTATAAAAAAGGCAGCAATTGCTGCTGCGGGTACTTATGTGGGTACTTTTGGGATGTCGGCAAAAAGTTATGCCAATATTATCGGTGCCAACGACCGGGTTAGGGTTGGGGTAGTGGGATTTTCAGACCGTTTTAAGGATACACTTTTTCCATGCTTTCTGAACCACAATAAGGAACTGAATTTTGATATTGTTGCCCTTTCCGACCTTTGGAATTACCGGCGCAATTTAGGTGCTGAGCATATTAAAAACAAAATTGGCCATGGCATAACCTCTTGTAAAAACAACGATGAGCTTTACGCCCTGAAAGATCTTGATGCAGTAATCATCAGTACGCCGGATTTTGCACATGCCTCGCATGCCATAGAAGCGGTTAAAAATAAAAAGGATGTGTATTGCGAAAAACCTTTCGCCGAAACCATGGAAGATGCCCGCGCTGCATTAAAAGCGGTAAGGTCTTCTAAACAGATTCTGCAGATCGGCTCACAACGCCGCAGTGGACAAAATTATAAAGCCGCTGCCGATTTTATTAAAGAGGGTAAATTTGGAGATATTACGATGGTGGAGTTAAGCTGGAATGTAAACCAGCCCGGCCGCTGGCGCCGTCCTGATCTGGTGGCCAAACTAAAAGAAGAAGATACCGACTGGAAACGCTTTTTACTCAACCGCCCGTATGAAGCTTTTGATCCGAGGATTTACCTGGAATACCGCCTTTTCTGGCCCTATTCTTCGGGTATGCCCGGGCAATGGATGAGCCACCAGATTGATACCGTGCACTGGTTTACCGGTTTATCGCACCCACGCAGTGTAACCGCCAATGGTGGTATTTATCAGTGGAAAGATGGTCGCAGGAACTGGGACACCACCACAGCTGTTTTTGATTACGGGCCATTGGACGACCTTACGAAAGGTTTTCAGGTAGTATTTACCTCGAGGATGCACAATGGTGATGAAAAACCTGCAGAGATTTATTATTCGAACGGAGGGGAACTGAACCTGATTACCAATACCATCTCTCCGCATGGCGGTTTAACGGAAAGGGCAGCGGCAGCCATGAAAATGAAGCCAAACCTTTTGCCCGAAATTAAACTTGCTGCGCCATCTGCTGCTGCGGCATCGGCTAATACGGGTGCCGATATATTAAGCGCTAACCATATGCGCAACTGGATGGAATGTATTCGCAGCAGAAAAGAACCTAACGCTCCTGTAGAAGCAGGGTATCAGCACTCTATTGCAAACATTATGACCAACGCCGCAGTGCGCACCGGCGGAAAAGCAACCTTTGATGTTACACGGCAAGAAGTAATGGCAGAAGGAAAAGTATTTAAATATTAGCGCATTACACAACAAAGTGCAAAGGTCTGTGACCGCACATGACGACTTTCTTCCCAAGGTCTGTGACCGCACAGACCTTTCGCATAAATTCATTAGTTTATTTTTTACCATGTAAGGTATTTAAGGGGCATATAAGTTTAATTATTTTCTTAAAAAAGTCGTCACTGCGCGGTAAAAAGCAATCTTAAAGCAAGCGCTGGTAGCAATGGAAGATTGCTTGCCCGAATACCTGGGCAGGCTGTCGGCTGAAAAAGCCTCCCCGCAATGATGACTATCTTTCCAAGGTCTGTGTCCTTATAGACCTTTCGCATAAATTCATTGGTTTAATTTTTACCATATAAGGCATTTGAGGGGCATATAAGTTCAATCGCTTTAAAAGATATCGTAAAGTGAGGGGTACAGCTTGCAACGAATTTTCAGAGATTCAATACTAAGCGATCGTTGGAAGATTGCTTGACCGAATACCTGCGCAGGCTGTCGGCTGAAAAAGCCTCCCCGCAATGATGACTATCTTTCCAAGGTCTGTGGCCTTCTAGACCTTTCGCATAAATTCATTAGTTTATTTTTTCACCATATAAGGCATTTGAGGGGCATAGAAGCTTACTTATTTTCTTAAAAAGTCGTCATTGCGCGGTAAAAAGCAATTCTAAAGAGAATGCTGGTAGCGATCGTTGAAAGATTGCTTGCCCGAACCTGGGCAGGCTGTCGGCTGAAAAAGCCTCCCTGCAATAACGACTATCTTTCCAAGGTCTGTGTCCTCACAGACCTTATGCATAATAAGCATGTATCACCGGTTGGTATCCTTACTCAGCGAATTCATATATTCCTGTGGTGATACTTTAAAATACCTCAGAAAATTTTTATTAAATAAACTCTGAGAACTGTAACCCACCATTTTTGCGATCTCGAAAAACGTAAATTCATTTTGGGCAATCAGCCTGGTTGCTTTTTTTAGCCGGGTTACATCAATAAGTTCCTTTGGTGATAGGGCAGAAATCGCTTTTATCTTGCGGTAAAGTGTCGGGCGACTCATGTGCATATGTTCTGCCAGCTGATCGATATCAAGATAGGGGTCCTGAATATTTTTACGTACATATTCATCCAGCCTTTTTAAAAACGCCTCTTCAATTTTAGAGTTGGCCACTACACGCACATCCTCAAAGGGAGAACTTGCAAAATGAGCCTTTATTTTTAAGCGGTTCTGTAGCAGGTTAGCCACCTGAACACGTAATAACTGTGGCGAAAATGGTTTTTTAATGTATAGATCTGCACCCACTTCAAGGCCTTCAATATGTGCTTTATAGGTGTTTTTAGAGGTTAATAAAATAATGGGAATGTGGCAATATTCTACGTTCGATTTAATGAGCCTGCAAAGTTCAAAACCATCAATGCCGGGCATCATAATATCCGAAATAATCAGGTCTACGATTTCATTGCCTAAAATTTCCTGAGCAACCCCTCCGTTAATTGCCAGATACAATTTGTAGGTGTTACCAAATACCTGCGTTAAAAACTCCAGGATATCTTCATTGTCGTCAATAATTAAAATACTTTCCGTCATATTTATTTTATCTTTTTCCAACTGCTCAGTTTAAATTCAAACTTTTGATGTATAGGTAAAATTAACTCAAAAACCACTTTGTCCGTATCGCTTTCCAATAAGCTTAATGAACCATTATGCAGTTCTGCCAACGATTTTGCCAGCGAAAGCCCGATGCCCGTACCCGGTTTATCTTTGCCATATAACCTGAAAAAAGGTTCGAAAATCTGCGAACGGTATTGCTGGGGGATCCCTTTTCCATCATTGGTAAAAGTAACCGTAAACCGGCTGTCGGTTTCTTCAGCAGTGCTGAGGCGTACGGTTACCCGGCTTGTTCCGTATTTTATGGCATTAGAAATTAAGTTATTGCAAATCTTAATCAGCGCTTCCCGATCGGCAAAGGCAATAACATGGGTTTTGGGCAATTCAAGATCAAGCGCGATATTACTTTTCAGGGCTTCCTGTTTAAAAGCATCCACCTGTTCTTTTAAAAGATTGTTGATATCTGTATTCACGAAATTTAAACCAAACTGGTGCATCTCCGTCTTGCGGAAATCAAGCAGCTGATTGGTGAGTTTGGCCAGGCGGTTCGCATTCTTTTCTACCATGAGCAAACTGCTTTTCAGCGGCTGTTCCGGTGCTTCTTCGAGCATCATTTCCACCGGACCTAAAATAAGCGTAAGTGGCGTCTGTATTTCATGGGCAATATTGGTAAAAAATTCAATCTTGGCCTGATAAATCTCTTTTTCCTTTTCGTGCTCAAATAACTGTAATTTATTAAGGTTTTTGCGCTCAATGTAGCGGTGGTAATAGCGGATTGCCAGAAAAAGTCCTGTTACAATCATCAGCAGGTAACAAATATAAGCTGTAATGCTTTTCCAAAAGGGAGGAAGGATTTTAATAAAAAGGCGGCGCTCTTTACCCGTCCAGCTTTCCACATTGCTTTTTGCCCTGACCAAAAAAGTGTAATTGCCGGGCGATAAATCGGTGAAATAAGCTTTTCTGTTATTGTTAAGGTAGGTGGTGGCCTGATCTACACCTTTCATCACATATTCGTACCTGGTTACCTCTGGTGAAGAATAATTGAGCGCAGCAAATTCGATACTGAAATTATTCTGATTATGGGTTAGCACAATGGTATCGGTATAAGAAATGGATTTGCTAAGCGGACTGTTTTTAATATTGGGAAGAACTTCCATATTATTGATCTGGAAACCCGTAATAAAAGTGGGCGGTGCGGTATCTTTCTGCTCAAAATCTTTCGGGTCAAAAGAAATCATCCCCCTTACCGATCCAAAATACATCCTGCCGTTTGGCGCTTTATATGCCGAACTGAAATTAAACTGATCGGTAATCAATCCGTTTGATTTGGTGTAGATTTTAAACTTTTCGGTCTGCATGTCAAAACAGATCAGCCCCTTAAGTGAGCTTATCCACAAATGTTTTGAGTTATCTTCGAGCACACGGAACAGGATATTGGTCGGCAATCCGTTTTCGGTGGTAAATTTTTTCAGCACTTTCCTGTCTGCACTAAGCCTGATCAGTCCGCCACCTTCCGTAGTAAACCACATGGCTTTGTTGCTGTCTTCAATAATGCCGCATACCGGAAATTCGTGGATGCTTTTGTTGTTAACCTTATCGCCAAAGGTAATGTTGCCGTGTTTACCTGTTTTGGGGTTGAAGTAAAACGCTCCACGGGATACACTTCCTGTCCAGATATTGCCAAACCTATCTTCCCAGATATCGTAAACATAGGAGTTTACCGGAATCGCTTTAATCCGCTTAAAAGTTCTTTTCTTTTGGTCGAAAACAAACAGTCCCGAACCCATATTATAGCCCGTACCCACATAAATGGTACTGTCTTTAGCGCGATGGATGGAAAGCACAAAATCGCTCGTTTCTTCATTTTCTTCGCCAATGGTTTTAAAACGGTTTGTCACTTTGCCTTTGCTGATATCCATAATTTCCATGCCGTGTAAAAATGGCCCAACCAGTAATTGATTGCCCAGAGCAAGCAAGCCATGAATATTAGGGTAGGATACATTTCCGGCTTTGCCATTGGCCGTATAATTGGTAAAAAGGCCGGTTTTAGGGTTGAATTTATTTACGCCAGCATCTTCAGTACCGATCCATAAATTGCCTTTATCATCAGGGCAGATTTCCCGTACCGCATTTCCGGAAATGGAGTTGGTACCCAGCAGCGGGTAATATTTTTCGAACCTCGCATTGTTTTTAGAGAAATAACTCAGTCCGCCAAAATAAGTACCGGCCCACATGCCGCCTTCATTGTCTTTACAAACTGTATAAACCGCATTATCGGGTATAGAATAAGGATCGCCAGACCGTTTACGCAGGTTTATTTTGGCATTAGTGGCCAAATTGTAGATATAAATGCCCGATTCTGTGGCAATCCAGTACTCGTGGTTTTCGCCCGCAGTAATGTCGCGTACATAAATATCAGTATTGTCGCTGTTTTTAAGGATCAGCGATTTAATCTGGCCGGTTCTGGTGTTATAACTTTTTAAACCCCGTTTAAAGCAGCCTACCAGGATATTATCATTCCCCGTTGGAAATATCTTACTAATCGACCGCAGGTTTGCGGGTACATTTTTACCGATTATTTTCACACCCGTTTTAGATCCATCCTTCGGGTTGTAGGTAACCAGTTCTCCATCATCATTCCCCACCAGAATGTTTCTATGTTCATCAATGGCAATACATGCCGCACTTATTTTGAGGTCTGTTACCTTATTTTCTTGCTGCACATATTTAAAAAGAGCCCGGTTTGCTAAAAAGAAGAGGTTGTTTTCATGATCTACCAGAATAGAATTGATGTATTTTTTGAGGTTAGGCCCCAGCGGGGTAAATACCTCTTTAACAGGATCATATTTAAAAATACCACGGCCTGTACCCACCCACAATATGCCCTTTTTATCTTCGGCTAGGCTAACAATGATGTTGTTACCAATGTTTCCGAACCTGCTTTTTTCGTCTTTAAAGGTTTTAAAAGTATAACCGTCGAAACGGTTTAAACCGCCACGGGTGCCCACCCAGATCATCCCTTTTTTATCCTGTATCACCGTATTTACCGAATTATGCGCCAAACCATCATCGGCCTGGTACTGCTTAAAATAATGAGATTGCCCTTCGCAGGTATAAACTGCAAAAAACTGGCTCAGTAACAGGAAAAATAATACAAAACGCATATTCTAGTTAATATCAAATATATATAAATCGCATTGTTGTGTAATCTATGTTTTGGCACCTTTTAATCAGGTTTTAACCGGGTTGGTGTTTAGGTGTTGATTATCAGTTATTTGTGTGGTTTTGGAATGATGATTTGAGACATATCGACAAAAAGATGAACAGATTTTACAGGCATCATTCCTTTACTTTGATTTGAATTTAACCAAATTAATAACCTTGCTGCAAATTCTTCTACCGGCTTTACCAGGCCTTTGCAGTTTTAGTAATTTTTTATGAGAAACAAATTATTGATTCACCTGGCAACCGCTTTGGTGGTTTTAACAGGTTCTTGTCAGAAAGGGCCATCAGGCGAAAGTATGGAAGCAGGCAAAACTGTAAAACTGGCCACCTTAAATGTAATTGCTGCGGCACCAACTTTGGGCACCTTAATTGATGGGGCAATTTACCGGATCCGTGGGATTTCATCTTTACCTGACGGGCCGGTGGTAGAAGTTACGGGTAACTCCACGGCAGAAAATGCCGCCATCCAGCAATGGTCGTGGTTCCCCAACAATGGCCAAAAATGGAAACTCGTAAAAACCGACGCCACTTATTACAAACTGATTAATATTACGAGTAATAAATGCCTTAAATCACCATCAGCAACATCGGGCGATATTTTGCAGCAGGGTACCGATGATGGCAGCGATGCACAACAATGGGCTATTGGCTATACGGGCAGCAACAACGTATTTACCCTTACCAACAAGGCCACCGGGATGAAAATGGCCGTCGACCCTGAAAGCAATACCCCTGGCACTAAAATCAGGCAGAAAACTACGCTGACAGGTACGCAGGGGATGTTCAACTTTCATGATACGAATTTCCAGAATCCACTTATCAATGCCAGCAGGGCCGATCCTTATGTCGCCCAAAAAGATGGTTATTATTATTTTATGTACACCCGCGGGAACAATATCGGGCTGAGAAAAACCAAATCAATGTCTTTGCTTTCTACAGCAGTAGAAACCGTGGTGTGGACGCCCCCTGCAGGTACGCCTTATTCTTCGAATATCTGGGCGCCAGAATTACATTTCCTTTCTGGAAAATGGTACCTCTACTTCGCCGCAAATGATGGTGGCGATGTTACCCACCGCATGTTTGTACTCGAAAATCCGAATGCCGACCCTACTACAGGCACATGGACTTTTAAGGGAAAAATCAGCGATCCCAGCGATCAATGGGCTATTGACGGATCGGTATTGACCATCGGCACCGCAAATTATTTTATCTGGTCGGGATGGGAGAACGTGGCCACCAAATACAAACAGTATATCTACATCGCTCAAATGTCTAACCCCTGGACAATAAGCAGCGACAGGGTGAAAATATCATCGCCCACCAACAACTGGGAAAAATATGAACCGAGCGGTTCTTTGGGGGCGGGTGTTAACGAAGGACCAATTATGCTTAGAAAAGATGCGGGCAGTCCGGTATTTATTATTTATTCTGCCAGCCGTTATAGCAGCGATAATTATTGTTTGGCGCAGATCCAGTTAAAAGATGGAGGCAACCCGATGGTTGCGGCCGATTGGATCAATAAAAAACAGGTGTTTGTTAAAAGCGATGCAAACGGGGTTTATGGTCCCGGCCATAATGGTTTTTTTACCAGTAGTTATACTGATCCGAATGGCGTATTGCATAGCGAAAACTGGTTTATTTACCATGCCCGTAGTGTGGCTGGTACGGGCAATGGATCGAGAACGCCAAGGATGCAAAAGCTGACCTGGAATGCGGATGGCTCGCCAAATTTTGGAACAGCCATGGCCACAGGACTGAACATTCCGGTACCTGTAGGCGAATAGCGATTGCGGCTGTTTACTACGCCTGCTGTGTTAATTATCCCTGTCAATTTGAGATAAAACGACAAAGGAATGAACAGTTTTTGTAAACAGCATTTTTTTACTTTGATAGCAAGAAACCAAATATAAAACCCTGCATCACCGCTTGCAAATTCTGCATGGCCAATAACGCGGTTTACAATAAGGTTTCGCGTATCCTGTAATTTAACCAAATATGAAATATAGAAGTCTACCCAAAAGAATTATAGCCATAACTTTTTTGCCGGTTGTGATATTGGCCATTTCAACCTCAGCAAATGCAGGCAACAGTGGTAATGCCACCCTGGTGCTGAATATTAAACCCGGGATTGCGGTTATCAGCCAGGCCGACATCATCATTACCGGTAAAGTAACCGACGAGAAAACGAAGTCGCCGATTCCGGGGGTTTCGGTTAAGGTTAAAAATGGTACCACCACTGCGGTAACCGACGAAAACGGTGTGTACAAAATCAATGTAGCCAATGAGCAAACGGTTCTTTTATTTTCTTATATCGGTTACGATGTACAGGAAGTAACGGTAGGCAATCTTAAAAACATCAATGTAGTGTTAAAATCTTCGCAGGCCAACCTGGACGAAGTGGTGGTGGTGGGTTATGGAACACAGAAAAAAGCAGATGTTACCGGATCGGTAGTGCGGGCAAATCTCGATGATTTCAGAAATGCACCTACCACTAATGTGGCCAATCTTTTACAGGGAACGGTGCCGGGTTTAAATGTGGGCCAGGTAAACAGGGCAGGAGCCACACCATCTATCAGCATACGTGGGCAGAATACTTTGGGTGGCAACCAGAACGTGCTGATCATTTTAGACGGGGTACAGTATAATGGCTCTTTAACTTCTATCAATCCGGATGATATTGCCTCCATAGATATCTTAAAAGATGCAAGTGCCACAGCGGTTTATGGTGCACAGGCGGCAAATGGTGTAATCCTCATTACGAGCAGAAAAGGTGCCATCGGCCGGACCAGAATCTCTTTTTCCACTCAATACGCAACCCAGAAACCCAATATCGATTTAAAGCCAATGGCGAGGGATGAATATTTAGATCACATTAAATATTTATATTATGATGAGGCCTTTCTCGCCCCCGATTTTACAAAGCCTAACCCGGCATTCGATCTGGTAAGCAAGGTAGATGCCTCTATGAAAGACGCACAGGGTAACCTGTTGCCCAACGATTTTAGCTGGTATGATGATGCCACTAAAACAGGTTCAATAATTGATAACCAGCTCAGTGTATCAGGCGGAACGGATAAAATAAATTACCTTTTATCGGGCAGTTTAACGCGGAATTCAGGTTTTATCAATAATGATGTTTTTAAAAGGAAAACCATCAGGGCCAACATTGAAACCAAAGCAACAGATTGGCTGACCATTGGTTTGCAATCGTTCGGTACTTTTGTAAATGAGGATGGGGTTGAGCCGAATTTTGTAGATATTAACCTCATGTCGCCACTAATTTTGCCCTGGGACAATAATGGAAACCTTAAAATCAATCCTTTTAACACCAATGTGGTAAACCCCTTATTGAATTACCAGGCCAGGGATTACGACCGCCACAACTACTTTTTTGCCAATGTTTATGGTAATGTACAACTGCCTGTTAAAGGCCTGAGTTACAAAATAAGTTTCGGCAACAATTACCGCCTCGATTTTAAAAACATTTCGAACATGTACGATGCCAACCTCACCGGGCAAGCTTCGAAAGAAAATACCACTTATTACGATTATACCTTTGATAACCTGTTAACTTATAACAAGGTAATCGGTAAGCACAATTTTACGGGCACTTTGCTGTATGGTGCCATAGAACGCGATAACAGTTATACAAGGGCTTATTCAACAGGTTTTTCGAGGTTAACCCTTGGCTATGATAACCTGCAGCAGGGTACCAACCGCTTTGCAATATCCAATGCATGGAAAGAAACCCTGAATTACCAGATGTTCCGTTTAAATTATAATTTCGACAGTAAATACCTGTTTACCGGAACCATCAGGAGAGATGGCTTTTCAGGCTTTGCAGAAAATAACAAATACGGTATTTTCCCTTCGGTATCAGCGGGTTGGGATATTTCTAAAGAATCATTTTTCAAGGTTAACTGGGTAGATAACCTGAAACTGAGGGTAGGGTATGGCGTTGCCGGGAATCAGACTACAAGGTATTCATCGCTCGCAAATGTGGGCGTAAGCGCCTCGTATGTTTTTGGTGATGGCGGTTCTACACAGTTTGGTCAGCAGGTAAACTCCTTATCCAATCCCGATTTAAAATGGGAACGTACTACCGGCGCCAATTTAGGCCTCGAATTTACCCTGTTCAAAAACAGGTTGTCGGGGGTAATCGAATATTATGATACTAAAACAACCGATCTTCTTTATTCGGTAAACATCCCGGTAATTACCGGTTTCAGCAATATCCTCACCAACATAGGGCAATTAAATAATAAGGGACTGGAGGTTTCTTTAAATTCAAAAAACATCAACAGCGGTCAATTTAAGTGGACATCTTCCTTAAATTTTGCGAGGAACGTAAATAAAGTGGTTAAACTTTTAGGGGATCTTAATGGCGATGGTGTGGAAGATGATCTTCCGCAGAGTGGCCTTTTCATCGGTCAGCCTACTGCGGTGATTTACGATTATCAGGTAAACGGCATCTGGCAGGTAGGCGAAAAAATTCCCACCGGATATTCTCCCGGCACTTACCGTATTGTGGATCAGAATGGCGATGGGGTAATCAATGCCAGCGATAGAGCGGTATTGGGATCATCAGCTCCGGCTTACAGGATCAGTTTGCTCAACAACTTTCAGTACAAAAACTTTACCCTGAGTATATTTTTAAATTCTGTGCAGGGCGGAGATAAATCTTACCTCGCAGGCAATACCCCCAGGCTGATCAGGGATGATAATTCCATCCGGAACAATTACCTCAGCGGCATAGATTTCTGGTCGCCCGATAATCCCAATGGCAAATATCCCCGTTCTATTGTTTCTGCAACCTTAAATCCACCACTCTTTCAGAACCGCAGTTTCGTGCGTTTGCAGGATGTATCGCTCTCCTATAAATTCAGCGGAAAACTAATAGAGCGTATGAAACTGCAAAACCTGAATGTATTTGTAAGCGGAAGAAACCTGGCTACCTGGACCAGCTGGGACGGTTGGGACCCGGAAACAAATCAGGGATTAACCAACGACGGAAGGCCTGTATTTAAAGGCTATTCAGTAGGTCTTAATGTTACATTTTAAACCAAAAGTGATGAAAAAGATAACCTTTACAATTATAGCTGCCATAACCCTTACGTTTTTCTCCTGCAAAAAAGCTTTTCTGGATGAAGAACCGCTAGATTTTTTAAGCACCACAAATGCCTACAACAATGTTAAAGATTTTGATGCTGCAGTAAATAATTTATATAGCCGGGTAAGAAGCGAATTTTATAACAGCGGCGAGCAACGGCCCTTCGATTATGTTTTTGGCTGCGACCTTGTTTTCGATGGCCAGCCGGCTACTACCAGGCACACCAACATGGTTGCGGCTTATTCTCCGCTCAGTACCGAAATTCCTTTAATCCACTGGACATCGCTCTATAAAATTATTGCGGAATCTAATACCATTATCGATCGCATTCCCGCTTCGGCGTTATCTCCTGCAGATAAAACTTTAATGGAGGCCAGGGCTAAATTTTTCAGGGGAATGGCTTTCCGAACCCTCGCTTATTTATATGGTGGTGTGCCTTTGAATACAACCGAGGTGGTATCGCCAAAAACAGATTATGTAAGAGCGCCGAAAAGTGCGGTATTGGAGCAGGCCATTAACGACCTGAAATTTGCAGCTTTAAACCTGCCTGCCATCAATGTGGTGCAGGATGGAGAGGTTAACAACCTTGCCGCCTATCACCTTTTATCAGAAGTTTACCTGGCAGCCGGACAGTTTCAGAATGCTGCGGATGCTGCAACAAGTGTAATCAGCAACCCGAATGTGGGGCTCATGACCAATAGGTTTGGCGTGAAAGCATCAGACGCTACCAAAAATGTATATTGGGATCTTTTCCAGAGAGGAAACCAGAACCGGAAAAACGGAACCAACAGGGAAGCCCTTTGGGTAATTCAGTTCGAAACCGATGTTCCGGGCGGTGGCGCTGTCTCTACTGGCATCGGTGGCTCATACCAGATGGAAAGGCATTTTGCACCGCAGTTTCTCACTTTCAGGCTTGCAGGCAGCAGTGTACAGCCATTTTTATACCCGATAAGCGATTATACCGGTGGCCGTGGGATTGGCTGGGCAATACCTACCAAATATTTTTCGGATGTGATCTGGCAGAGCGATTTTAACAACGACCTCCGTAACGCACCATTTAACTTTGTGCGCGAGTTTAAAGTAACCAATCCTGCACATCCGCGTTTTGGTCAAACCATATCCACCATTAATCCGCCTGCAGGCATTTCGGTGCCTCGCAGGGATTTTTATGCTTTTCAATCCAAAGTTACTACCCCTGGAGATCACCCTGATGGCATGTTTCAGGATAAATCGCAACTGCTGCTTAAGGCAAGTGCAGGCGGAACCTATGCCGATCAATATATGTTCAGGCTGGCAGAAACCTATTTGCTAAGGGCTGAAGCCTATTTAGGTTTAAGTCAACTCGATAAAGCTGCAGCCGATATTAACGTGGTACGCGGCAGGTCTAATGCATCTCCTGTGCTGCCCGCCAATGTAAATATCGATTACATTCTAGATGAGCGGATGCGCGAACTGGGATCGGAAGAAAAAAGAAGAATTACATTAATGAGATTGGGACTGGTTTACGATCGCGTAAAAAAATGCAATCCTTATTACAATGATGTGTTAACCACTTATAACCTGTGGCCAATTCCTGCTTCTGAAATTGAACGAAACAATGGTGCAAGATTGGAACAGAATCCGGGCTATTAATTTTTGCAGATCCTTTCAGAAAAATGGCGGAGAATAGTATGGAAAATATGATCGATAAAATGGTAAAAAAAGTTGAAGTTCTGATCGATCTTTTGGGTTATGGAATTGTGGAACTATCGGTAGCGTATAGCCTGAAATTTTCTGCTTTACCCTCCAGGGCCTATAATATTGATTGCCACATCGGGCAGATTGATGCTAACCTGCATTCATGGCTTTATGCACCTGATTTTAAACTGGTTTTTTCCGAAATAGAAAATGGTGTGGGACATATTGTCTGCTTTAGTGGTGCAGGACTGAACAGGAATGTTTATTATCAAACCATGCTGAATGTAGTGTCTGATTACATTTTTTTAAAGGAAAAATTTTTCCTCTGATGATGCTTTAAACCAAATTATAAATCAAATATGTGTAGAAAATTAATTGCCTTATTATTACTCTTAATCTCTTGTCAGTTCCTTTATGCCCAAAATAATCTGCTTAAAGATTTTCCGGAAGGATTTGGTCCAAAGGAAGTGGGAAAACGCCTGGCCTACCGCTTTCTGGATAGAAAACACATGCTCCATGCGGGCAAATGGATCAGCTATCCTGAAACTTTTAACTGGACGGGGGCGCTTCGGTATGCCAAATTAACAAAAGATAAAAAACTCTTATCACTTTTGGAAGAAAGGTTTGAGAAACTCACTTCGCAGGAGAAGCAGTTGCTACCGATCATGAACCACGTTGACCTGAACATGTTTGGCAGCCTGCCTTTAGAACTCTATCAGATCACTAAAGACAAGCGTTATTTTGACCTCGGCATTCCCTACGCAGATACCCAATGGGCCGTTCCTCAAAATGCTGATAAAAAACAAAAAGAGTGGGCCGGTAAAGGCTTTTCCTGGCAAACCCGTTTATGGATTGATGATATGTACATGATTACCATTGTACAGGCACAGGCTTATAAAGCAACCGGAGACAGGAAATATATAGAACGTGCCGCCAGTGAAATGGTGCTTTACCTGGATGAATTACAACGCCCGAACGGCCTTTTTTACCATGCGCCCGATGTGCCGTTTTACTGGGGGCGTGGCAATGGCTGGATGGCTGCGGGCATGACAGAACTCTTACGTTTGCTGCCCAAAGATAACAAAGACCGTCCGCGTATTTTAAAAGGTTATGAAACCATGATGAAAAGCCTGAAAGATTTTCAGAGACCTGGCGGCATGTGGAACCAATTGATTGATGAGCCAGATTGTTGGGCAGAAACCTCGGGATCGGCCATGTTTGCCTATGCCCTCATTAGCGGGGTTAAGCAAGGCTGGCTGGATAAGCAGGAGTACGCTCCGGTTGCGCGCAAAGCCTGGCTGGCCATGGTACCTTATATAAATGAGAAAGGTGATGTTGCCGAGGTATGTGTGGGTACAAACAAGAAAAATGATAAACAATATTACTACGACCGGCCACGGAATGTGGGCGATTCTCATGGGCAATCTCCATATTTATGGTGCACTTTTGCCCTGTTAGAAAAATAATCCTTTGGTGTGCTTAAACATTTGGTCATGCGCTGGCTGCTCTCATACAGCTGGTAAATGCACACGCTGGTGATCCTGGGGCATTGTCCCCAGGCTACTTTCATTCCTCTTTAAATATTAACCTTTAGGTTTTTCCTTTAAATATGTAATCGCCGGTAAATTCCCTTCCATACTCAATAACCTGCTTTTTGGAACAGGTTTTGACTTCTTAAGGATAAACTACCGCATCAATACGTTTTTCTACCAATTCATCCTTTAACCTGCAGTTGGTATAAAATTCTTCATAATAAGCTTTGATCACAGCTGCCATTGGTGTTGCGAGTAAAGCCCCTGTTAAACCAAAAGCCGTACCCATCGCAAGTAATAAGAACAGGGAAGACATCGGATGGATGTTCATTGTGGATGAGCGGAGTTTGGGCATCAAAAAATCCGAAACCAGTTCGTTAAGCAAAAGAAAAAAGACCAGGCACCAAAAAGCTGTGCCGGGGCTTACCGAGAGTGCCACTAATGTGGGCGGAATAGCCATAATATAAAAACCAATTTTAGGGATTAATTCCGAAAAAAACGCCAATGCAGCCCAAACCAAAGCTCCGGGTACATTCATCAGTGTGAGAAAGCCATATACTACTACTGCTTCGATCGCGCCACCAATCAGATTCGACTTCATCCAGCCAATAAGCATTACCGAAGTGTGTTTAAGTGCATCTTCAGCCTTTTGGCGCTGATGAATTGGAAAAACCGTGACATACAATTCCACAATAGGCCTGGGATTACCCACAAAAAACACCACCATGCAAATAAAAACAATAAACACGAATACATTTCCAAGCACTGAAAATGAAAAATTCCCAATACCCATTACAGTATTACCTATGGAAGGAATAGCAGAAGATACCGACATGCCGCCTTCTCTGATTTCCTTCTGCAATTCAGGAAATTTAGCTAAAACCTTATCAAGGTAGCCACTAACAGATGCGTAATATTTAGGGATATTCCCAATCAGCACATCTAACTGATCACTTAAATGCGGCACAACCATCCAGCCAAGTAAACCCATTGTGGCAAAGATCAGCACAAAAACAATCATCGAAGCAAGCCAGCGCTTTATCCCTTTTCTTTCCAAGCGACTAACCGGAGCATTGATGATAATGCCCAGTACAACCGCAAAAATACCGAGTAAAAGCACACTGAGTATTTTATATAAAAACCAGAGTAAAATGATCAGCCCGGCGACATACAGCACAATGGAGGTTGCCGTTCGGAAAAGGTTGTTGCTTCTTTTAATATCCATACCAACCTAACTTATAAAATCCATCAAAAGTTTTTAAAGCAATTACAGATTTTTAATAGTGTGGATCTGCCAACGGATATATGCCTGGAAACGAAGGGTAAGCTTGCAGCTAACCTTGGTATTTAATCAACTAAATGGATAATACCCAAAACCGCAAACATTTTAGTAAATCTGCTGTTGCAAGGAATATCACCTTTATCAATCACCGACATGCAAAAAGATACATCAATAGCCAGCCTGATCAATAAAACAGTTGTAATCACCGGAGCATCAAGTGGGGTTGGACTGGCTACAGCTGAGGCTTTTGCCAGGGCAGGATGCAATGTCGTACTGGCATCCAGGGGAGTAGATGCGCTTAACCATGCTGTTGATTTGTGCCAAAGCCTAGGCGCGAATGTAATTGGAGTGCCTACCGACGTTTCAGACGAGTCACAAGTCTCAGCGCTAGCGGATCGTGCACTTTCCCTAACCGGGCATATTGATTTTTGGGTGAACAATGCCGGGGTGATGGCCAGCGGTAAATTTGAAGAAATCCCGATTGAGGTAAGCCACCAGGTAGTGAAAACGAATTTATTAGGCTATCTCAACAGTGCGCACACCATCATTAAAATTTTCAAACAACAGGGGCATGGTGTGCTGATTAACAATGTATCCATAGGTGGGTTTATGCCTGCACCATACAGTGCGGTATATTCTGCAACAAAATTTGGAATCAAAGGAATGATGGAATGTCTGCAGGGAGAGCTCTCCGGCGAGGCCAAGATACATATCTGTAACCTTTATCCACAGATTCAGCGTTCTACCGGCAACATGCATTCGGCGAAATATTCGGGACTGGACTTCAAGATTCCGCCGTTTGCTGCTGATCCCCGCGATACGGCAGATCAGCTGCTCAAGCTTGCTATCCACCCCAGGAAAGATAAATTCCCAGATTTTACTTCTTGGGCACTCAAGGCCATGCACGGCATTTTGCCAAGGGCAATGGTTAATACGGCCTCATCGGGTATGCGTTTATTAATGGAAATTAAGCAGGGTGAATCGACAAGCGGAAATGTGCTTGTCCCATCAGGCCCACCGCATCAGATCTACGGAGAGACGTTGATTCCAATGCCATCGAAGAAAACAAAATTAGTATTGGGGCTCGGGATCGCACTCGGTCTGGGATTGCTTTTGATCTCAGGTAGAAAAAGTTAAATAGCTAAAGTTATAAATTTGAATAGCGAAAAAAATCGCCAAATAATAGTCAGTTATTTAAACTTTAATGTCTATCCATCTTGCCTTTTAATCAAAAACACATACTGGAATTCACACACGTTTGAGAATTTTCTAAAACCGCCTGTTTCGACTAATTCGTCTACTAATTGGTTTTTATTCGAGATTGTGATTGCCTTTAACGGTATTGATAATCGGTAAATTATCAACAACATGGGGGAATAATTACAGATATCAATTCAATTCTTATGTTGTAATTTTTTAGGTGTAAATAATTGACTTTGAGGTGTTTGTGTTTTATGTATTGGCCAATAACGTTTTTGTTTTAGTATGTAAAATCTTGCTTATGAGATCATAAACAAGGTTTTTATTTTTACAGGCTTTCATTTCATTGCTTACATTGGCAAATTGTTCTGAGTATTTTATAATTCAGGAAGAAAGTCTGAAAATACCCTGAAATTTTTTTTCTGATTATTAATGTGGTTTGCTTTTGTTAGCACTTGTTTTTTTAAGTGGCAGTAGGGCCATTTATTTAGACAATAGGGCATGGGTCTGACAAAGTAAAACATACCTGCAGAACTGAATTAATGAAAAACCGCCTCGCAATTACTTATGAAACAGTCTCCTTTATTTTTACCTTAATTCAAGATAAGGAAATACAGGATATATGACACGTAATAGGTAGCTGGATAAGTTGCAATATATGACCATAAAAAAGTATTGAGCCCCATTATCCGTCCAATACCAACATGTAGACAAACGCCAAAAACCAGGATAAACATGCAAATATGTGGGGGGAAGAGAAACGAAACGGATAATAAACAATCTCCATATACAACCATTATGCCCAAAACCTTTGCTACTGATCGGCTTTTTTGTGTAATTGCCAGTACTTTTTTATTGCCATAAGATGATGTTTTTAAAATATCGGTTACGTATTCCCCATTGTACCATCCTATCTTCTGCATTTTCAGAAAACCAGAAGTGCCATAAGCTAATGCGGCCTGGGCAGCTATAAAAAAGAGTGCGCAAGACATGCTGGTTACGGTATTGATAACATTTGCAAACAATAGTACGATATAACAAACTGTGGCCATTTGATCCGAACCATCGTTGCTCTGAGAATTTCTGATCTGCATCAGGAGGTTTATGACTGTAATCAGCAATAAGGGTATCACTGCCGATTGGTGTAACCAGACAATCGGTATCAAGGCTATAGCGCTCAAAAGCCGGAGGATGAGCACAAATAGTACATTGGGGTACTTACAAACGAAATCAAGCTTTAATTTTCTGACATAAACAGCTAACTTTGGGCCTGAACGCTGTAAATCCCAAGCCATTAAGCCATCTTTTCTATAAATTCTATAATACCTCAGTAGTTCCCCAGTTGCAATAATTGTCTGTATCGCCAGGATGATTTCTACCGCGTAAATTAAAATAAAAGCGTTATACTTCATGGTTCTCTTTTTTTATTTGAAAATGCCAATCTGAAATTAAAACCAAACGGGGTTTTGAGGCCGTATCAAATGTTTGTTCAGATACGATTTTAAACTGCATACCTCTGCTGTTAACATCGTTGTTTTTGTCCTGGAGGTAATTTAGGAGGTGACGGTACGAAATACTCCTTGGTATAGCCCTTGGGCTCTGGGAATGCTGCAACTTAATAATCCTTCTTACGTAAGTATTGAATGATTTTCTGGTCCGCTTATCAGGATACCATAACACAGATAAGACTGTGCGCTCGGAAAAAAACGATATCCTTTTCCATTCAGTAGTCTTTAATGACGGTTTGATGAGCCTGTACTCCAAATGAAAGTCTCGCCGGATGGGTACTGGCGCAAAAAAACGGTAGTTTGGAATCAGGTGGAGGATTCCCTGCCCAAAGATTTTTCTGATTTTTTCATTGTACTGGGAAATGCAGGAACATACCCACCAAATTAACAGTAGTAAAGCAAAACCGTAATCGATTATATTCTGTATGCTGATCATTTAATTTAATGATTATGTATAAAATATTTATATTGTTGCTGCCGGCAGATCAGCCCTTAACTTCATAGGTGATGGTATCGTTGGATACAAACGATACGAGGCGACCTCTTCCCCCTTTCGGCATCTCTTTACTTTTTACCAGCCTAAACCTGCATGCATCAGAACAGACAAATTTTATAGTTTGAGAGATGAGTGACATGGAGAAACTCCGGCCCGGACAACTTCGTTTGCCCATACCAAAGGGCATGTATTTGAAGCCTTTTGATGCATCGGGCTCTAAAAAACGTTCTGGATAAAACTTATGGGGGTTTTTCCAGATGCTGCCATTGCGGTGCAGATCAACCACAGGTATCATAAATTCGGTCGCAAAACCATTAGGATGCTGTTTATCACTATTTTTATTAGTCTGTTCGTAACCAAACTGGCGGAAAGGTGGATAGAGCCTTAACACCTCCATTACAAAATAGCGGGTAAATGCAGGGTCGCTTTGGATCTTTTTCTGATAACTGGGGCGTGCGGCCAAGCAGAGTAGGGCAGATCCCATTGCCGACGCCAGGCTAAAGGAAGAAACTAGCATACTCGTAATCTCTCCCCTGAACTGTGCCTTTGTGATCTTTCCAGATAATCTTAGTTCTTTCAGCGTTGCGAACCATGAATCTGGCTTGGGCAATGTAAAATCCAGTACCATTTGTTCCAGTTTTACCGAAATACGCTTCATATACAATACTCTCTTGAAAAACAAATTATCGAAGAGCCAACGCACAGGTCGCAATAATGGTAAATGTAGCCTAAAAGAATACATCAGTCCCTCTAAAACCAGTGGACGTGATCCGTGCGGAAATTTGGTCTGTGTGATATAATCTTCTAATGGCTTCAAAACTTCTACTTCCAGCATATTTTTGAGCATGATGCGGTAGAGCTCGGGGATCAAGTTGTCTGAAATCTGGATGCTTTTTTGCTCATTTCCAAGTCCATTCACATCAAATAACTTTTCAGTAATCTGTTTGGCAATAGCGGGTACATCTTCATCAATTGGCATGTGTGGCTTTGCAACACGCTTTAACCACATGGCGTGCTCATCGTCGCTTACCACAATGGAATGATGGCTTAAATGAAACTCACTAAGCAGGGCCATTACAAAACGCGAACGCGTAAATTGCGTTTTTGCATACGCGGCTATCCTGTCGGGATCTGACGAATACTCAATGCGGTTTTTAAGCCATGGCAGGGAATAGACTTTGCTACTTCCCTGCCATTTTAATGGATTACGCATCTTACAAATTGATCTTTTCGTTGAAGCGTCGTTTTAACCACCACAGTCTAGCCGAGTGATAAGAAAGGCCAACCATGAAAGCTACTTTTAATATCGCGAAACGGATGGCATAAGGAAGCCGGATCTTAGCAAAGGCGCCAAGGCCGTAAGCATATACTTCATTCACCATATCTACATCTTTAAATGTAGTGGCTTTCTGGTTCACTAATTCTGCGGTTGCGATCCGGTAAAGATCCTTAGCGAGATCAAACTCACCCATTTTGATCAGAACGGTAATCGGGCGGAGATGTTCTGTCCAGAACTGTTGCCACTCGGGTGCAGTTGAGCGTTGAACAATCAAAGGTGCAACCTTATAGTAAAGCTGTACCGAGGCATTGTCCTTACCTGAGGTCATTTTGTTATCGCGCAGATACCTGGCCAGTGTTAATGGTTCGCTGTCATCGGCCATTCCGAGGGTATTTACTACTGCTGTTGTCAAAAAGCATGGACCTGCAGCTTCTGGCTCAGCTTCCGGTTCTGCCTCTGGTTCTGCTTCAGGCTCTGGCTCTGGCTCCGGTTCCGGTTCTGCCTCCGGTTCCTGTTCTGGTTCCACCTCTGCTTCGGCTTCTGCACCTACGGCTTCTCCCCCTGGGTTATCTTCAGGGTTAAATTCCTGAGGATCTTCAACAGGCCTGTTTCCCGGATCATCAGCAACCTGCTGGCCCTGAGCCCTTGCATTCTGAATCAGTTCACTAAGATAGTTATAACCAGCTGTAGCCAATTTTTTAATAATCTCAAAAGCTACCATGCCGGCCACACCAACACCGATCATAATACCAACTTGTGCCCACTCATTTGTTTCTTTCTGTGGGGGCGTAGGCGGCGGCGGAGGGGTTTGCCCTAAATTACCGTAAACATTTGGGCTGCTTGGCCTGGTTGAACCAGTTTGGTAAAAATAACCAAAGAAGTTTGGCCCTTTGAACGTACTACCTGCCATTATGGGGAAATACGTCCACTGCATGTAGATTAATAAGGTATTGTTTCCGAGGATGCAGTTGAAGTAACTGGTAAAAGGACCAAATACGGTTGTTGATGCTGCTGTTCCCTGGAAGGTTACCGTTGAGCCATCTGAGGAAATGTTTAAGGTTGCACTCGTTGAAGTATTGAGCATGCAGGAGTAATTGCCTGCCCAGATACTGGGAAGATCTACTGTTGCTGGTGCAAGTGCTGCCACTGAGGAATAAACACTTCTGCGCCCGCTTGAGGTAATGGCACTACCTCCATTGGTCGGATTAAGGGACACTACAACATTAAAGTCTGTTGTAGGGGTGTTATTATAGGTGACCACGCAAGAGGAGAAGGTTATTGTACCGTTAAACGCAAAGGAAGAAGATGTCATCACCAAAAATTCACCGGAATTGTTTTGAAAAGCCGAAGATGAGGAAATATCAACCAGCGCACCTGTTGCCGCTGTAGCAACCTGCAGCTTCCAACTTCCCTTGCCATTATCATATATCATAATCAGAATACTTGAATTACCCTGAGCATCGAATGTTTGATAAGTTCCGTAAAGGATAGAGGGTAGATTTCCAAAAGGTGGGTATGACGGGGTTGAACTTTTCCCACTGCTTACATCGGTATAGCTGCCTCCAACAACAGTATTGATGGCACTGCTTACCTGATCAGTGGTAACTCCTGTATAGCCAGATTTTGTAATGTAGGCCTGCACAGCTGCATCGGCCTGGGCAGCAGTTCCGCCACTTGCGAGGGCGCTATAATATGTTTCCTGCAATACAGCAGTATTCCCTTGCTGTATCAAACCATTAAGGAAGTCGTTAGCGCTGGTAGGCACTATATTTTGACCTGCGGATGTTTCCGTCTCATTTTTCATAATTTGGGATTTGAGAATGTAAAAGATGATTTTAAATATTTTTTCGAAGAACTATCCTGCAGGTTTCGCCCTTCATTGTACTGTTTGATCAAAAGACAAATTAGGCAGTTTATAAATACTTTCCAATACTTATTTATTAGTATATTTAAAAAGTCTAAAAAACAACTAATAAGAGTAAAAAATCCTCTGTTTGGTTGTTAAAATAGTATTAGGATGAAATTTATCATTATTTACCTGTCAATCTCAAAATAGCACGCTTTAAAAAAAAATATTAAATTATAAAAATAAGAAGACATTAACGTATTATTTACCTACATAATCTGCTATGAATGTTATTAAGGTTTTGGTGCAAAATGGCAGATATGAGAAAGAGGATGTCTCAAAGGATGGCTTCTTTTTATTGTGTGTTTTAAGTTATGGACGACACCGGTATTTAAATAATACGATTTTAACCTGGTGCAGTCACATCCGACTAGCATGAAAGAATTGGTATTGGTCAATCACCTGCATGCATAGTGAAAAAGGTTATTGACGAGATTAACATCCATCCGATTAACCGAATAAATTCAAGGTGGATAGATAACCTTTTGTAAACATACGGTTTACTAGAGGATTGTCGAATTGCAAGCTAAGAACAATCAAAATGAGTAACTTCATTTAAACAGGTAAAAATTTAGGTTGGATGTCCGGCATGCAGAAAGAAATTTTGGCATAAACCCACCTATTGCTTTTTCGCACTTTTTCATTTATTCCGTTGCTTATTTTGCTTTAGCGGTTAGCAAACCAGTGACTGCATCATAATTAAATCAAAATAATATGGAAAAATCAGTTTACCGGCTCGTATAGATCTAGATCGGCATAGTATCGGGAAAGGAAGTGCTGGAAAGCTTAAAAATGGTGAAATATTACCAGCTTTCTATTCATTTCCTGAAGATTGTAATTCTACCAATTATTAGACTTTTTATTTAACAGTATTAACGCCCAACTCTCCAGCATAGGTTACTGTGCTAGGGCTAAATAGCTATAGGGATAAGCCTTACGGTTGTGGGGAAATGGAAAATAATAAGATCGGTGGTTTTGATATTTCAGACAAAACTTTATCCGGTAAACGATGTTTCAAATAGACAGATTCCGTCAAATAAGAAATAACTGAGATTATGGATAGCAGCGTAAATACAATAAAGAAAGAAAATGATTATTACCGTGCACAGTTTCTGGATTCACACCGAAGTCATCTTAAAGGGGATCACAGCATGACCTTCATTGTAAAAGAGGGGACAGATTTGTTGAAATTCGCCAAGGCGGCAAAGGCAGTATGGGAATCCCTTGGAGATTATCCTTCAAGCTTTACGGGCTTTATACGTATCCCGGGGGGCAACGCTTTCGCAACATTTAAATATGAAGGCGCACTCGCTTTTTCTACTGATTCAGGTAGTCCTATCAAACAATGATTTTGTTGTACAGTTCACTTATAAGTATATCTTGCCAATGGTAGTGTTTATGTATGCATGGCCAGCAATTTGGTTCGAAAAAATCGTTTAAAAATCTTTTAGTTCAATCATTAACTCCGGCTTTTTGATAATTGTAGCAAACAAGTTCGGAAAGATTTATAAATAAATTTTATTTTGTCGCACGGAAAAATGAAAACATGCAACATTTTTTTGTTCTATAACTCGTTTATTGCAGTAATTAAACTTTTTAATTTCAATGAAATATGCTGATTTTGAAATGTTTTTTGTCTCTATTTCCAGACAGATAAGGTATTGATTTTCAGTAGGTGTAATTTTTATTGCTGCTTATTTGGATGTTATTTTAATAATAAGCTGATTATCAATATGTTTTAATTGCTGCACATGCAAGTAATCCCTATAACTATTTCAATCGCTTAATTTAATGCATTGATTTTTAGTAATATATAATTACTTCACCTATCAGCTGCCCGGTCCTGCCATATCTTTTCGCTAAAACAAAAAATAGAAAAGAAATACCTGGTTGAAGGATAACTGCGTGTACGAAATAAAAATCCTTACCGGAATCAAACCTACAAATACACTTCAGAGCGGAATGCGTTGACTGCTACTTCTTAAACCATCTACACCCATTAAAAATTATTTTATATATTCGTTTTATAATCGTCTTTACGACATTTAATTTAACCAGATTTCGAATTTTATGAGCATGTGTATTTAAGGAGCTGAATCCTTAGGATACGCAGACTAAACCTGATCTATATGAGCGCACTAAAGTGTACTAACCTGTTTTTTTCTCTTTGCTTAACGGCCAGCCAGTTGCAGGCACAGGAAAAAACCAATTACAAATTTGATTTCGGCACAGGAAAAGTCGCTAAAGGTTATACCGCAGTTTTACCAGCTGATGTTTACAGCCAGGAAAAAGGTTATGGTTTTGATTTCGGTTTAAAAGTTGAAGGCCTCGATTATGGAGGTAAGAATTTTTTAACTTCAGATCTGGTTAAAAGTGATCGGCCGTTTTATTTTTCGGTAGCCGTTCCCGAAGGCAATTACAAAATCACAGTTACACTCGGCGATCCGAAAGCACCGGCATTAAGTACAATAAAAGCAGAATCGAGGAGACTGATGCTCGAAGATGTGAAAACTGCTTCTGGACAATCGGTTACCAAAACTTTTATCGTAAATGTTAAAAATAAACACATTGCAGGTGGACAGCTTGTTGCATTAAAGCCACGCGAGCTCACTAAACTCGATTGGGATGATAAGCTGACTTTAGAATTTGATCACCAGACTGCATTGCAGGCACTCGAAATTACGAAAGTTGATGATCAGGTTACTGTTTTCTTGGCAGGAAACTCTACAGTAGTTAATCAGGATGACGAACCCTGGGCATCCTGGGGGCAAATGATTCCGCGTTTTTTTAAACCAGGTGTTTCCATTTCCAATCATGCCGAATCTGGTTTAACATTAGGTTCATTTTTAGGAAGCAAACGTTTAGCAAAGATTTTAAGTGTGATGAAACCCGGCGATTACCTGTTTATCGAATTCGGGCATAACGATCAAAAAGATAAAGGGCCGAATGATGGTGCCTATAAGTCATATACCGAAAGATTGAAAACTTTTATTTCGGAAGTAAAGAAAAAGGGTGGAATTCCGGTTGTTGTTACTTCAACCAGCAGGAGATCTTTCGGACCGGAAGGAAAAATTGTAAACTCTCTGGGCGATTTTCCCGATGCTGCACGTAAAGTGGCAGCTGAAGAAAAAGTAGCTTTAATTGATCTGAACACCATGACAACGACGCTGTTTAATGCTTTAGGCGAGGGGCCATCAACAAAGGCATTTGTTCATTATCCGGCCAACAGTTATCCCGGGCAGGATAAAGCATTGGCTGATAATACACACTTTAATCCTTACGGAGCTTATGAAATTGCACAATGTATCATTCTGGGCATTAAAGAACAGAAATTAGGTATTGCCAAATATCTGATTGATGATCTGCCGGAATTTGATCCTGCTAAACCAGATAACCCGGCAAATTGGCATTGGCCGGAAAGTCCGAAAAGTAGTGTACTCAAACCAGATGGTAATTAAGTTTTATAGCAAAAACGAAAGCATTAAAACCGGTATTGTTTACACTTATTGATTTAACAGTTCTTTAAGTTCTTTTGCTTTGATGGTTACTATGGTTCCGTGTCGTAAGCCCTTTGGTAAGCTGATTTTTTCTGAAACATCTGTCCAGTTTTTTAAATCGACAGACTGAATAGCACCATATTGATGATCGCGGTACTTATCAAAAAAGACCATCCAGGTATGATCTTTTTTTAGGGTAGTAGGGCCTTCGGCCCAGTAATTTCCGGTTATTGCACTTCCAGCCTTGCTGTACGGACCAATCAATTGACCGGCGTAGGCCATCTTGATGTTTTTTTGAGCGGGTTCCCGGGTTTCATCTTTTAAGAACATTACAAAGCCTGAGCCTTCTTTTATAATGGTCGCATCAATTACATTAAACCCCGGATCGTAAAGCAGTTTCGTTTCCGAATAAGTTTTAAAATCTTTAGTGGTAACATAATATATTCTGTGGTTGTAACCACTTTCTTCAGTTGAAGCCGTTTCGTTAAATTTATCTTTTATCGTTGTGGCCCAGTAAATCATGTAGGTTTTAGTGCGGTTATCATAAGTAATTTCTGGCGCCCAGGTGTTTCTTGCACCACCTTCTTTTATCATCACGGGTAAAAATTGTTGCTCACTCCAGTGGATTAAATCCTTCGAACTGGCATAGCCGATTCCTCTATCTTTCCAGCTCACCGTCCACACCATGTGAAATAAACCATCAGCTCCACGGATAATACACGGATCCCGCATCAACTTATCTTTACTTACCATAGGTGTCAGGAATGATTGATCGTTTTTAAGCGCGGTCCATTTATAAGCATCGGTACTGTAAGCCAGGTGGAGGCCATCTTCGCCATTGCCTTTAAAATAAGCAAAAAGATAAATTTCTTTTTCAGACTGTGCATGTGCATTATAAAACGCTGATAACAGTAAGATGGCCAGGTATAACAGTTTTTTCATTTATTTTATTTTTGTTTAAATGCACCGTTCCGTTGCCGGTTTTGCATTTATTTTTGAAAAATAGTAGTTGATTATCTCGTGATAAAAGTAAAATATTTAAAATAATAAACGTTATTTAAACATTTATTTTATTCATAATTCATTTTAGGAGTCATTCTACAATCTTAGCATTAACAGATGGCTTTTAATCTTCCCAAATTATAGTTAAGTTACTAAAAGGGTTTAGTAAAGTAACTTTTTACTTGATGTTTAAAATTTATTCTGAGGAAAACCTTAAAATCTTTCTTATAATATATTGTCATCCTAAAAAAGCAGGATACTACAGGATGCAGGTTAAAAATATACTATTTACATTCGACATGAATCAATTAATGGAAGCCACCCGGCTTAAGTTAAGATTCGCTAACCAAATACGCATGATGAGCCTCTTTTTTTTCAATATTCTGTTATTGATGATATTTTTTGTGGGTCAGTATATGTGGCGCGGATATCTGTTTCACATGATTAACAAAGGAATATGAACCTCAAAAAATATACGTTGTTTTGCCTTTTAAGTGGATCAGCAATTTGTTGTTTGGCGCAACAAAAAACTGCACCTGTTGCTTCTGATCAAAAATCGGTTAAACTCTTTTTTGAGAAATCATACTTACAGTTAGACCGGAGTTATTATAGTACCGGCGAAGATATTTGGTTTAGTGCCTATCTGGTAAACGGAAAAAGCAGCAGCCTGACTGCTACGAGTAATAGTTTATATGTGGAGCTGCTTTCGCCCAAATCTGAAATTCTGGACAGGAAAATGATCCGGATAGATGGCGGGCTTGGCAGGGGGGATTTTAAACTGAAAGATTCTATCCCTTCAGGCTGGTATGCCATAAGGGCATACACCAATTGGATGCGGAATTTTGGCGATGATTTTGTGTTTCAGAAACGGATCCACATCAGCAATAACATTATCGAAAATGCTTCTTATTTTACCCGAAATCCAGGCAGTCAAACAGATGCCGCTAACCTGAAAAAATCTATTGCCTTTTTCCCGGAAGGGGGGGCACTGGTTGAAGGATTAACCGGTATTGTTGCTTTTAAAACCAATGATAATGAAGGAAACGGTATAAAAGCCTCAGGCAGCATTATTTCATCGAAAGGAGATACCGTAACCACTTTTCAAAGCACCGAAGCGGGTATGGGCATTTTTGCCTTTGCGCCAAAAGCCAGCGAAAAGTACAGGGTTGAAGGATTTTATGGCAAAGAAAAATTTGCTTCTGAAATGCCCGCAATTCTTAAGAAAGGACTTTCATTACATGTTACCACCGATTCTTTAAATATTAAGGCAACCATCAGCGCCAACGAACCCATGTTTAACGAATTGAAAGACAAATCCGTTTCGCTGGTAATTAAACATGCAGGTGATTTAATTTATTCGGGATCGGTTAAACTGAGTAAAGCTACTTCTTCGGTATCTGTCTCAACAAAAGGTTTTCCCAATGGTATTTCGATCATTACCTTACTGGATGATGCAAACAGGCCCAATTGTGAGCGATTGGTTTACATACAAAACGAAAATAAAGTCAAACTATCCATTATACCAGGCAAGAACAGCTATAAACCGCGTGAAAAAGTGGTTCTTCAGCTAAAAGCAACAGATTTTCTTGGCCAGCCTGCTAAAACTTCATTTTCACTTGCTGCGGTTGACGGGCTGGTTCCGGATGATGGAAATGACATCGTTTCTTATTTAATGCTGCAATCGGAAGTTAAAGGAGAAATTAAAAATGCAGCGCAGTATTTCGATGTTAAAAATCCAGCACGTTTAAAACAACTCGACCTATTGTTGCTTACCCAGGGCTGGAGAGATTATATCTGGAGAAAACTGGCCGATTCCGCAATAAAAATCAGTTACCTGCCCGAGCCAGGTATTACGATTAAAGGCCTGGTACGTGAAAAATTGGCCAATAAACCACTTCCGGATATGAATATTACTTTATTTGGAAGCAATTTTAAAGGGGATAAACTGTACACCACGAAAACTGATCAGGATGGGCATTATTTCCTGGATGGATTAAACTGGAACGGCAATCAGGCAATAAAAATTTCATCAAAAGATGATAAAGGGAAAAAAGGTGGTTGGTTACAGATTGATACGCTGATCAAACCCTTAAATCTGCTACCGTTAAAGGTAATTGATGCTGGGATTCCGAATACACTGAATGCGGAAATTGGGAAACGCATGGATTACAACCGTAAGTATAAATTTGGCGATTCAATCTCTTTAAACGATATTGAAATTAAGGCGAATGCGGGTAAAAGGCTAATGTTGTTTAACGAGAGCTTATCAACCTTTGGCTACCCTGATCAGGTGTTTAACATCACTGCCGCCGATTATTCTTACAAAGGGTTGGAACATTTTTTATTAACAAAAGCCAATGGGGCGCAAACGATTGATGATTCGGATAGCACAGGAGGAGAAGGGGTTACCTTTCTGTCAAATGGAAAAAAAGTGCGGCCGCGTATTTTAATCAATAACCGGGAAGATCTTTTCGAGCGCCTGGATTATTATAGCCTGACCATGGATCAGATCAATCAGGTTACGGTGCGGCATTTGGTTAATAATGAAGCTAAAGATGTTTATGTCATCAGCCTTAATTTAAAGGACGAAGCCTTGCGCGGATCTAATTTAGATTTACTCAATATTAATTTAAACGGTTACTATACGGCCAGGACCTTTTATTCACCTGATTACGCTGGTCCGGCAAGCCAAAATAAAGATTTACGCACAACTATTTTCTGGTCGCCATCTGTTAAAACCAACGAAAAAGGAGAAGCTACCATCATGTATTTCAATGGTGATAATAAAGCCGGTATTTTCATTAAAGCCGAAGGAATTACCGATAAAGGCATTGCAGTATCAGCTAAAGCAACATATAAAGTTCAATAACCATGAATAATCCATTCTTCAACAATCAGGATAATTAAGTAATGAAGATCAGAACCATAACGATTTCATGCCTAATTTTCAGCATATTTTTTTCGGCTCAGCTTTTTGCCCAAAGGCAAATGGAAAAGCTTGGCCGCGGCCTGATTGCGGTACGACAAAATAGCGATTCAGTCTATATAGGCTGGCGCATGTTGGGTACCGACCCGGATGATATTGCTTTTAATTTATACCGTAAAACCGGGAATGGCAAAGCTGTAAAACTCAACCAGGATCCCGTTGTAAAGAGTACAAATTTTGTAGATGCGGGGGTTAATTTTGATCTCGCAAATAGTTATTTCGTTAAACCCGTTTTTAAAAATCATGAACTTGAGGCCAGCAAACCGTTTACCCTTGTAGCTAAGCAGCCGGTTCAGCAATATTTAACCATTCCTTTAAAAACACCTGCAGGTTACTCGCCTAATGATGCTTCTGTTGGCGATTTAGACGGAGATGGTGAATATGAAATTATATTGCACCAAACAGGGCGTGGTAGAGATAATTCATCTAACGGGATTACCGATCCGCCAATTTTTCAGGCTTATAAACTGGATGGAACTTTTTTGTGGGAAATTAACCTGGGCAAGAACATACGGGAAGGGGCACATTACACGCAATTTATGGTTTACGATCTGGATGGTGATGGCATAGCCGAAATGGTGTGCAAAACTGCCGATGGAACGATAGATGGCAAAGGAAAGGTAATTGGCGATTCGACTAAAGATTGGCGAAACCAGAATGGTAAAATATTAAATGGCCCTGAATTTTTAACCGTATTCAGCGGTAAAACAGGCGAAGTCTTGGCTACTACAGATTATATTCCTGCACGTGGCGATATTGGTGGATGGGGTGGCAGAGGCGGAAATGGAAAAAATGACAATACAGGCAACCGTGTAGATCGATTTAATGCCTGCGTGGCCTATTTAGACGGCATTCATCCAAGTGTGGTGATGTGCAGGGGCTACTACGGCAGAACGGTTTTGGCTGCGTGGGACTGGCGTAATGGTAAATTAATGTCCAGATGGGTGTTTGATACCAAAGATGCGAAAAATCCATTTTCAGGGCAGGGAAATCATAACCTCACGGTGGCCGATGTTGATGGCGACGGAAAGGATGAAATTATTTATGGTTCAATGTGCGTGGATGATAACGGAAAGGGATTGTACACCACAGGCTTAAGACACGGCGATGCCATTCATGTTTCGGATCTTGATCCTGATCGTCCGGGAATAGAAGTTTTTGGGGTGCACGAAATAGAAGAAGGTACAAAAGGCCCTGGTGTTGCGGTTTATGATGCAAAAACCGGCGAAATATTATGGAAAGGCTCGCAGGATGAGGATGTGGGCAGGGGAGTGGCCGATAATATTGATAATACCCGTTTCGGTGCACAGATGTGGTGGTCAGGTTCGAACGGATTATACGATATCAAAGGTAACCGGATAGGAAATCAGCCACGATCAACTAATTTTTTGATTTATTGGGACGGTGATTTATCAAGGGAACTTTTAGATGGAAACCACATTGATAAGTATAATGGAGGGCGGCTTTTTACAGCTGAAGGATCGGTATCGAATAACGGAACCAAATCAACCCCTGTTTTAAGTGCTGATATTTTTGGCGATTGGCGCGAAGAACTGATCTTAAGATCTTATGATAATCAAAGTTTAAGGATTTATACCACAACCATACCAACTGAGCACCGCAATTATACCTTAATGCACGATCCTCAATATCGTTTAAGCATTGCCTGGCAAAATGATGGTTATAATCAGCCGCCACATACTGGTTTTTATTTTGGTTTCGGCATGAAAAAGGCACCAAAACCGCACATAACATTGGTAGAACCTAAGAAATAAACGAATCCGGTAGATATTATGAAATACAACAGATTATATATCCTCTCTTTCATTTTTGTATTTTGTTGCCCCGTGGTGTTTGCACAGACTCTAAAAGAGCAGGTGAGGGTAATTACTCCTTTTGATGAAGACTGGGCCTTTAATCCTGGTGATGTACAGGGTGCAGAAAAAACCGGTTTCGACCAAACCAAATGGCGGAAATTGAATGTTCCGCACGATTGGAGCATTGAAGGGGCATATGATAAAACAAATTTAACTGCCCGCGGAGGCGGTTATTTACCTTCGGGCATCGGCTGGTACCGTAAAACTTTCAATCTTGACGAAAGCTTTTCCAAAAAGAAAGTAACGATAGAATTTGATGGCATAATGGCCAACAGTGAGGTTTGGATTAATGGATTTTATTTAGGTAAACGCCCTTATGGTTACATCAGCTTCAGCTACGATTTAAGTAAATATTTAAATTTTGGGAAAGGCAAAATCAATACAATTGCAGTAAAAGCCGATAATACCATACAACCTGCTTCGCGTTATTATACCGGTGCCGGAATTTACAGGCATGTGCGCCTTGTTGCCACTGATGCAGTTCATATTGCCGCTTGGGGTGTGTACATCACTACTCCTGATGCTACTGCTCAAAAAGCTGCAGTAAAGGTGAAAACGGAAGTATTGAATGAATCTGGTCAAAGTGCACAGGTTACCATAGAAACATCAGTTTTAGATCCTGCCGGAAAAATTGTTAAAACTGTGCAAAGTAAACAAACCATCGCAGGTGGAAAAAATGGTAGTGTAGATCAGGAGCTCTTGGTAACAAACCCAAAACTTTGGAATCTGGAAAGTCCGGATTTATACCAAACCTTAACAAAAATAACACTGAACGGGAAGGTAATTGACGATCAGCTGAATACTTTTGGGATCAGGGCTTTCAAATTTGATGCTGCAACCGGTTTCTGGTTAAATGGCAAAAACTTTAAGTTGAAAGGGGCATGTTTGCACCATGATGGCGGTGCTGTTGGCGCAGCCGTGCCTTTAAGCGTATGGAAGTTTCGGTTAGGACGTTTAAAAGAGGTAGGGGTAAACGCCATCAGAACAGCGCATAATCCGGTTGCACCAGAGTTTTTGGATCTGTGCGACCGGATGGGCTTCTTAGTAATGGATGAAACCTTTGATACCTGGAATTCAGCTAAAAACAATGGTGAAAAAGGATACAACAGATTTTTTACCGAATGGTGGGAACGCGATACGCGTGATATGGTAATGCGCGACCGTAATCATCCGTCCATCATAATTTATAGTGTTGGAAACGAAATCTATGATGATTTAAACAGTCCTGAAGGATTTAAAAAATATAAGGATCAGCAAGACCTCATTCATCAGCTCGACCCAGGCCGCCCGGTAACCATGGCGCTTTTCCGTCCGGCCAATTCGAAAGTTTACACCAATGGATTAGCCGAAACCATGGATGTTGTCGGGCAGAATTACCGAGAGAATGAATTGGTAGCCCTGCACAATCAGAAACCAAATTTAAAAGTAACCGGCACAGAGAATACGCATGTCATTCAGCAATATCTGGCACTTCGCGATAATCCTTTTATGGCAGGTCAGTTCCTGTGGACAGGTTTTGACTATCTTGGAGAAGCAGATTGGCCGCAAATTACCAACGGGCAAGGCTTGTTCGACAGGATTGGAAGCTGGAAACAGCAAAGTTTACAACGCCAGAGCTGGTGGTCGGATAAACCTGTGGTACATATTGTCCGTAAAGAAGATAATGCCGGTGCTGGTGCCTGGATCAATAACTGGACACCCACCGATTTTGATACTTACGATGATGCAAAAGTTGCCGTTTACAGCAATTGCGAAGAGGTAGAACTCTTTTTAAATGGTAAATCGCTGGGCAGCAAACCTAAACCAGCCGATGATTCACCCCGTTTATGGGATGTCACTTTCGAAAAAGGCAGTATTAAAGCAGTTGGTAAAAATAAAGGCAAAGTGGTTTCATCAGAAGAACTTAAAACTGCCGGACCTCCCGCTAAAATTGTATTATCGGTTGATAAAAACAAAATCAAGAATAGTTGGGAGGATGTGGCTTTTGTAACCGCAAAAATTTATGATGTAAACGGAAATCTCTGTCCAAATGCTGACCAACTGATCAAATTTACCATTTCAGGCAGTGGAGTTATTGATGCTGTTGATAATGGAAATATAGCCAGTCACGAAATGTACAGAGACACGCAACGGCATGCCTATCAGGGTGTTTGCATGGCTAATATAAAAGGTAATGCAACTGGAAATGTTGAGGTTAAGGCCACTGCAGATGGATTGGAAGGTGCATCAATAAAATTAGAAGTGAATAAATAATAATACAATGAAGTTTACACCCATAAAACTACTTACCGCAGTAGCCATCATCTTTTTGGCTTCGGCATTTATAAAAGGCGATAAACCCGCTCTTCATACCATTGGCGATTCTACCGTTCGCAATTCGAACAAAGAAACCTGGGGCTGGGGAACACCAATTGCGTCCCTGTTTGATACCACAAAAATCCATGTAGAAAATAATGCCATGGCGGGGAGAAGTACACGCACTTTTTTATCAGAAGGCCGGTGGGATAAGGTCCTGGAAACATTAAAACCCGGCGATTTCGTTACGATGCAGTTCGGGCACAATGACGGAAGTGCACCTGATACCACCAAAGCCGGTAGAAGAGGTGTGTTAAGAGGCACCGGTGAAGAAACCAAAGTACTAACCTGGCCTGATGGAAATGTAGAAACGATACATACCTATGGCTGGTATATCCGCAAATTTGTACGCGAAACCAAAGCCAAAGGCGCTACACCGATTGTACTGTCGATGATCCCCAGGAACATTTTTAAAGATGGTAAAGTACTTCGGGCCAATAATGATTTCGGAAAATGGGCTGCTGAGGTTGCGAAAGAAGAAAACGCTTATTTCGTCGACCTGAATAAAATTACGGCCGATAAATATGATGCACTCGGTCCGGATAAAGTAAAACGCTATTTCCCTGGCGACCATACCCATACCAATTTGGAAGGTGCAAAAGTTAACGCGGAATCTGTTGTAGAAGGGATTAAAGAATTGAAAGATTGTAATTTGAAAAAGTATCTGAGAGACTAGAAGACGGAGATACGAAAGTCCGATGTCCTAAGACTAAGGAGCATAGCCAATCATCCGAAAATTAATCTAAGTAATCTAATAATCTGTGTAATCATCCCAAGGTAATAACCATGAAACCAACTAAATCATACCTGCATCTCATTCTCTTAACCGCTTTTATTATCTTTTCTTCCTGCATCATCTTGAAACAGCAGGCGAAACCCACTTTATTTCTCATTGGCGATTCGACGGTTAAAAATGGAAAAGGCAAAGGCGATGGTTCATTATGGGGCTGGGGAAGTTTTATCGGTAATCTATTTAATACCGAAAAAATCAATGTCGAAAATGATGCACTTGGAGGCACCAGCAGTCGTACTTTTCAAACCAACGGTTTGTGGGATGCAGTTTTGGCAAAAGTAAAAAAAGGAGATTTTGTGATGATGCAGTTTGGCCATAATGATAGCAGCCCGCTGGATGATACCGCCCGTGCCCGTGGCACCATAAAAGGCATCGGAACGGAAAGTAAAGAAATTTACAACCCGATTAAGAAAAAGCAGGAAGTGGTATATACTTACGGCTGGTACTTACGCAAATTCATCAGCGATATTAAAGCTAAAGGCGCAATACCGATTGTTTGCTCACCAATTCCACGCAATCCCGTTAAAGATAACGCGGTGGTTTTAGCCAACGATAGTTATGCAGGTTGGGCCGAAGCGGTGGCAAAAGCCGAAAAAGTCGATTTTATTCCATTAAATCAGCTCCTTAAAGATCAATATGCCGCTTTAAGTGCGGCTGAGGTAAAGGCATTTTTTACCGAGAAAGACCACACCCATACCAACGAAGCCGGTGCAAAGTTAAATGCAACAACTGTGGTAGAAGGTCTAAAGAAATTAAAAACCAATAAACTGAATAGTTACCTGAAATAAGTCATCGGGCAGGATACTACAGGATGCTTTCCTGCCGATATTGTTTTATTTTAACAGCCTAACCAAATACCAGCGGTGATAAGCCGCTCAATTTTATGCAGATACAGATAAACCGGGTTTTCATAGTGCTGATAAGCATTGCTTTAATATTTTTAAGCATTCCGAAAACACATGCCCAAAGTATTTCACTGGCAGGCAAATGGCGTTTCAAAATAGATGCTAAAGATGAAGGCATAAAAGGAAAATGGTATTCATCCGTTCTTCCTGAATCCGTTAATCTACCAGGTTCGATGGCCGAAAATTTAAAAGGCGATGATATTACTTTAAAAACAAAGTGGACCGGAAGCATTTATGATAGTTCTTATTTTTTCCACCCTCGTTTAGAAAAATACCGTAAACCCGGTAACTTAAAAATACCTTTCTGGTTAACCCCTGCCAAACATTATACCGGTGCTGCCTGGTATCAGAAAGCTATCGAAATCCCAACCAATTGGAAGGGTAAGCGGCTGGTATTATCTTTAGAATACCCACATTCCGAAACAAGGGTTTGGATAGACGATATCGAAATCGGTACGCAATTTACCTTTGTAGTCGCTCAGAATTTTGAACTCCCGCCAAATTTGAAAGCCGGAAAACATACCATCACTTTACTGATTGATAACCGCATCAAGGCAATCAATGTAGGGCAGGATTCGCATAGTTTAACCGATCATACCCAGGGCAACTGGAACGGGGTAGTTGGCAAAATGGAACTGCTGGCCGGTTCGCCTGTTTATTTTGATGATATCCAGGTTTACCCTGATCTGAAAAATAAGTCTGCCAGAGTTAAAATCCAGTTGAAAGCTAATGCCAATCAATCTTCTACAGGAAAAATTACGCTTTCTGCCAGCAGTTTCAATACCAAAAATATCCTGCAGGTCAAACCAGTAACAGCTGTTTATCAGATCAGAAATGGTGAGGGCAGCCTGGAAATCAATTTGCCAATGGGCAATAAAATAGCCACCTGGGATGAGTTCGATCCGGCTTTGTACCGTTTAACCGCCACACTGAATTCGAAAGACGGTAAAAAAGATGAGAAAAAAATACAGTTCGGCATGCGCGAATTTAAAGCGGTAGGCAGAACTTTTGAAATCAATGGCCGTCCGGTTTTTTTACGCGGTACGGTTAATAATTGCGAATTTCCGCTAACCGGTTACCCATCAATGGATGTTGCGGCATGGCTACGTATTTTTAAAATTTCGAAGGCCCATGGCTTAAATCACATGCGTTTTCATTCATTTTGTCCTCCTGAAGCTGCCTTTATTGCCGCAGATCAGATTGGTTTTTACCTGCAGCCAGAAGGACCGAGCTGGGCCAATCATGGTTCATCAATCGGAGATGGAAAACCGATCGATCAGTTTATTTATGATGAAACCAACCGCATGGCTAAAAGCTATGGCAATTATGCATCTTTTTGTATGATGGCCTATGGAAATGAACCACGTGGCAGGCAGGTTGAATACCTGACCAAATTTAATAATTACTGGAAAGCCAAAGATTCGAGACGACTGTACACCGGCGCATCGGTTGGTGGAAGCTGGCCGGTTATTCCAAACAACGAATTTATGGTACGTGCAGGTGCCAGGGGTTTAGATTGGGGCAGAAAACCAGAAAGCATTTCCACTTATGCCAAGCAGATCGAACAGTTTACGGTACCTTTTGTGGCACACGAAATGGGACAGTATTGTGCCTTTCCTAATTTCGATGAAATCAAAAAATACACCGGTGTTTATCGCGCAAAGAACTTCGAAATGTTTCAGGAAGATCTTAAAGATCACGATATGGCTGATCAGGGGCATAACTTGTTAATGGCTTCGGGCAAATTACAAGCCCTTTGTTATAAAAACGAAATTGAGAAGGCATTACGGACACCAAATTATAATGGTTACCAGCTTTTATCCTTAAATGATTATCCCGGGCAGGGAACAGCGCTTGTCGGTGTATTGGATGCCTTCTGGGATGAAAAAGGTTATATCAATGCCAAAGCATTCAAACGTTTTTCTAACAGCACGGTACCCTTATTAAAAGTTTCGAAGTTTGTTTTTACCAATAATGAAATTTTAGCAGCTGCGGTAGAAGTGGCTCATTTTGGGAAAGCACCGATTGAAAATGCAAAACTCTCCTGGACGCTCAAAGATGAAAGCGGCACAAATGTGGCGAAAGGTAGTTTCGATCCTAAAACCTTAGCCATAACCAATTGTATAACGATTGGAGAGATTAAATTTCCCCTAAATAGCATTACAAAAGCAACCAAACTGAAATTAGAAGTTACCATTGATGGAACTGAATTTGCCAACGACTGGAGTTTCTGGGTTTATCCTGCACAATTGCCTGCAGTTAAAACCGATGTGTACTATTGCACCAGTTTAGATGACAAAGCCCAGTCGGTTTTGGCCGGAGGGGGCAATGTTTTCCTCAATGCAGCAGGCAAAGTGGTAAAAGGAAAAGAAGTGGTGCAGACTTTTTTACCGGTGTTTTGGAATACCTCTTGGTTCAAAATGCGTCCGCCACATACACTGGGTATTTTATGCGACCCAAAACACGCTGCTTTTAAAAATTTCCCGACCGATTTCCACAGCGATATGCAATGGTGGGAGATTGTGAACAAATCGCAGGTGATGAACCTCGAAGATTTTCCATCTGGATTTAAACCAATTATTCAACCGATTGATACCTGGTTTTTGAACCGCCGTTTGGCGCTGGTTTTTGAGGCAAAAGTGGGCAAGGGGAAATTAGTAGTTTCGAGTGCCAATCTTTCACCTGATTTAAAAGATAGCCCGGCGGCTCAGCAACTTTATTTCAGTTTACAGCAATACATGATATCTGATCAGTTTAATCCAAAATACGAAGTGGCTTTTAATACCGTAAAAGATATCTTCGAAAGTCCGTCGAAAATCCAGTTCGATACCTTTACAAAAGATAGTCCGGACGAATTAAAACCAAAACCGAAAACCAATTAAGATAAGCGAAACCACCATGAAGAAATTTATATTCAGCTCCGCTATACTATTCAGCATATCTGTCCAGTTACTTTTGGCACAGAAAATCCCAAATAAAAGGGAAGTTCTAAAAGTATTAAAATCTACAAATGCTTATTTCATGAATAAGTGGCCTGATGCCGGGAAATCGATCATAACCAACCGGGAAAGGCCAAGCAACATCTGGACAAGGGCCGTTTATTACGAAGGATTAATGAATCTTTATCAAATCCATCCTGAAAAAGCATATTACGATTATGCCGTTCAATGGGGGCAAAAACATAACTGGGGTTTAAGAAATGGTATTAGCACCAAAAATGCTGATGATCAGGCCTGTGGACAAACCTATATCGATCTTTACCGGATTGATCAACAGCCCGAACGCATTAAAGATATTAAAGCCTCGATCGATCTGGTGATTAAATCGGGTAAGGTAAACGATTGGACCTGGATCGATGCGATACAAATGGGGATGCCTGTTTTCGCCAAATTGGGCAAATTATATAAGGATACAACCTATTACAATTACATGTACAAAATGTACCTGCACTCCAAAAATACTGAAGGTGGTGGTTTGTACAATGCCAAAGATGGTCTTTGGTGGCGCGATAAGGATTTTGTGCCGCCTTACAAAGAACCTAACGGCGAGGATTGTTATTGGGCCAGAGGGAATGGATGGGTTGTGGCTGCACTGGTACGTGTGTTAGAAATTATCCCCGAAAATGAGCCACATCGCAACGAATATTTAAAAACCTATCATGAAATGATCAAAGCTTTGGTGCCGATCCAGCGTACTGATGGTTTTTGGAATGTAAGTTTACACGATGCCACGCATTTTGGTGGTAAAGAAACTTCGGGTACTGCCTTGTTTGTATATGGTATGGCCTGGGGGGTAAACCAGGGTATTTTAGATAAGGCAACTTATTTGCCTATCATTACCAAAGCCTGGAATGCCATGACCAAAGATGCCGTTCAGAAAAACGGATCCATCGGTTTTATGCAGGGAACAGGTAAAGAGCCAAAAGATGGGCAACCGGTAACCTATACCAGTGTACCTGATTTTGAAGATTATGGTTTGGGCTGTTTTTTATTGGCCGGAACTGAAGTTTATAAACTTAAAAAGTAATAAAAATGAATGTCAGAAAGCTGGCTGCTTTATCGGTATTAATGTGGTTGTTCTTGCTGCCTAAACAAAGTATGGCACAAAGGGCAGGCATTGCTGTTTCTGAAATTAGCAGTGTTTCATCGTTCCCGATTGTTGACGGAGGAAAAGCATCATCCATTTATATCGATGCAAAGGATGCCGAAGTGGTAGGAATTGCGGCCACTGCTTTTAAAGATGACATTCAATTATTAACTGGCCTTACTTCGCCGGTTTTTAAAAATAATACAACTTTAAGTGCCTATCCGATCATTATCGGTACAATAGGTCAATCATTTTATATCGATCAACTGGCTAAAGCCGGGAAAATCGACCGTACTACTTTATCCGGTAAATGGGAAACTTTTTCTGTTTCAGTAATCGAAAATCCTGTAAAAGGCGTAAAAAGAGCATTGGTGATAGCCGGAAGTGACAGGAGAGGAACAGCCTATGGTGTATTTCAATTGTCAAGGATGCTTGGGGTATCTCCGCTTTGTTGGTGGGCTGATGTGAAACCTGCAACAAAAAAATCGTTATACATTAAAGCTGGTCAGCCTTTGGTGGAATCTCCATCGGTTAAATACCGCGGTGTTTTTATCAATGATGAAGATTGGGGCATCCAACCCTGGGCTGCTAAAATGATGGATACCGATGTGAAAGATATTGGTCCGAAAACCTATACCAAAATATTCGAATTGTTGCTGCGGTTAAAAGCCAATTACATCTGGCCAGGTATGCATCCTTCAACCAAAGCGTTTTATTATTATGCCAACAATCCGGTCATGGCCGATAAATATGCCATTGTTTTAGGTTCCAGTCACTGCGAACCGATGTTGCGGAATAATGTTTTCGAATGGGCAGAGAATTTTGAGCACGAATACGGTAAAAAACCTGGCGAATGGCGTTACGATCTGAATAAAAATGAAATGGCCAATTACTGGACCGACCGTGTAAAACAAGCTAAAAATTACGAATCGGTTTATACCGTTGGGATGCGTGGTATTCACGACGGCAGTATGCCCGGACCGAAAGATAAAAATGCAAAAGTAAAGTTGCTGGGTGAAATCATAACTGATCAAAGAACAATTTTAAGCAAGAATATTACTAAACCTGTAAGCACTATCCCACAGATTTTTTGCCCTTATAAAGAGGTTTTATCTTTATATCAGGCAGGATTGGAACTTCCTGATGATGTAACCATTGTCTGGGCGGATGATAATCATGGTTATATCCGCCAGCTTTCGAACCCTGAAGAACAAAAACGATCGGGCGGAAGTGGGGTGTATTACCATATTTCGTACTGGGGTGCCCCGCAAGACTACCTGTGGCTTTCTTCTATTTCTCCATCTTTAATTTCTTATGAGTTAACCAAAGCCTACCAGTACAAAGCCGATCGACTTTGGGTCATAAATGTGGGCGATATTAAACCTGCTGAGATGGAAACACAGTTTGCGATGGACCTGGCTTGGAATGTAAAGCAATGGAAACTCGAAAATGCAGATCGATATGCCGAAAGCTGGGCTGCTGAAACCTTTGGCGCTGAGTTTGCAAAACCCATTGCCGAGATAAAAGCCGTTTATTACCGTTTGGCACATGCTGCTAAACCAGAGCATATGGCCAGTGTTACTTTCACTGATGAGCAGGCCGAAGAAAGATTGGCCGCTTATGAAAAGATTTACAATCAGGCTAAAAGTTTAAATGACCAGATCCCTGCACGGTTAAAAGATGCTTATTTTGAATTGATTTTGTATCCTGTTGAAGGTGCCCTGCTGATGAACCAAAAGATTTTATACGCTAAAAAAAGTTTGGCCTTAGCGGCAAACGGAGATCAGTCCGCTTTGACTTATTCGAAAAAATCGAAAGCTGCTTTTGAACAGATCCAGTTGATCACCAAAAAATACAATGAAGAAATTGCAGGTGGCAAGTGGAACGGCATGATGAGCTGGAAACCTCGCGATTTAGCGGTTTTTAAAATGCCAAAAGTGGCCGATTCTATTGCTGCGAAACCATCAGGTGCAGTAGCGAAAACTGAAAATAAAATTATTCTTCAGGCCGCTAAATATACCGAGAAATCTGTTCCAAAAGGAGTAACATTACAAACTTTAAAAGGATTGGGTTTAGGTGGCGATGGTATTTCGGTTTATCCTTTTACTTTTAAACCAATTGATGAAAAAGAGATTAAAAATGCTGCCTATGCCATTTACAATGTCGATTTTAAAACACAGGGTGAGCACCAGATCGAAGTGAAATGCCTGCCTACCCAAGGGGTTAATAATGGTATTAAAGTGCGTTATGCCATATCGGTAAATAACGATCAGCCGCAGGTCATTAATATTTCTCCGGCTTCAGAAAATAACATCTGGAAACAGAATGTATTACAAGGTTACGCTTCAGGTTTAACCAAACACGAGATTAATAAAACAGGTAAATCGACGGTAAAAATTTATATGCTCGATCCGGGCTTAGTAATTAACCAGTTGGAAATACAATAAATATGATGAAGAAACTTTTAGCTTTTGCGCTAACCTTAATTTTTATATTTTCTATTGCCAGGGCACAAAGCATTGGCGATTATAAATATGGTTTTAAGAAAACGGGAAATACCATTTTATTTTCAACCACAAGGGGAGAAGTGAAATTCGAATTCTGTACACCGGAAATATTCAGGATCAGAAGCAGCTGGAGCGGTAAATTCGAAGCCAACGAAAACCTGATGGTAATCAATTACAACTGGCCCAATGTTGCGGTTAAAGTTTCGGATAAAAAAGATCATTTCTTGCTTACCACAGCAAAATTGGTGGTTAAATTATACAAGGCCCCTTTCAGGATTGATGTTTTTGATGCCAAAGGTAAATTACTGAGTAGCGAAGTAAAGGGAGCGGTAAGTAAAGAAAATACGCAGGTTGGGGTAAGCAAAAAACTGCAGGCCGATGAACATTTTTTTGGTTTTGGCGAACGCATGGATTTTATGGATCGCCGTTTTAAAAAACTAACCTTAAATGTAGGCCGTGGTAAAGGTTTGCCGCATGCTATTGGTGCTTACAATATATTAGAGGCCAATTATTGTCCGGTTCCGTTTTTTATGAGCACAAAAGGCTACGGTATCTTCTTCCATAATTCCTTTGCCACCGAATGGGATATGGGCGCTACGAAAAAAGATCAGTACAGTTTTAAAGCTGCTGATGGAGAATTGGATTATTATTTCATGTATGGGCCAACTTTTCCGGCCATTTTAGATCACTATACCAGTATTACCGGCAAATCGCCGATGTTGCCACAGTTCGCTTTAGGTTTACACGCTGGTACGTATAGCGGAGGTACATGGGGGCATGAGGCACAATCGTCTGATCATTATGTGGTTGAGCTGGCAAGAAAATACAGGTCATTGGGTATTCCGGTTGATCTGCTTTGGTTAGATTCTACCTGGCGCTTGTTTGGCGAAAATGGCGGTAAAGGTGCCACTTCTTTCGAATGGAGAGAAACCTTTAAAGATCCAAAATCGATGTTCGATAGCATTTACGCTATGAATTATAAAATGGTGGGCTTACATCTTCGTCCGCGGTTTGATAATGCTAAAACATTAAACCTATTAGATCAGGCGAGGGAAAAAGGTTATACCTACCCTGAAAATGGTAAACCCGGCGAATTTGTAAACTTTTTCGATGAAAAGGCAACACAATGGTGGTGGGATAACGGCGTAATGCGGGTAGCAAAATTGGGGGCAAAATTTCTCAAAACAGACGAAGGCAGTGCATTTGGATCACTGGCCAACGAAAGTGAGAAAGTAGGGCCAACCGGAAAAGATGCCGAACGTTTACATAATCTTTTCCCTATCGCTTATGCTAAAGCGCCGTTTTTGGAGTTTGAACGATTTAATGGTTTTAGGGGATTGAACCAAACCCGTGAAGGTTATTCAGGCATACAACGTTATCCTTATATTTTCGCAGGCGATTGGCCTAGCGAATGGCAATATTTCGCTCCGGTAATTAAAGCGGGTTTAAATGTTGGTCTTTCAGGCGTAGGTTCGTGGGCGCATTGTATGGGCGGTTTCGAGCATCAGGCTGATCCCGAGCTGTATATCCGTTGGGTGCAGTTTGGGATGTTCAGTCCGATTGCATTGGTTTTCGGGATGGATCACCCTGGTTATAAAGAGCCCTGGAAATATGGTGAAGATGCTTTGCGTAATTTTAAAAAATATGATTTGTTGCGTTACCGTTTATTTCCTTACCTATACACGAGCATGCACCAACAATATGAAGCGGGTTTGCCGATGATGAGGGCTTTGGTATTAAACCATCAGGATGACGAAAATGTGTACGAAATTGGCGATCAGTATATGTTTGGCGATCATTTAATGGTCGCCCCGGTAACCACTAAAGGGGCCATTACGCGTTCGGTTTATCTGCCAGAAGGCACCTGGTTTAATTACTGGACAAACCAAAAATACGAAGGCAAAAGTTATCACCATGTGGTGGCGCCTTTAGATACGATTCCGCTTTTTGTTAAAGCGGGTAGCATTATTCCGATGCAGCCAGAAATGACCTACAGTGGCGAAAAACCCGTTGATGTGATTACCCTGGATGTTTTCCCTTATGGCGAATCTAAATATGACCTTTATGAAGATGATAATTTAAGCGCGGCATATAAGACAGGAAATTATGCTTTAACCAAAATCACCTCTTTGTTAGGTGCTTCAAATTTTACGCTGAAAGTGGCAAAGCCGATTGGAAATTTTAAAACGGATAAGCATAAATATTCGGCAAAGGTACACTGGAATAGCAAAATTGTGCCTTCGATAGTTTCCGAAAATGGTATAAAATTAAAAGTTTTAAAAACACCAGATAGATTGGATAAAACAGAGGGATGGTTTTATGATACCAGGAATAAAATACTATGGATTAAATCGGCCGGAGATAACAGTACTGATTTGAGCTTTGTCGTGAATTAATGGGGGAGTTCCTCGGTCTGTGTCCTCACAGACCGAAACGGAACAATAAATTTAACTAATGGTTCGTGGGGACACGAACCACAGCGGATGAGATATCAAAATCTGGCGTCATTGCGACGAGGTACGACGAAGCAATCTTTTTGTTAATGTTAAGATTGCCTCAGCCGATGAAAAATCGGCTTTGCAATGACGATCTCTGGTTCCTCGGTCTGTGTCCTCACAGATCGAAACTGAGCGATTTTTTTTGGCAGAGAATAATAATTGGTGGTTCGTGGGGACACGAACCACGACGGATGAGGCTTACTTCTTGGGTATAAAATAGTATTAATGGTTCGAGGGTATCCGAACCTTGGAAGAAACTAAAGGCTGATGAAGGACTCAGTTTGAGTGCCAATGGGTTAGAGATTCTTCGTGCCTCAGAATGACAGATAGTGGTTTGTACGGACATGAAACACGTCAATAAGCTTTGTCATTCTGAACGCAGTGAAGAATCTCAGGGTCAATTCCCTCGGTCTGTGTCCCCACAGACCGAAACTAAAAGATTAATTGTCAGGTGGTTCGTGGGGACACGAACCACGGAAGAAATAAAATCCTTAAATAATAAAATGGATCACATGAAAATTGCATTTAAGATGAAACTTAAACCCGGTTTTGAAACAGAATATAAAAGGCGCCACAATGAGATCTGGCCAGAGCTATCAACTTTGTTAAAAGAAAACGGGATCAGCGATTATTCTATTTTTTTAGATGAAGAAACCAATACCCTTTTCGCTGTGCAACAACAAAACGGCAGCTCTTCGCAAGATTTAGGCAGCACGCGGATTGTGCAGAAATGGTGGGCATACATGGCCGATATTATGGAGACCAATGCCGATAATTCTCCAAAAACATTCCCTTTAGAAATGGTATTCCATTTAGATTAACAATATGCAATTACATCGATTCTGTTCTGTTCTGCTGTTTAGTACGCTAACTTTTGGTCTGGCCAAAGCACAAAAGCCTGTAAAAAGTACCGGTAGCTGGCCGGTTATCGAAAAGCAGATGAAACCCTGGACCCGCTGGTGGTGGATGGGGAATGCTGTAGATGAACAGAATTTAGACCTTGTGTTAAAGAAATATGCCGATGCTGGCCTCGGTGGTGTAGAAATTACACCAATTTATGGAGCCAAAGGATTTGAAAAACAATACCTCCAGTTTTTGTCTCCAGAGTGGATGAATATATTACACCATACGGTAAATAAAGCCAATACTTTAGGCCTGGGGGTTGATATGAACACAGGCACGGGCTGGCCGTTCGGTGGTCCGCAGATTAAACCCGAAAATGCTGCAACAAAACTAATTACCCAGCAATACACGCTCAAAGCCGGCGAAAAGTTGACGGAAGCGATTAAGGTTAAAGAAGCCAAACAAGATTTCGCGCAGTTACAGGCTTTAACCGCTTACGGTAACAATGGTGAGGTACTCAATTTGCTTTCTAAAGTTCAGGCTGATGGATTTTTAAATTGGTCGCCAAGTAGTGGAGACTGGGATATTTATGCCACATTTTCCGGTAAAACGAGGCAAATGGTCAAACGTGCTGCACCTGGAGGCGAAGGTTTTACTTTAGATCACCTCGATAAAAATGCAGTTGATGTTTACCTGAAAAGATTTTCGGATGCTTTTGGTGGCAAACCACAAGGTATTCGCTCATTTTTTAATGACAGTTATGAAGTTTACGGCGCAACCTGGACGCCCACCTTCTTTCAGGAATTTAAGAAAAACAGGGGTTATGATCTGGCCAGTCATATTAAAGAATTAACCGGTAAAGATTCTACAAATGCAAATATTGCCCGTTTAAAATCTGATTACCGCGAAACCATGGATGAACTTTTACTGCATAATTTTACGCAAAACTGGACCGGTTGGGCACATCGGCTTAAATCGGCTACCAAAAACCAGTCGCATGGTTCGCCCGGTAATCTGCTCGATCTTTACGGTGCGGTAGATATCCCCGAAACCGAAACTTTTGGTTCAAGTTATTTTCCTATCCCAGGGCTTAGGCGTGATGCAGCAGATATCCGCAATGTAGATCCAGACCCGATGATGTGTAAGTTTGCCTCATCTGCAGCACATACCGGTGGTAAAAAACTGGCTTCTTCTGAAACCTTTACCTGGTTAACAGAACATTTTAAAACTTCATTTTCGCAATGTAAACCGGAAGCAGAACAATTGTTTCTGGCAGGCATCAACCATATCTTTTATCACGGTACTACCAATTCGCCCACAAATGCACCCTGGCCGGGATGGCTGTTTTACGCCTCCGTAGAAATGAACCCGAACAACAGTTTATGGCCACATGCACAGGGTTTAAACAATTATATCACTCGTTGCCAGTCTATTCTTCAATCAGGAAAGCCAGATAACGAACTTTTAATCTACTGGCCCATATATGATGTATGGAACAAAGCCAAAGGTTTGGATATGGCCTTAAAAGTACATGATGTTGATGAGTGGTTACACCCAACAGCCTTTTATAAATTGTCGAAAGAACTTTCTAAGTCAGGTTATTCTTTTGATTTTGCATCTGATCGGTTATTAAAGCAATCAACGGTGAACAAAACATTGATCAGTACTAACGCGGCAGCTGCGCCATATCAGGTGTTAATTGTTCCGCAGTGCGAAATGATCAGTCCGGAAACTTTAGATCAGATGATCAAACTGGCCAGCAACGGCGCAAAAGTTATTTTTCAGGCATTGCCTAAAGATGTTCCGGGTTTAAATAACCTGGAAGCAAGGAGAACGCAGCTCAAAGCCAGCCTGGCGAAATTAATTTTTACGGATGGCGCAGATGGTATTAAACAGTTTAAAGTTGGTGCAGGAGTAATTTTACTAGCCAGCGATATACAAAAAGCATTAAGTTCGATAGCCATTAACAGAGAAACTTTAACCGATACCGGCCTTCAGTTTATCAGGAGAAAAACAACAACCGGCAAATACTATTATCTGGTTAACCACACCGCTAAAGATATCGATACCGAACTTTCCTTAAATGAAGAAGGCAAGGTTTTAATTATGGACCCGCAAAGCTCGAATGTGGGTGTAGCGGCAATACGCGATAAAAAGGTTCACGTACAACTTAAATCGGGGGAGAGTTTGTTTTTAAAAGTGGAGCATAATGGAACAATCAATACGCCGTGGGTTTATTTAAATAAAGCTGCGGGTGTTATAAACCTTAACCAAGCCTGGAATTTACATTTTACAGAAGGTGGACCCGAGCTTCCTGCAGATCAGCAGTTAGCTAAACTGGTTAGCTGGACAACTTTGAGTGATCCTAAACTACAGGCCTTTTCGGGTACTGGTGTTTATACTTCAGGTTTTAACTTAAGCTCAAAAACCGCTAAAGAATATGTTTTGAACCTGAACCAGGTTGATGAAAGTGCCAGGGTGTGGATCAATGGACAGGAAGTAGGTATTTTATGGAGCATTCCTTTTCAGGCCCGTGTGGGTAAATATTTAAAAGCAGGTCATAATACCATTAAAATTGAAGTGGTTAATTTGATGGCGAACCGCATCCGTGATATGGACATCAAAAAAATACAATGGCGGAATTACCACGAAATTAATTTCGTCAATATTAATTATAAGGATTTTGATGCTTCAAGCTGGAATGTAATGTCTTCAGGATTAATCGGTCCGGTTACCATTATGCCTTATCAATAAATTTTCGCTAACATAAATGTATAGCACAAATCACATCTGTTTTTTAAAATGTGTATGAGTAATCAGTCGAAAAAGATTTAACAAATAAATTTTAACCATCGTTAATCGATTTAGTATGCGTTGGGCTTCTGTTTTGCATTCATGATAATATTTTATAAGAAAAAGACAGGATAGTACAGGATGGGAATTTTATACCTCCTGTTTATATTTAAGAAATAATTCACTAACCAAATAACTAATAAACCAACACCTACAACGTTTCGTTAAACTAACGCTATGCAATAAAAAATCTACGTTTTCCTCCATTCTTTTCTAACCAATCCCGCTACTGATTTCTATTGTTATCGCAGTTTAGCTAATGGGCGTTCGCACCCAATAGAATTGCTATGAGTAAAATTTTACCCAAATTTTTAATCGTTTTTTTAACAGTTATTTTTTTCCTGAGCAGTTGCCGGAAAAAAGAATTCGATGATTTTTATGGTCGCCCGGAGAATTTGGGAGATCCAATTTACCAGCAACTTCAGGCAAAAGGGAACTTTGCCAAATTTCTGGATTGTATTGATAAAGCCGGTTACAAAGAAACCCTGAGTACGGCAGGCTCGTGGACGGTTTTTGCACCCACCGACGAAGCATTTGTCACTTATCTGAAAGACAATAATTTAACTGAAGTTTCGGTAGATCTTGCTTCCAGAATTGTTCGTTACGCCATGATTTATGATGGGGAAAAGGTGGAGCGTTTGAGCGATTTTTTCTCTGTTAAGGGATTTATCAAAAACAGCGCCTTTAGAAGAAGAAGCGTGTACTACGATTTCGTTTATGACGGAAAAGACAATAATGGAAATGCAATTAAGGTTATTGCAGCAAACCGTAATGGTTCTTATCTGGCAACCGATTTTAACAATAAGAATATTACCTATTTTTTATCGCCTTACATGACATTCAATGGTCTGTCGGCTGCCGATTATAATTTCTTCTATCCAAACACTGCTTACAATGGCAACAATATAGGTGCAGCAAGATTAATTGACGGACAACAGAATATTGTAGCCGAAAATGGTGTAATCCATGTAATCGACAAGGTATTAACCCCGCCTCAAAGTATTGATCAGTATATTAACGAAAAGCCCGATTACAGTGTTTTTAAAGGCTTACTGGATAAGTTTGTTACCTATTCTTTAAACGCCGATATCTCTCACCGTTACGAGGTGCTGAGTGGTAAAGCGGCCAATGTTTATGCCAAAACCTACAGTACTTTACTGGCTTTCTCGCCAAACAACGAAAATTATTTAAAAGTAGATGCAAATGATGCGCAACAGGGTTCGTACAGCATTTTTGCCCCTACCAATGCTGCAGTAAATACTTATGCCCAAAATGTATTGCTTAAATATTGGAAGAAAAAAGGCGTAAACAACCTGAACGACCTTTATGTAGTGGCACCCGATGTAATTAAGGATTTTGTGAATTCACATTTGTTTACCACTACCGTTTGGCCAAGCAAATTTGCCACTACACCCAATGCCCTAAACGATTTTACAACCCGTGTAGTAGCCGATGTGGTAGATAAACAGGCTCTGAGCAATGGCTTTTTATATGGTATAAATAAGGCCCAGAACGCGAATGTATTCTCTACAGTTTATGGCAACGTAAACCTTGATCCCGATTACAGTGTGATGAAACAGGCTTTAATTTATTTCGGGCTGATACCTGCCTTAAAAACACCAACATTGCGTTATGTGGTGGTGATGATTCCTGACGTAACGCTTAGGAGAATGGGTTTTAATTATGATCCGTTTTATGCATCAGCCCCGATTAGAGGCGATTTAGTCGCACTGAAACGCATTTTGCAAACCCACATTATTGCTTTGGGCGATAGGGATATCCCCAACTTTAGCACCGGATCCGGAATTTTAGAAGCCTCGAACGGCGAATATATTAAATATGCTGCCGGGAAACTGATTTCGGCAGGTACACAGGATAGTGTTGCCGTTGCCAAACAAAGTATCCCTGTCGATTCTATCAGCACCTCACCGGTTAATGGTGCAGCCGTTTACGGAAAAGAAGCACTTACCTATACCGTGCTGAACATTGGCAAACACATCGAAAAATATGGTACACTCACTACCGATCCATATTATTACTTTTTTCAGTTGTTAAACAATAACATCATTTATACTAAAGCCACTGGTGTAATACAGGGAACCGTTGAGGGCGTAAACTATACCGTTTTTATCCCTACCAATGCGGCCATCATGCAGGCTGTAAAAGATGGCATTTTACCTGGTAACGTAACCACAGGCATTCCAGCTACTGCTCCAACCGATGGTTCGGATGTAACCAGGGTGAGTAAATTCCTCCTCTACCACATAATCAATAAAAACACCATTGCAAGCGATGGGCAAAAAACCGGGCAGTTTGAAACCCTAATGAAAAACGATGGCGGTGATGCCGCCAAGATAAGCGTTGCCATTAATACCACCTCTTCTTTAACGCTTAGAGATGTGGTCGGCAGAACAGCTAACGTGCTTTTAAACCCGGCAGACAGGAGCAATGTATTATCAAACCGTACAGTAATTCATCAGATCAATAATTACTTAAAATATCAATTCTAAACCGATATGACTAAAAAATATACTTTACGTTTATTTGCCTTGCTGTGCCTTTTATTTGCGTCTGCTATTGCTGGTGCACAGCAAATTAACTACGTGCGGGGTAAGATTATTGATAAAAAAGATAAACAGCCCATTATCGGTGCTTCGGTAGTAATTGTTGATAAAGACCGCAGGGTAATCAAAGGGGTATCATCTGATATTGATGGTAACTATACCTTGCCTGTTGCCGATAAAACCTACCGGATTTCAGTTTCTTACATTGGCTATAAATCAACTGCGCCTGTTGCAATTGATAAGGCCACCATTAACTTTCAATTAGAAGCTTCAGATAACCAGATGGATGAGGTTCAGATTGTTTCGAAAGCAAGGGCTGATAATGGCAGCGGGATGAATATCGATAAGCGGGATCAAACTTCTGCTATAGGAACCATCAATGCCAAAGAACTGGAAGATATGCAGGCCGCCTCTATCGATCAGGCTTTGCAGGGCCGGTTGGCAGGTTTGGATATTGCAGCGAGCAGTGGCGATCCCGGTGCCCCGATGCAGATCCGGATCCGTGGTACCTCTTCCATTAATGGTGCGGTAGATCCCTTGATCGTAGTGGATGGTATGCCTTACGATATTTCCATTCCATCTGATTTTAACTTTGCAACTTCTGATGAAACCAATTACGGACAGTTATTAAATATTGCTCCTTCAGATATTAAAGACATCAGTGTGTTAAAAGATGCTGCGGCTACGGCTATTTGGGGTTCGAGGGCAGCAAATGGTGTTTTGGTGATCAATACCAAAAGGGGAACAATGGGGCCGCCTACTATTTCTTATAACTTTAAAGGCTCTTATTCAAAACAGCCAAGTCCTATACCAATGCTTAACGGTAACCAATATTCATCGTTGGTTTTAGAAGAGTTTTACAATGCCGGCCGACAGTTTTCTACTTCAGAGTTTGCCAAAGAATTTCAGTACGACCCGAACGATCCATACAATTATTTTAATTACAGCAACAATACCGATTGGTTAAAAGCCATTACCAGGATCGGCTACCTTCAGGATCATAACCTCTCCATTTCGGGTGGGGGCGAAAAGGCCAAATACAGGGCATCGCTAAATTATTTTAACCAGGAGGGTACTACCCGTGGTACAAGTTTAGGCCGTTTAAGCGCCCGTGTAAATTTAGATTACCAGGTATCCAATAAAATCAGGTTTAGTGCCGATATTGTGTACACGCACATCGATAACGAAAATCTGTACAGCACAAAGGTTAGGGATATTGCCTATCAAAAAATGCCAAATCAATCGGTTTACGAGTATGATGAATACGGTAATTTAACCTCCAATTATTTCAGTCCGCTGGCTACCGCTCAGGGCAATTATCCGGGCACTTACAATCCCCTAGCTATGGCAAATGCAGCCAGTAACCACCAGCTTGGCGAAAGGGTAATTCCGAAATTCTCCTTACAGTACCAGATTGTTCCCGAGCGTTTAAGGTTAAATGCAAATTTTCAGGTCGACATTAACAATTCTAAAACCAAAACCTTTTTGCCACAAATTGCAACAGGTAAACTATTTACCGATGCCGTTGTAAATTCGACGGGCGATGTGGATGGCGACGGGTTTACCATGGCTTCTAACATTACCCTGGCTTACACGCCCGAACTTGGCAAAAAACACGATCTGATCGCTTTTGCAAGGTTCGATAGTAACGATAGCCGTAGAACAGGGCAGGGCATGTTTGCCACCAACACGGCATCATCTTACCTCGCCGATCCATCTATTGACGGACGTACAAATGCCACCGGATCAGCCTATTCATCTTATGCACAAAGCCGCTCTGTTGGTTTGCTATTGAGTGCGCAGTACAAATTTTTAGACCGCTATATTTTTAATGCCGGTATAAGGGGCGATGGTAACTCTAAGTTTGGCCCGAATAACCGTTATGGCGTATTTCCTTCAGCATCACTTCGCTGGAGGATTTCAGGGGAGCCGTTTATGAAAAGAACTGAAAAATACATTGATGATTTCAGTTTCAGGGCCAGTTACGGTATTGTAGGTAATGCACCCCGTGGTGATTATACTTATTTAAATACCTATCAGAATTATGGTTTCAGTTACCTGGGCATGTCTGGCGTATATTCCAGCAATCTCGAATTATCAGATTTAAGATGGGAAAAAGTAGCCCAGTCTAACCTTGGGCTTACGCTAAACATGTTTAAAAATGCCATCAATATGGATTTCGACATCTACCGCAAGCGCACAACCGATTTATTTTACCCCGGTATTGCCATCCCAACCTATAATGGTTATTCGGGGGTAGACCTGAATGTGGGTACGATGGATAACCAGGGCTGGGAATTTAACCTGAATGCCACACTGATCAGAAAGAAAAATTTTAGATGGGACTTTAGCTTCAATATCTCGCACAATGAGAATATCATCCGCGAAATCGACCCGCTTTATCCCCGCGAAAACAAAGGAAAAATCACCACAAACAATGTGTTTAAGGTTTATATTCAGGAAAACAACCCGTTTGGCTCTTTTTACGGATTTAAGTTCAAAGGTGTTTACAAGGATCTGAACTCAACGATTGCAGTGGATGAAAGCGGAAACCAGATCGTTGGTCCCAATGGGCAAAAAGTGTATATGCGTTTTGCATATCCGTCTATCGATTACGTATTCCAGCCTGGTGATGCCATGTACGAAGATATTAACCACGACGGAAATATCGACTATAAGGATATTGTGTATTTGGGTAACAGTAATCCCAACTTAACCGGAGGCTTTGGCACCGGAATTACCATCAACGGCAACATCCGCTTTGGTGCCAACTTTAGTTACCGCACCGGTTATCAGATCATCAACGGAACCAAAATCACCACCACCAATATGAATGGTTTTAGTAACCAAAGTACAGCCGTGTTAAGACGCTGGAGGGCTGAGGGCGATGTAACTGATATGCCCAGGGCTGTATATGCTACCGGATATAACTTTTTAGGATCAGACCGGTACGTAGAAGATGGTTCTTACCTGCGTTTGCGTAGTGTAACCCTGAAATACGATTTCAGTAAAAACTTTATGAAAAGACTGGGGATGAAAAGTTTAAGTGCCAATTTAATGGTAGAGAACATTTTAACCTTTACCAGATACACAGGTCAGGATCCGGAAGTCCCGGTAAAACTAACAGCATTTTCTACCGTGGTTGATAATTCTACCACGCCTCCGATCAAAACAATCACCCTTGGTTTAACCGCAAATTTTTAATCAGCAACACCATGAAAAAGATTTTATATAGTACAGGCATAATCGTGATGCTGATCATGAGCAGCTCGTGTAAAAAATGGTTGGATTTACAACCCCGGGATGGCATTACGCGGCAGGGCTTTTGGAAAACCAAAGAAGATATTCAGGCTGCGGTTGCAGGTTGTTATGCATCTTTACTGGCCTCTCCGCCAAATATTACAGATAAAGCATTAACCGAGTATATATTTATATACGGCGAAATACGGGCCGATATGATCGATGCCGGACCAAATGGAACCATTGAAGAGAAGGATGTTTTTGATAACAATATTGTTCCGGGCAATACCTTAACCAGCTGGGCCGCTTTTTACCGTACCATTAACTTCTGCAATACCGTACTGGATTTTGCGCCTGCGGTAAAGGAAACCGATCCAACTTTAACCGACATACAATTAAATGCCTATATCAGTGAGGCACTTGCGCTCAGGAGCATGATGTATTTCTATCTGGTCAGGAATTTTAGGGATGTACCCTTAAAATTAACTTCTTCATCAAAAGATACCGATTTGCAGGAGCTTACTAAAACGCCTGCTGCCGATATTCTGAACCAGATCGTAGCCGATTTAAAAAAGGCTGAAGCCGGAGCGGTAAACACTTATGGCAATACCGTATCAGATAAAGGAAGAATTACAAAATTTACGGTTAATGCCTTATTGGCCGATGTGTATTTGTGGATGGATAACTTTAACGGCTGCATTACCGAATGCAACAAAATTATCGATTCGCAGAAATTTGCCGTTCAGGGGGCGGCTTCCGGCTGGTACAACAATGTGTTTTACAATGGCAGTTCAACCGAAACCATTTTCGAATTCTCGAATAAAAACGCCGTAAATAACGTATTCTATAATTTACTCATACAATCTAAAAAACGCTTTATTGCTTCGGGCATTTTAACCTCCGATATATTTACTCCGGATGATGTAGATCCCGACCGCATTTATGATATCCGCGCTTCGGCATTTTACAGTGGCGATAACAGCATTGTTAAATATGGTACCGAAAACCCTTCTTATGTAAACTGGCAGGCTTACCGCTTATCCGATATCTGGATGCTAAAAGCCGAGGCCCTGGCTTATACTGGAGCTGGTGCACAGGCCATTAACCTCATTAAAGATTTAAGGTTAAAGAGAAACGCCGTTAAAATAACCGAACAAAGCCCCGACGAAAATGACAAGGATGCCATATGCGATTACATTTTAGCTGAGCGATCGCGCGAATTTGCTTTTGAAGGCAAACGCTGGTACGATTTACTTCGGATTGCCAAACATGAAAATTACAGACGCATTAACGTATTGCTTGAAATGGTTGCCAGAACGGTATCACCTGCCGTACAACAATCGGCTATAACCAAATTCAGGGATGTAAACAGCCATTATTTACCCATCAACGAAAACGAGCTTTTTGCCGATTCAAAACTTGTCCAAAATCCATTTTACACCAAATAAATTTTAGCATGATGAAAAATAATCCAAATTTACGCAGCTTCGCCATATTGATGGTGATAGGCGTTATTGCTTTCATATTTGTAAATGCATGTAAAAGAGAATCGTACACCTTAGCCACCACAGATGATGTAAACATTACCGGCTATCTGGATAAATACCCCGATAAGTTCTCGATGATGAGGCAGATTGTAGAACGCTCGGGCACGGCGGGATATTTGGGTGCTTATGGCAGGTACACTTTGTTTACCCCCACCAATGATGCGGTTACCGCCTGGCTTAAAGGCATTGGCAAAGCAAATGTATCCGATTTAACTGTTGAGCAATCGAAGGATATGGTTAAATTCCATTTACTGCCAGATACAGTTGCAACCAATCGTTTTACAGATGGGAAATTGCCACAAATTACCTTATATGGCCAGTACCTGCAAACAGGTGCCATAAACGATGGCGGTGTAAGTAGCTATATTGTAAACAAACAGGCCAAAATAAGCCAATCCAATGTAAGGCTGGGTAATGGAATTGTTCATGTAATTGATCATGTTTTGATTCCGGCAACATTAACAACCGCTCAAACCATTGAGGCAAGCGGCCGGTATAAATATTTTACGCAGGCTTTAAAAGAAACTGGTTTCTACGATTCGTTAAATGTGGCTTCATCGGCCGTAAAAGATACCACCCGTCGCCTTCAAACCGCCATTATCGAATCCGATTCTGCTCTGGTAAAAGCGGGTTACTCCAGTTATGAGGCGTTTAAGGCTAAGTTTTCTAAAACGGGAGATCCGAAAAACCATAACGATAGTTTATGGTTATACATTGCTTATCACCTTTCGGCCGGGGCCACCTATACACCAGATATCATTTCATCAACCACCATTAATACTTTAGCCCCAAAAGAAGTAGTTACAACCAAATACATTAATCAGAAAATTTTACTTAACGACGATGAGTTTAACGGTGTGTTAGAACCTGGGGTAGAAGTAAACAGAACCTTTAGCAACATCACAACCGCTAACGGTGTACTCCATGAAACTAAAAACTTATATGCCATTAAGGTGCGTTACCCTACGGCGGTATTTTTCGACGTGTGCGACCAGCCAGAACTCAAAGCTAATCCGATCTGGCGCGGCCGTAACGGCGCAACAAGCGGCACAATACCCTTATTTGCCAATGGTGCCAGTACATTAGCCGGATTAAGGGTAAATAACCCTGCTAAAGCCACCTTACCTCAATACTATGATTACGCAGTATCTGTTTTCGGGCAGACCAGAAGAGTGGCTTACGATGATAAATTGGTATTGTCGTTAGGCTTAACCAATGCAAACCGGGCAATATGGGTGGAGTTAAAAACGCCCATGCTGGTAAAAGGTAAGTATAAAGTTTGGGTTTGTTACAGCTACAATGGTTCATCACCACTTTGCCAGGTGGGGATGGATATTGGCACCCCCGATGCGCAGATACTGCCCAATCTGGTAGATTTCAGGCAATCGCTTACTTCTTCCGGAATGACTGATGCAGGTGCAGCCTTACCAAGTTCTGATCCATTAATGTTAGCCCAGGGCTTTAAACGCTATCTGGCCACAACTAACGATAAAGATAAAAACGGCAATCTAGGTTTAATCCAGCCTGCGGTTAAAAATAACTGGGGAAGTGCCGTAGCCCGTTTGGCAGGAACAGTAAATATTACCACAACTGACAGACACTGGATCAGGTTAACCATGGTAGGTGGTACCGAGGCCTCCGGTACAGGGTCAGGAGGTACCTGGCTGGATATGATCCAGTTTATACCGGAAAACGACGACCAGAACTATCCAAGGTTTTCGCCGGGTAAAGACGGCCTGATTTTTCAAAAACCCTAATCATTAAATAGGAGGCTGTGCCACAAACAGTGGTGCAACCTCATTTTACAGTAAAAAAATACACCTGTAAAAGGGGAATAAAAGAATAGAAATGAAAAAAAATATACTACATGCCATATTATTACTGGGAGCAGTGCTTTGGCTGGGAGGATGTAAAAATGCGTTGGAAGAACATGCAGAAATAGTAAATGTGGACAATACCACCGATCTGTTGCAAAAAATTGCTGCTCAGCCCGACTTAAGTAAGTTTGCCGGATACGTGAGGAGTACCGGTTACGATAAACTGCTTACCTCATCGCAAACCTATACGGTATGGGCGCCTACAAACGATGCATTGGCAACGCTTGATGCTGCCATTATTAGCGATCCTGTTAAACTAAAAGATTTTGTGGCCAACCATATAGGCTTAACTGCTACCGCTGCACCTAAGGGGCCTACTGATACTGTTAAAGTATTGCTTCAAAATAAAAAATACGCTACCATGGTAGGTTCTACCTTCGAAGAAGCGGCTATTGTAGGCAAACCTGCTTTTGTAAAGAACGGTGCTTTGTATGTAATCGATAAAGCGATTCCAACCAAGCTGAATGTTTGGGATTTTATGCTTGGCAGTACCGATGCATCCATCCAAACCAATTACATTGCCAATTTATCTGTACAGGTTATCGATACCGCCAATGCAACCATTATTGGTTACAATGCTTTGGGCAATCCGATATTTGCACCCAATCCACCAATGGTATCAAGAAATGCCTATTGGAACAGTGTTGCCGATTTAAGGACAGAAAATCAGCAGTACACCTTTTTTATGTTGCAGGATGCCACATTCACTACCGAACGCAACCGTTTAGAGCCTTTTTATCCAAATGGCGGAGCGTTTATTCTGGTGCGCGATCTGGTGGCAAGAGGTTTATACACGCTGGATAAATTACCTGATACCCTGATTTCGACAAGGGGTGTTAAAATTCCCATCAAAAAATCGGCTATTGTAAAATCGTACCGTGCCAGTAATGGAATAGTCTACGTCATGAATGCATTACCATTCAGAACAAAAGATAAAGTACCAGCCTTTAAAATAGAAGGTGAACTACCCTTTAGCTTTAGATCGGATAGAACAGGCAATATACTGTACCGGTTAAAGCTGGATGATAAGGGCATTCCTTATAGAGATATTGAGGTGTATAACCATGGCGTAGCCGAATATTATGTTCAGTACCTCTCAACCGTTGCTTCGGTTAAATACAAAGTATATGCAAGGGCCATATCAGGCGGGCAAGGTGATGCCCAGGTAGCCAATTTTACCCAACGGTATTTTATTTACAACCCAGCCACTTTGGTTTTCGACTTATTTGCCACACAAACGGTAACGCCTTTAAATTACGCAGAGGTTTACCTTGGCGATTACACGCCACAACAATACGGGCAATTACAGTTACGCTTAACGGCAGCGAATACCACATCTAAAGACCAAAATACGCTCATTTTAGATTACCTGCGATTTGAACCCATTCTTCCTTAAATAAGTAATCTGACTCAAAAAAAGACTATGCATAATTTTACCATCATAAAAAAAGGAATTTTACTTGTGCTGTTTGGGCTGATGTGCTCGGCTATGGCTTTTGCTCAGCAAACCGATACCGGCAAAACAGATTCGAGCCAGTACAGTACCGATACCACTACCGTAAAGGTGCGGCAGAAAAAACTGGCAGGCCAGAGAATAACCGGCGTTGTGGTAGATGGGTACACCAATAAGCCCATTACCGGAGCCAAACTAACTGTAACCGATTTTTCGGGTGCTTTAACAGATAACAACGGGAAGTTTAGCATCATTGTCCCCGATTTTAACGCAACCATTTTAGTCAGTTTTACCAATTACCACACTAAATTATTACCGGTACATAAAGGTAAGCTGGCTACCATCAAAATTTATCCAAATGGCTACAATTCATTATTTACCGAAGTAACTTTGCCTACAGGTATGCAAAACCTGGCACGGTCTCAGTCGGCCTTAAGCTACCTAAACCCTCAGGGCGGCTGGAGCGCTAATTCCGAAACGCCAGACAGTTATATACAAGGCCGTATGGCCGGGGTTAATGCAATCAGAAGATCGGGAACCCCGGGGATTGGTGCCGATGTATTTGTACGCGGTTTCACTTCCCTGTATGCCACAAACCAGCCCTTATATGTGGTGGATGGTATGGTTTACGATGCCAATTCTTATGGTACATCGCTCACCACCGGGCATAAAAATAATCCTTTACAATTTATTGATGTACGCGATATCGAAAACATTACGCTCATTAAAGATGCATCGGCCGCTGCGGTTTATGGCACCAAAGCTGCAAACGGCGTAATGATTATTACCACCAGCCATGCCAAAGATTTAGCCACACTGATCGATTTTTCGGCATATACAGGGATTAACCTGAAACCTAAAAAAATCAACGTAATGGGGGTAGACGATTACCGCAGTTATTTATCTGATATTTTGAAAAGCCAGGGTTTAAGTGCCGGTGAAATTGCCGCTAAACCTTATATGAACGATGATCCAAATCCGGTAACCAATCCAACCTACCAGATGTACCACCAAAATACCGATTGGCAGAACGAGGTTTTTAAAAACAGCATCGATCAGAGTTATTACCTGAAAGTTAGTGGCGGCGATAACATTGCCAAATACGCGCTTTCTGCAGGTTATTCATCAGATAAAGGCATTATCGATTCAACAAGCAACAACAGGTATTCCATGCGTTTCAACAGTGATTTAAATCTGACCAAGAAACTTACAGGAAACACCAATTTATCGTTTACCTATGCCGAGCAACGGTTAAAAGACCAGGGTTTATCGGCCCGTTCAAACCCGATCTTCCTGTCGCTGGTTAAGGCACCGTTTTTGGCTGTAAATGAGATTAGCGCAAGCGGGGCGGTTTCACCAAACCTGGCCGAAGCCGATACATTGGGCGTAAGTAATCCAAGGGCATTAATAGAAAAAGGACTAAATCAGAAAAAAGCCTACCGCTTTTTTGGTAACATTAATTTTGATTATGCTTTTAACAAAACCTTCAAACTTTCTAATCTTACAGGGATAACCTACGATAAAACTCAGGAAACGTTATTTATTCCGCGGAAGGGCGTAACTAACGAAATTTTGCCAACCACCATTGGCGATAGTAAACTGGGAACGCAGGTGATCCGTTATTTCAGTGTTTTCGACGATCTGCATTTAAGCTTCGATCGTAAGTTTGGTAACAACCATACTTTACATGCGGCATTGGGTACACGTTATACTTCGAGCCAGAGCGAGCAGGATTATGCCATTGGTTACAACTCCGCAACCGATGTATTAATCAGTATTGGCAACAGTAATGCCGCGCTGCGCTATTTTGGGGGTGATATTGGCAAATGGAGCAATTTGAATAGTTACTTCACAGCCAATTATAACTATAAGGACAAATATTATTTAAGTCTTAATGCTGCTGTAGATCAGTCGTCGAGGTTTGGCCGCAAAGATATTTCTTCTTCAGTTCGCTATATTGGCGGTTATGGTTTAGATATCCTCGGTAATAAATCGGCTATTCTGCCTGCCTTAAGTGCTGCGTGGTTAATCTCTTCAGAGAACTTTATGCGCGATTATAAATACATCGATTTATTGAAATTCAGGTTAAGTTACGGTTTGGTTGGTAACGATGATATTGGCAACTATAACAACAGGCAATACTATGTTTCCCAAAACCTGCTGGGTTTACAGGGCCTTGTTCGTGGCAACATTGCTAATCCTGGCATCCAGTGGGAGCAGGTAGCCAAATTTAACACCGGTGTAGATGCTTCGTTTTTTAATGAACGTTTAAGCCTGAGCCTTGATTATTACATCCATACCACCAGCAAAATGCTGGCTTATGTGCCTGTTGCATCAGTAGGAGGGATCAATTCTTATATCGATAACCAGGGCGGTATGCGTACCTCGGGTTTGGATTTTGGTTTAAACAGCCGCATTTTAAATAAAACCTTAAAATGGGATTTAGGCATTACCCTGGGTACCTATAAGAATAAAATAAATAGCTTGCCCGGCGGTACCGATATTTTAACCAGTTACGCCAATGGCACTTATTTAACCAGGGTGGGCCAAACGGCTAATTTATTTTACGGGCAGCGTACCAATGGTGTATATGCTACCACTGCCGAGGCTACTGAAGCAGGGCTATCCATCAGGAATAGTTCAGGTGCTTTAGTGCCATTTACAGGCGGAGATACCAGGTTTATTGATACCAATGGCGATAAAATTATTAATGACGCAGATCGTGTGGTTATCGGCGACCCTAACCCTGATGTATATGGTAGTGTTAACAATACGTTCAGCTATAAAAACTGGAGTTTAGATGTGCTCTTCTCTTTTGTGGCGGGCAACGACATTTACAACTATACCCGTTCGGTATTGGAATCGGGAAACAGTTATTATAACCAGACTGATATTGTGCGTAACCGCTGGCGCGGAGAGGGCCAGGTAACCAATGTGCCTAAAGCAAGTTATGGCGACCCGATGGGCAACGCACAGTTTTCTGACCGCTGGATCGAAGATGGCTCTTACTTACGTTTGCGCACGGTGAATTTAACCTATAATGTACCGCTAAAAGCAAAGGCAATTAAATATGCCAGGCTTTATGCAACAGCCAGCAATGTATTCACCTTAACCAATTACTTAGGTTACGATCCTGAGTTTAGTGCCTCGGGCAGTATCTTCACTCAAGGTGTAGATACCACTTTGGAACCTCAGTTCAGGTCGTTCCAGCTGGGCGTTAGAATTGGTTTATAATTGATAATGTTTAAAAAGATGAAGATGGATTTTAATAAAAAAGTTATTGCCCTTTTAGCGGTAGCCCTGCTTGCAACAGGTTCATGGTCGTGCAAAAAAATTACAGATGAAGTACCCGAAGATAAATTGGATATTACCAACGCTTATCGGAACGTGGGTGATGCAGATGCAGCGGTTATTGGTGCTTATGGTCAGTTTTTGGGGCTCGAAAAATTATATATTTTGCAAAATGAACTACGTGGCGATCTGGTAGATGTTACGGGTAATGCCGATGCATATTTAAAGCAACTATCAAACCATACCACCAGCAAAGATAACCCTTATGTCGACCCGCGGCCTTATTACACAGTGATCTTAAATATTAACGACGCACTTAAAAATTTTAATTTGATGCTTGCCGACCATCGGATGAGTGTTGATGATTACAATAAACATTATTCCGATTTGGGTGCTTTACGCAGTTTTATTTATTTGCAGCTGGGGGCGCAATACGGTAGCATTCCCTATATCACCGAACCGGTAGAAAAGGTAGAAGATGTTAAAAATTTAAGCCTTTATCCCCGCATATCTTTCGATGAGCTGTTAACCCGACTAATTGATTTTACCGAAAAGCTGCCTTATAAAGAGGTTTATTCTTATCCGGCAGGCAATGCGTTAAATGTGGCCATCGACGGGCAGAACACCCAAAAAATATTCATCTGTAAACCTTTTATTCTGGGCGATTTATATTTATGGAAGGGTAATTATTTAAAGGCTGCAGAGAATTATGCAAAGGTGATGAATGTAGAAAATACCAATACCAACATCAATGTTCAGTTTGATGCGTATAAAGTAGTTGGTTATTTAAGTTCTGCCTACAACGATCTGGTGGTTCGTTATACCAGGGCCCAGGATGAAGGTGCTTTAATTACCGATGGTGGCTGGCGCAATATGTTTATACAGCCTACTAATAACATCACTTGGAATTCGGAGTTCTTTTGGGGCATACCTTATAACCCGGGTTATAAACCTGGTAATCCAATGGTTGATGTTTGCTCTTCCCTGTATGGTAAATATTTGATCAAACCATCGCAGGTAGCAATCGATAACTGGAATGCACAAAGGCAATACAGTGGCATTCCTTATGATGCACGCGGAAGATTATCTTACGAAAATTCTGCCGCTGGTCCGGTAATTACCAAATTAACAGATAACAATACTGTATTGAGTAGTTTTAATAAAGGTGGTAAATGGGGCATTTATCGTGCAGGTCTTTTGCATCTGCGTTTTTCTGAAGCAGCAAACCGCGATGGCCAGAGCAAATTGGGATGGGCCTTTTTAAATACCGGAATTCAGGACACTTATTATACAGGTACTTTCGTGAACGGGGCTAAATCGCCGGTATCAACAGCCGAAATTAACACCATGCAAACACCTTATCCTACCTCATCGCCATATTATTTTGATGCAAGAAGTAATTCTGATTATAAATCGCCCTGGTACAGAAACACAGGAATCAGAAACAGGGCAAACGTGCGCCCTATTGATGTAAGCTTTCAAACTGATATGTTGGGTTTAGAAGGAAAAATTATTGATGAGGATGCTTTAGAATTGGCCTTTGAAGGCAGCCGCTGGCCAGATCTGGTACGTGTAGCCCGCAGGCAGAACAATCCTGCTTTTTTAGCTGAAAAGGTTTATCAGAAGTTATTAAAAGCCGGAGATCCCAATGCCACCGCAACCAGGGCGAAATTAATGGATCCGGCAAACTGGTATTTACCGTTTGACTGGAAATAAAATCTGAAAAATTGGTTGTAAGCTTTCATCTGTTAAAATAGGTGAAAGCTTTTTTTATATTCGCAAACAAAATAATCTATCATGCGCTTCTTAATTGTCCTTCTACTTTGTTTAACTTCTGTATTGTGCAAAGCACAGATAAAATCGGGTGATCTTTCAGGCTCGTGGGTTGCCGGTAAGGTGAATTATCTTAGTGGTGATGATCTTCCGGATGAAAATGTGCTGAAATACACTTATGTAAAATACACATTTACAATGCCAGACAAAATGTACTTTTCTTCAGTATATCATACTTTAGGCTCTGAATTGCTTTTTGAACTTCGCGGAAATAAACTTTTGGTAAAATCGAGTGTCGGGTTTGTAATGAATACGTTAAAGATAATGGAACTGAGCAAAACCAAATTGGTTTTGGTTATGGCTGATGCAAATGGTTCTTTAGAAAGTCCAACGGCCATCAGATATACTTTTTATCCAGAACCGCTAGTGCAGCGCAGCCTTGCACTTAGTCCAGATGATATCTATAAAATTAAGGGCACTGATACCGTATTTAATTCCAGCCAAAAAATATATGCATTATTTAAGGGCCCGGATTTTAGTAATTATATTTCTTATGAGCTTAGCAAAATGGGGATCTATGTTAAAACAGGAGCTCTACAGGCAACTTTTATTGTAAATGCCTCAGGTAAAGCCGATAGTTTAAAGATTATTCAGGGTATTAATGCCAATTACGACAAGGCCTACACCAAGATATTTTATGCGGCACAATATAAATGGGAAGCTGCAACACATAATGGGAAACCTGTTAATGTATTAATGCATCAGGAAAAGAAATATTTTAAAACAGATGAAGTTATACCCAGTTTTTTTAATGCACAAAAAGCTAATGCTGCTTATGAAGAAAAAAACTATGAAGTAGCACTTTATTATTACGACCTGAGCTTAAAGGATAGACCAGATGACAAAGAGAATTTTTATCGCAGAGGTGTTTGCAGGCAGCAGCTTGGAAACCTCGAAGGGGCCTGTAGTGACTGGAAGAAGGTGCAATCTCTTAACAGCAGCTTAGCTGACGCACTGTTGGCTAAATATTGCCGATAATTACAAAATTAACTTTTTAAGCAGGATACCGCAGGATGCAAAATAGAAAAGCTTTATTGATCTTTGATCAGATTGTGCTGTCAATCTACTTAACCAAATATCTGCCCCTGCTTACTATGAAAAGATTAACCTTACTCACTTTTTTTGCTTTTATGGGCTTCAATGGAGGTGCCCAGGAATACGTCATCACCAAATTTGGCGTAAACGCCGATAGTACAAAACTGAATACCAAAGCCATTCAAAGTGTAATTGATAAAGCCTTCCAAAAAGGTGGGGGAACAATTGTGGTTCCGAAAGGTACTTACCTAACCGGGGCATTATTTTTTAAACCCAAAACCAATTTGCTGTTGCAGGAGGGCGCCGTACTTAAAGGATCAGATAACATTAAAGATTATCCTTTTATCCCTTCGCGTATGGAAGGCAGGAGCCTGAAATATTTTGCTGCCTTAATTAATGCCTCCAAGGTAGATGGTTTTAGCATTACAGGACCGGGCACCATAGATGGCAACGGACTTAAATTCTGGAAAACATTCTGGTCGCACCGCGATTCTTTAAACAAACTGGGCAGAGAATCTACAAACCTCGAAGTAAGTCGTCCGCGCTTATTATTTATATGGGGATGCAATAACGTCAATATCAGAGGAGTAAAACTGCGTAATTCAGGATTCTGGACCACTCATTTGTATCAGTGCAACAATGTGCTGATCGAAAATTGCGATATCCGTTCGCCATTCAGACCGGTAAAAGCACCCAGTACTGATGGGATAGACATTGATGTTTGTAAAAAAGTAACCATCAGAGGCTGTTATATTTCTGTAAACGACGATGCCATCTGCATCAAAGGGGGCAAAGGGGTAGATGCTCAGAAACTTCCTGAAAACGGAATTGTGGAAGACATATTGATTGAAAACTGCACCATTGGCGAAGCCCATGCAACCCTAACCATGGGTAGCGAATGCATCCATGCCCGCAACATTACCATGCGCAACTGTAAGGTAGATAATAACTGCCCCATTTTAAAGATGAAAATGCGTGGAGATACCTTTCAGCTTTACGAAAACATTACGGTAGAAAACATTACCGGTAAATGTGGCTCAATCATCGACTTAAACCCCTGGAAGCAATTTTTCGATCTGGCGGGCAGTACCGCAAAACCCTTTGGTACCATCAGAAATATCAGGCTTTCGAACATTAAAGTAGAAGCAACAAAATTTGGTGAAATGGATGGCAATCCTGATGATAAGGTATCCGGTTTCCTTTTTGAAAACTTAGAAGTGAGTACTAAAACACCTTTTCTAAAAAATAAATACCAGGATGTTCAGATCGATCATGTAATGGTAAACGGAGCGCCTTTAGTAGTGAAACCTTAATCTTCCACCATACTGATCTGAAGTAAAAGAAACAGGTTTCGGGGTTAATCATTTAAGGGCGTAGGCCAAATGATTAAGCGTTGAGGTTAATTGATTAAGGTTTTAGGTTAAATGATTGAGGAAAGCGGTACAAAAATATACTTCCGGAACAGAAAGAATATGTCGGGTTCTTATCCTTAATCTTTTTACATCATTATAAACATTTCTCTGTTTTCTTGCCTTCCGTGTTTCCGTATAAAAAAGTATGTACATTTTTCTTTTCTCCGTGATGGTTTAAGCGTGGCTCAGCCTTGAGGCTGCTCGTAAATTTCTGCCTCAATAATGCTTAAGCCCCCTTTTAATTTGGTTTCGGCACGTTCAACACCATCATCCAACTTTTTGCCGTTCACTTCTACACCAATATTGCTGTTCTCCTTTTCTTTTCCCGAACCGGCCAGTTGTATGGTTACTGTTTTTCCTTTTATTGCTTTGAAGTTTGCAGTAAAATAACCCAGGCTTGGTGTACTATTACCCTCAAATGCAACTTTTCCATCCACTAAAATTCTTAATGGATAAATTTTTGTCCTGAAGCCATTCAATTTTAAAGCAACTGCCGATACACTGCTTTCCTTTGCCAGCGTGTATTTTATCCAGGCCGTTGCAACTCTGCCATCATTTACCCAATCGCTCAGTTCATTGTCATCAAAACTTAAAATGGCTTTGTCGTTATTGGCTCCTGCTTCGGCAGATGCAATTTTAACCGATTTTCTCGTTACCGTGTACGAGGGACCGGGCGGGGTTGCACCTTTGCTTAAGTTAGGTTTCAAACCGTCGGACGGCAGTTGAGCAGATAATCCGTTCTTAGTTTTAACTGCTAAAGTTTCAAAAGAGAGGTTTGCGGTTTGCAGGCCTTCAGCCTTTGCCGTTAAATTGATTTGTCCGGCAGTGGTTGTCGAGCGGATCAAAACGCGGTTTACGCCACTTTCCACAGGAAGATCTTTGGCTAAAATGTAATTATCAGGTCCCTGGGCAAGGCCTCCGCGCCATTCAGCAGGGCCATTTAAACTAAAACTGATCATATTTGAAGCCGTGGGGCAGCGATTCCCATCCTGATCTACTACTTCAACCTGAACAAGCACCACATCATCGCCATCTGCCTTAAAACCGTTAGGGTTTTTTATTGCGGTAAGTTTCAATCCTGCTGGCCTGCCCGCCGTTTTTAATTGTGTTTCGGCCAGTTTTTTTCCTGCTGAAGAATAGGAGATGGCCCTGATGGTTCCGTCCTGGTAAGCAATATTTCTAAAAGTGAACAGAAAGCCATTGCTTTTCTCGCCAAAACCAAGCGATTTATGGTTTAAAATTAGTTCAACCTTATCGCCGGCGGCCACCACATACACATTCTTTTTTATGCCAGCTTTGTAGTTCCAATGCCCGATTAAATGAAGACCAGTCTTTTTTGCATCAACCCAGCCATCCCACATGACCTGGTGTGCAAAATAGGCGTCTTTCGTAATGCGCATGGCATCTACTTCGCCACTTCTGCGGTAATTTTCTTCGCCACGGTGGTGGGTGTTCGAATCGGAAAATATAATGTTTACGCCGCCCGAACTTACGCGGGTTCCTGTACCAGGGCGTTCCTGGTAATATTCGTTCCAGCGGGTTACGTCTTCAATGGCAAACGAATCCTGGTTGCGGTTATAATCGCTTGCATCGGCATCCTTATACTTAGGGCCAGCGCCATTTACGTGAAAAGGAGGGGAAAACTCGTCCCAGTATTTTCGCAGGGCTTCATCTCTGGCATATTCCATAGACCATAGGGGTTTCGTTGCACTTTTATTGATGTACAGCATCTCACCACCATATTCGGCTTCAGGAATATCGAGCATTTCTCTCGATCCGATGGCCCGGCCGCCATTTGGATCGTAAAGATTTCTAATGTCTTTCATTTCCTGCATGTGCGCTGCACTGATCGATTCATTTCCACATTCGTAAAAGATTATGCTCGGGTTATTGCGGTTGTAGATGATGGCATCCGTCATTACTGCTTTGCGTTGGTCCCATCTGGTACCGGTTACATCTTTTTCTGAATCTCCGGCAGGCATTGCCTGGATTAAACCCACCCGATCGCAGGATTCTATATCCTGTTTCCATGGGGTAATGTGCATCCAGCGTACCAGATTGGCATTGCTTTCTACCATGAGGCGGTTGCTGTAATCGCTTAACCAGGGTGGTACCGACAGGCCTATTGCAGGCCATTCGTTGCTGCTGCGCTGTGCGTAACCCTTCATCATCAATACGCGGTCGTTTAAATACACCATACCGTTTTTAAAACCGGTTTTTCGAAAACCGGTTTTGGTGCTCAGTTCATCGATGATTTTTCCTGCTGATTTTAACCTTGAAGTAACCGTGTACAGGTAACCGTAACCCCAGCTCCAAAAGTTTAAACCGGTTACCAGTGCTTCTGCTTTTAGGGTTAAAGTATCGCCAGCTTTAATCGTGGTTTCTGCAGATGTAAATGTTTTTACGGTTTTTCCATCAAGATCTTTTAACTCCACTTCATAAACCAGTTTCTGATCTGTACTACTTTCATTTTTAACCTGCGATTCGGAAACCACGACGGCTGATTTGCCTATAATGTTGAAATCTTTGGCGTAGCAGTAATTTCCCGTGGTGTTTAAGGTAGAATAAAGCGGAAGGGTTTGATATACATTACCTGTTATATGCAAACGAACATTTTTAGAGATACCACCATAATTGGCATTAAAATTTTTGTCGTTCCATTGATAGCCGGAGTTGGTGGCTTTTTCTTTGTAGTTCCAGGCGTTATCAATCTTTACGGCAAGTACGTTTTCCTGGTTTGGAATAATTAATGCACTGATATCAAAACCAAAGGCCATTACACCATTCTCATGCCGGCCGATAAATTTGCCGTTCAGGTAGAATTCTCCAGCCTGCCTGATGCCTTCAAATTCAAGAAATACCTTGCTGCTCTGGCTGTTTGCCGGAAGGGTAAAATGTTTCCGGTACCAGGCAATGCCGGTTGATAAATCTTCTATCGATTTTTTGAAGGCTTCATCCTCATTCCAGGCATAGGGCAGGGTAACTGGCTTCCATGTGTGGTCATCAAAACCGGGGTTTTCTGCTGCCGATAAATCACCAACATGAAGTTTCCAGCCAGGATTAAAGTTATAGGTTTGCCGGGTGGCGGCAGTTTGTTGCGCCATCCCGAAAAAGGGCAGGAGCGCAGCTATTAACATGACGTAAATAAGCTTCATATGTTTGGTTAGGGTTTTAAGCTGATGGATAACGGTTTATCGCGGTTGCAGGTAATTTCGCCATCCTGATATTCAAGTTCTGCCAGCTGGATTACACTTCTTCTGGTGATTGCATTATCGGTTCCTTTATTTTCAGGTGTTCGGCCAGGGTGGGTAAAATAATAAATGTAGGCTTTATCGCCATTTACCACCACATCTGCATGTCCGCCCATTACCCCGTCATCAGCTCCTTTACCAGGCTCCTGTAAAATGTTTTTGGGTTGGCGTTTCCAGGTTAACAGATCCTTTGAAGAATATATACCAAGGCCTTTCCAATTATCTACAACCATCCAATAGGTGTTTTTCCAATAGAAAACTTTTGGGCCTTCGCAGCCTTTATCGCCGATCAGTTTGGTGTTTTTATCTTCCCAGTTATAGAGATCTTTACTATCGGCGTAATAGATCGATTTGCCTGCCATTTCGTTGTTGTAATACATGCGCCAGCCTTTATTATCAGGTAGTTTAAATATGGAGGCATCAATGCAGCGATCGGAGGCAAGGTTCAGTTTCGATTCAAATTTCCAGTTGAGGAGGTTTTTGCTGGTGAGATGAACAATATACCGGGGGTGGTGCCAGTCTTTAAAAACGCCGGGCACATAGGTTAAGTACATGTGGTAAATTCCTTTATTTTCGATTACTTCCGGTGCCCAGTGTGTGTAATCAGTTAACCGGTACTGGATGTCGCAGGTATCGCGGTATTTCCATTTTACCCCATCTTTAGATTCTGCAATACCGATGCGTGTACCATGCACCCAGCTTACGCCATCGAGGTTTTTAACATTGGCCTTGCGGTTGGTGTAAAACATAAACCACTTCTTTTCCCCTTTGTTCCAGATCACCACCGGATCGGCAGCCCCATCGTAAACAGGGTCGCTGTACAAGGGTTTTGGAACAAGCTGCGCCTTTGTGATTTTTTGGGCAAAAGTATATGTTGAAAACAGCATTAAACAGGCAAGCAGGATTTTCTTCATCGTAAAAATGATCATCATGGCATCGTATCCATACCACCGGACGGAACGCCATTTTTAAAGGAGAAATATTTGGTTAAATGTTAAACGAGGTTAACATTTAAAATTAAAAAAGCCATCCTGTGCTATCCTGTATAAATTGAATTAATTATCCCGCAGGTGGTTTTAAATGAAATTCAAACGATTGAAAATGATTAAGAAAATCTAATTCTTCTGGTTTCTCCTGTTTCCTTAATCTTTATCCGTTAAATAAAAATAACCGGGCAGGAAAATCCCTTTCAGGGTTGCAAGGGTGATTGACGCTGCACCATATTTAAACAATGCAACCCATTGCAGGATAGAACAGGACGGATTAATAAATTAAAAGCCCTAACCTCGTATAACCAAATATAAATACTAATTAAATCTTTCTATATGAGCATTAAATACCAAAGTCTGCAGGGATAGCTATTTTATAATGTGCCAAACCGATACGGCATAAGTTGTGCGTCGGAAACACAGGGCATCAAAAAACAGGCTTATTAAACCCATTATTTTCTGAAAAGGGTATTCATCCATATCACATGATGTTGATTGCCCGGTAACACGTTCGCTCTAAAATTTAGCAGATTCTGCAATATACCTTTCTAATAACCAAATATTTACATAAAAAATAATACTATGGATCTTAATTTTTATCCTGAAAACCTCAACCGGCGTAAAGTCTTTTCGTACAAAAAAATCCTGGTCACCGGAATTTCGGCATTGAGCCTACTATGTGTGGTAAACACAGCCCGTGCAGATTCATTTATCCGCGAAACATTACTTGCTAAAACAGCTCCAAACACCGTTCTGAGCAAACGGGATGTGAGCCTTAAAGGAAAAATTGTGGATGAAAAGGGCGAAACGCTGGTTGGTGTGAGTGTTAAAATTAAGGGTACCACGATTGTAGCATCAACTGATGTTAACGGTGCTTTTTCGGTTACTATTCCATCAACGGTGAGCAACCCGGTTTTGGTGGTTTCGTACGTGGGTTATACCACACAGGAAATACCTGTAACAGGAAAAACCACCATAACGGTTCAACTTAAAAGTTCTGCAAACGATTTGGATGAAGTTGTAGTTGTTGGTTACAATACGGTTAAGAAAAGTGATTTAACCGGTGCGGTAGTAAGTATCGGCGCAAAAGAAATCAGATCGAGGCCTGTAACCAATGCACTGCAGGCCATGCAGGGTAAAGCTGCTGGTGTAGACATTACCTCGAATGAGCGGCCGGGACAGGTAGGAGACATTAAAATCCGTGGCCTCAGGTCGTTAAAAGCCAGTAATTCACCGTTGTTCGTGGTAGATGGTATCCCACTGCAGGCTGGTGGAATTGATGCTATTAACCCCAACGACATTGAAAATATCGACGTTTTGAAAGATGCCTCTGCAACTGCTGTTTATGGTTCGCGCGGTGCAAACGGAGTGGTGCTGGTAACCACAAAAAAAGGCAAAGCAGGGCGGTTAACACTCGATTATGTGGGTACTGCAACCATCGAAACATTAAATGACAGGATGGAGATGATGAACTCGGCACAGTATATCGATTTCCGCCGAGACGCATTCAGGGCATTACCTGCTACAGACAGCAGAAAATATCCAACCGTTCCAACGCTGGCGAAAGACAGGGAAATTTTTGCAGGAGATCCCAATGTGCTTGCAAACATCGAAAAGGGCTGGGTAAACGGTATTTATGATGGAAGTTTGGTACCCACTACCGATTGGGGCGATCTGGTAACGAGGACGGGCATTACGCAGGACCACGTACTGAGTGTAAGTGGCGGAACAGATAAAATGAAAGCTTACGGATCATTCGGTTATCTGAACCAGACCGGTACACAGCTGGGCCAGGATTTTGAACGATACAGTGGTAAGTTAAGTGTAGAAATTAATCCGGTAAAATGGTTTAAAATGGGCTTAAACGTTACTGCAACTTACAGTTTACAAAATTATGGTTTCGTTGCAGCCAGTGCTTCGGGTGCAGGTAATATTTATGCAGCGGCACGTGGCATGCTTCCAATGGCTATCCCTTACGATGCAAATGGAAACAGGATTAATCTCCCTGGTGGCGATATCAACATCCAGAACCCAATTCTGGAAGCCGATTATAACATCAATTTACGTAAAACATTAAGAACCTTAGGTTCGGCATTTGCTGAGGTAAATATTTTAAAAGGATTGAAATACCGCATCAATTTCGGTCCCGATTTTTCTAATTTTTACAACGGAAAATACCAGGATGCAAAATCTGTAAACCGCGATGCGGGTATTCCGGGATCAGTTAACAACTATGCACAGTTAAACCAAAGCAATAAATTCGCTTATACCCTCGATCATTTATTGTATTATGATAAAACCATTAACAAGCACAGTTTCGGCGTAACCTTATTGCAGAGTTCATCGCTGTTTCAGGATGAATCGTCATCACTAACGGGGAGTAAAATAAACCTCATCGCGCCACTTTGGTATGGATTAAGGGCAGGAAGCATTACCGCTCTGGATGGATTTGATACCGATTTTAGAAAATCTACCCTCGAATCTTACATGGCCAGGATCAATTACAGTTTTGATAATAAATACCTGCTAACGGCATCATTGCGTTCGGATGGGGCCTCGCAACTGGCTGAGGGCAACAAATGGGATTTTTTCCCCTCAGCAGCTTTGGCATGGCGTATGGATCAGGAAGAATTTATGAAAAATATTAAGTGGGTAAGTCAGCTGAAATTAAGACTGGGTGTTGGCAGTACCGGTAACTCTGCTGTTGATATTGGCAGCACTTTGGGGCTTTTGCAGCCGTTAACCTATACTTTTGGGAGCGCTGCACAGATAGGTTATGTTGCCTCCGATGCATCCCTGGCAAATCCGATCTCATTTCCGAATAAACTGTTAAGCTGGGAAAAAACCCGGCAATATAACCTCGGTCTGGATTTTGATCTCCTGAAAGGAAGGATCAGCGGTTCACTGGATTTATATAAATCCAACACAACAGATTTGATTCTGCTGAAAAAAATCAACATCATCAATGGTTATCCTACCTCTTATGATAACATTGGCTCAACTAAAAACAAAGGACTCGATTTAACCGTAAACACCGTTAATGTAAGAACGAAAGATTTCAGCTGGGAATCGACCCTTAATTTCTCGACCAATAGAGATGAAATTGTTAAGCTGAATGGCGGGGATATGGTTGCTGACCTTTTCTTTATTGGAAACGGAATTAATGTTGCTTACGATTTCGTAAAGGATGGCATCTGGCAGAATACCCCTGAAGACAAAATAGAGCTTGATAAATTTAAAGATAACGGCCAAATATTTTTACCGGGCAGTATTAAAATAAGGGATTTAAACGGAGACCATATAATTGATCCCAATAACGACCGTCAGGTACTGGGCCGTTATACCCCGAGCTGGAGTGGCGGTATCACCAACACCTTCAATTACAAAGGTTTTGATCTTTCAGTGTTCATCATTGCCCGCTATAATTTCCTGATCGCTACAGGTGCAGAATCTTTGCAGGGCCGTTTTGCTCAGCGTGTACTGGATTACTGGACACCAACCAACCCTACCAACGATTATCCGGCCCCTAACTATGGCAGTGCTGCCGGCGATCAGTATAAAAGTGCCATGAACTATCAGGACGGCTCTTTTATAAAAGTCAGAAACATTTCACTAGGCTATAATTTTGCAGAAAATATCACCAAAAAATTAACGCTTTCCAGATTGAGGATTTATGCACAGATGATTAACCCGGGACTGATTTATTCGAAAGTAAAATGGATCGATCCGGATCTGGGTGGTTCTACTTTTAACAGAGGTGTTGTATTTGGGGTTAACGCAAGTTTTTAAAAAAATATTGATTATGAAAAAGATTATAAATTTAATATCAGGCGTGTTTTTGTTAGGAGGCTTAATGGTGCTTCCCACTTCCTGTAAAAAAAGTTTCCTGGATGAGGAAGTGATCAACTCACGTAATACATCCGATTTTCAGAAAACAGAAGGGCTGGACGGCCTGGTTATCGGAATGTACCAAAGTTTAAAATTCCATTTTAATTATACATGGGCCTATACCAGTACCAATTATGGGGTAGATGAGTTTACGGTTGGCGGAGACAGAACAGAGCAGATGTGGAATTCTTACGACGGAACCTTAAATTCTTTTAACTCGGATGTACAGGCCGTGTTTGATAACATGTACACCAATATTAACTCTGCAAATATTGTGATTAAAAACGTACCCATTTACTACACTGGTGCCAACAAAGACATCCGCCTGGGCGAGGGTTACTTTATGCGTGCTTTCGATTATTTTAAACTGGTAAAACAGTATGGAGGGGTGCCTTTACAACTGGAATCATTAGAAACCATCAAGGATGAATTTACACGCAACTCGGCCAAAGAAGTTTACGAGCAGGTGATTCAGGATTTTACACAGGCTTATAACCTGCTTCCTTCTGTTGCTGCAGAAAGAGGGAGAATTACCAAATGGGCTGCCGCGCACTTTCTGGCAAAAGCATACCTCTTCCGTGCAAGCGAAATGAACAACGAATGGAATAGTGATACCAAAACGGCTGACCTGCAGAATGCCATTAAATATGCAGATCTGGTAATTGGCAGTGGCCAGCATAGCCTGGCAACAAATTATAGTGATCTCTGGAACTTCACCACGGTTGATGGTGCAAATGAAACCAACAAGGAAATTATCCTGGCGGCCCAGTTCTCCAACAACACTGCAACACAGGGCAGATATGGCAACCAGATCCACCTGTACTATCCCTCAATTTATCAAACCCTTCCCGGAATGATCCGTGATATTGCTGGCGGCCGGGAATTTCAGCGCATGCGGTCAACCGATTATGCTCTGGATGTTTTTGACCGTGTTAACGATTCGAGGTTCTGGAAGAGTTTCAAAACACGTTATATTGCCAATAATGCGGCCAGCATCCCGAAATGGGTTAAAGGCAGTGCACCAACTCCGGCACAGGAAGGACAAGCAAAATTTGCAGTTGGTGAGGAAGCCGTTTTATATATAGTTAACAACGCCGGCGATACCAGGTACACCCCAATAGTTCCCGGTGCAGATCCGGCACTGCCAACAGATCTTGCCCGCCGTAAACCTACCATGTTTGTAAGGTATTTTGCAGGGCAACCGCAGAGTTATTTAAATGCCCATGGTAATTATACTGTTAACCAATATGTGGCTTTATCTAAATTTATGGATGGCTCCAGAAACCTTGTTGCCTCACAGTTTGGGCAGCGTGACGGAATTCTGGCCAGACTTGCTGAAACTTATCTGATTGCTGCAGAAGCGTACGGACGATTGGGCCAGTATGCACAGGCCATACCTTATCTGAATAGCGTGAGAGACCGTGCAGCCTATAAAGAAGGTGAAGACCGCTCTTCTTATGTTGACGGTGGAATTGCTTATAAAACTAATCCTGCGGCAACCTCAGCAATTGTTTCATATTCTGATAGAAATACCTATTTTGAATCGAACAACATTCCTGTAACCACTGCAAACACATTATCATCAATGCATCTCAACAGCGAAGCTGATATTTTTAATTCCAGCAGGGATTTTTATGATAAAGTTGGGGCAAGTTCCAATGAAGATAAATTCAAAGCCTTTATCCTTGATGAACGTTCAAGAGAACTTATGGGCGAGTTAATGAGGTGGGAAGACCTCGCACGTACCAAAACACTGGTGGCGCGTACGGCAGCATTTAACCTGGAGGCCAAACCGGTTGCAACTAAACATTATCTGCGGCCGATACCTCAAAGTTTTCTTGATGTACTTAAAGTTGGGGGAGAACCTCTAACATCTGCCCAAAAGCAGGCTTTGCAAAATCCAGGCTGGTAAACACGTTGTAAATTAATTGTGATATTTTTTAAAGGATTAATCCACTATACAATGCCGATCGATTACACTAATTTAAGAGAAAAGTGAAAAGACAAACAATCTGCCTGATGCTGGTGTCCGTTATCCTGGTATCATTCATTCAAAAAACAACGGTAAAACTCCGTACAATAGAGTTAAAAGTACCTTTTAAGATGCCGCCAATTACGGTTCCGGACTTTAGCAGTTGCGAAAAGTTTAACATTGTAACATTCGGGGCCGTTAAAGGAGATATGGCGCAGACTACCCAGGCGATTGCTGATGCAATAAATAAAGCAAACAGTGTTAACGGGGGAACTGTTGTGATCCCACAGGGCGAATGGCTTACCGGGAAAATCCATCTCAAAAGCAACGTAAATCTCCATTTAGATAAGGGGGCAACATTACTTTTTTCTGCTAACCCAAAAGATTATCTTCCCGCAGTAAATAGCTCGTGGGAAGGTATGGAATGTCTTAATTACTCACCGCTGATTTATGCTTATGAATGTAAAAATGTAGGGATCAGTGGTGAGGGCGAAATTAAAGCGCAGATGGAAACATGGTCAAAGTGGTTTGCCAGGCCAAAGGCTCATATGGAAAGTATCAGGCGCCTTTATAATCTCGCCTCGGCATATGAACCCATTTCTGCAAGGCAGATGGTTAACGATTCTGCAAATCTCCGGCCCCAGTTTGTTCAGTTTAATCGTTGCGAAAATGTACTGTTAGAAGGAATAAAGATCACCAATAGTCCGTTTTGGACCATCCATCCTTATTTATGCAGGAACGTTGTAATCAGAAAGATTAATGTTTATGCCCACGGCCACAATAATGACGGGGTGGATCCGGAAATGAGCCAGAATGTACTGATAGAAGATTGTTTCTTTGATCAGGGCGATGATGCGATTGCAATAAAGTCTGGCCGGAATCCGGAGGGCTGGCGGCTGAAAACACCATCAAAAAACATCATCATCAGAAACTGCACAGTGAAGAATGGCCACCAGCTGGTGGCCATAGGAAGTGAGCTTTCGGGTGGGATAGAAAACGTGCTGGTAGAGAACTGTAAGGTGCTGGACGGGGCTAAACTTAACCATCTGGTTTTCATAAAAACCAATGAACGCATGGGCGGATATGTGAAAAATATCTATGCGAAAAACATTACAGCTGGAAACATTGACCAGGGCATCCTGGGAATTGAGACAGACGTGTTATATCAATGGAAAAACCTTGTGCCAACTGTGCAGGTAAAACTTACACCAATCAAAAATATTTTTCTCGAAAATGTTAAAGCAGGGCACGTGAAATTTATATCACATGTTAAAGGAGAAAAAACATTGCCCGTTGAGAATGTTGTGCTTAAGAATGTATCTGCCGGTACAATAGAAGGTGAAAAACACCTTCATGAAAACCTGGTTAAATTTAAAGAATCAGACTAGCCAATCGTGATTGGTTGGAGAAATATCTTCACGAATTTAAAAAATCTGCAATTATTTTAGTTAGAAAAAGAACCGGAGGATGTTAAATTTGCAACGATAACAATTTCGGAAATTAAACATCAGCTCATTTCAACCCTATGAAATTTTACAAAAACTTATTGTTCATTTTTTCTTTTTTGCTGTGCGGACAGGCCTTTGCGCAAAATGATCCGACAATTGCAGCCATACGTAAAGAGTATAACCGGATAAACGCGCTTAAACTGAGCCAGCAGCATTATAAATATGAAAAGGCCGGTTGTGTGGAAGAGGGAAGGGTAGATTATTTTTTTGAGGGTAAAACCATTGTTAAAATAACTGAATCGGGTTTTATTGGTGACGGATCGTGGACAACCAGTTATTTCTACCGTGCAGGAAAACCTGTATTCTGTTTTGAAATGATTGAAGGCGGGCCGGCAGCGGGCGAAACAATTAAAACAGAATACCGCATTTATATCGAAGATGGCCGGGCATACCGCGTACTGGAAGGAAGCAAAGTGATGAAGGATGAAAATATATCTCAGGAACAGATCCAGCGGGCTAATAACATTTATAAAGCATATGCTACCAAAAAATTTGGAGAGGCGCTTTGCTTTTAACTGCATCATCCTTTTTTAGTAAATTTGCAAAAAAAAAAGTTACGCCGTTTTGCTACATGAACACCAGAAAGTTGAGCAGGAAAATTTCGATTATATTCCTTTTAGCCATCCAGGTTATTTTTTTGTTTGCCATTTTTCGTGAACATCTGCAGTCGTGGTGGTCTGTTATTTCAATACTGGTCATCTGCCCGTTGATCCTGGTGGCTTATTTACGCGGGCAGCTGCACCACCACGAACACCAGTACGAACACGTTTTAGTGGTATGCTGGATCCCCATCGGTGCAGTTTCCTCTTTTTACCTCAACCATTACCTGTCTCTCGGGCCGGTTATCTCTGCTTCGGCCGTTGGTTTTACAGCTTCTTTCCTTCCGGTATTCAAAAAAAGTTCTGAGTATCTCCGGCAGCTCCCGGCAGCAGTTTACTGCGGTGCATTTATCGGGATGTCGAGCACAGCAGTTGCGCCAAATATCGTATTTGTGCTCACTGCCAGTTTCTTTACGGCAATACTCATTATTGTTTCCAAAAGCCTTTTTTCGGGGGTTGGGGGCAAGCTTGGAACACTGGCTTTTGCAGGTGTGGTAATTACTTCCTTTATTTATTATCTGATTTCTGCCTATGCTTAATGGCGCAATATTGTTACTGGTAGGCTTTTTTGGCGCCATGCTTACCTTTTACCTCAATGAGGGGTTAGGGCAGGGGCCGGTCCGTTCATCGGCCATGTTATCCCTTGGCGTAGCACTTTTCTTTCACTTCTTCCCACACATCACTGATCCTTATATCGTAAAAAACATACCGCTGGTTTTTATCGGTTCATCCTTTATCGGCATGGTTTCCAGTCGCCTGGTATCTAATTACTGGCTTATTGGGCTGGCAGGCACTGTGTTCTGTATTATATTTCTCAATACAAGCCGTTTTTTTACTGGCTATGGGGGCGCCCTGGGTATTTCTGCCTGTATCTCACTGCTGGCCATTTTAAGTATTCCTATCGTAACCAAAAAACACAGGCTCACCAATGGTTTCGCGATACTTAGAAAAATGCTTTTCAAAATCCGGAGAAAGCAGTAAAACAAGCTCATACTGAATTTCTTCAGATCCATGTAAAATAGAATCAGAATGAAACATTGTGATCTCTTTTCTGGTTTATGGTAAAATAAATTTGAATTAAAAACATCCATATGGAATATAGAAGATTAGGTAAATCGGGCTTACAGGTGAGTGCCCTGGGGCTGGGCAGTTGGCTAACTTTTGGTGCCCAGATCAGCGATAAGGTTGCAGATGAGTTAATGGGGATTGCTTACGATGCAGGCGTCAACTTTTTCGACAATGCTGAAGGTTATGCCGAAGGGAAATCGGAACTCGTAATGGGGAAAATCCTTAAATCTCAGGGTTGGGAGCGCGAATCGTTCGTCGTATCGAGTAAGGTATTCTTTGGTACCGAGAACAAAGGCCCAAATCAGACGGGGCTTTCGCGTAAACATGTAACGGAAGCCTGCCATGGCGCATTAAAGAGGCTTCAGGTTGATTACCTGGATTTATACTTTTGCCACCGGCCGGATAAAAATACACCCATTGAGGAAACCGTACTGGCAATGAATACCTTAATTCAACAGGGTAAAATTCTGTATTGGGGAACCTCAGAATGGAGTGCGGCTGAAATTACGGAGGCCATTGGCATTGCGAAAGATTATCGTTTAGTTGGTCCGACAATGGAACAGCCACAATATAACCTTTTCGAAAGAAAAAAACTTGAAGATGACTTTCTGCTGCTTTTTAGGGATCATGGCCTGGGTACAACCATATGGTCGCCTTTAGCATCAGGCTTACTATCAGGCAAGTACACAAAAGGAGATGTAAAGGATACCCGTTTGGCAGATGCAAAACTGGGTTGGCTGAAAGATAATGTGCTGCAGGCAGACAGACTTAAAAAAGTGGAGAAACTGCAGGAAGTTGCTGATCAGCTTAATGTTTCGCTGGCCAAATTTTCGCTTGCCTGGTGCCTGAAAAATCCGAATGTAAGTTCTGTTATCCTTGGAGCTTCAAAAGGAACACAGCTGAAAGAAAATTTAACTGCCCTCGAGGTGGTTCCGCTGCTTACCGCTAAGGTTTTAGAGCAGGTTGAAGAAATTATGGGCACAAAACCTAAACTGCCGCAGTTTTAATTATTTATTCGATATCGTATTTATCCAGGCACGGTAGCGGTCACGCTGTCGTGCTTTTTCATTTCTGCCGTATATGCTTTACCAGATCAGAAAGAGTGGCAGGGCTGCATAAAATGGCAGAACAGTTTTTTTAGGAGTGAGAATTTTAAAAAAAGGTAAAACAAATGATGGATAAAAGGCATTGTTATGGAAAATATAAATAATGAGCACGATTAATACATTGTCAAAAGACCTTCAGAAATTCATTGATAAGTTTGAACCGAACAAGTTCAAAGTAATGGGCAGGGGTATAGAAGTAAGGGGAGTAAGCAATATCCACGATGCGATTGAAACCGCAAAGGGTATTATTGAAAAACTGAAACTGAATCTACGCGTTTCACACAATGCAGAAATGGTGAGCTATGGCGCATTTGAAGTATGTGTGCTGTAAGTACACTACTTGCGCTACCAAATGAAAAGGTTGTCCCGTTTTTTCTACCAGTTTAACCGCTGAAATTTCTATTAACTTATCGGCTCTGGCATTGATTGTTTCGGTTTACGGATATATGTTGAAATCACAAAAATTACGAACCCGAAAAGCCAGGTCGAGAACAGTACGATAAAGAAAATCTCCCTGATGGAGGAATGAAAGTATCCGGGCTGGTAGAATAAACGGTTCAGGGTGTTAATTTTTTCGGTTAATGCATTCCGGTCGAAGTTATTCCTCATCTGGTCTAGCTGGTCCTGATCTTTATCCCGAAAACGAAAAACATCCTGGTTAAGGGCTACAGGATTAACAGACGATTCTATGTTGTATTTTTTCAACAACGTATCCAGCTTTTTAAACGATTGAAGTAAAGAATCTTTATTTAATTTATAAAGCAGCTTATATCGGTCTATCGCATTTTGACGCTGTTGTTTTGCTACACTTTCGTCATTAACCGGACTGATCAGCGTCTTGTTTTCGAGAAAAATGCAAATGCTATCGTCGTATTGCGGGTTAACTTCAGCTCCTTTAAATATTATTTCGGTGCTGTCTTTTCTTAACGTTTTTGTTATGATTCTTTTCTGTAATTCTTTCTGGTCAAAGCCGAACAATTCATCGGCAGTGTTGGTTGCGCTTTTTAACTTTTCGTAACCTGAAGTAAGCATTTTTAAGGTATCAATACTGTAATATGCAGATTGCAGGCTAAAAGATTCCTTATCTGCCGGGTCGTAAAAAACAGTATCCATTACCTTAATTACAGGATAGGGCTTCGGATACAGGATGTTGGTCACATTAAATAATGTTTCCGAATTGTAGGCAGAGCCTGGGTATAAAAAAGGATTTAAAACATTTAACAACCTTTTATCAGCATTGAAGTTTTTTTCTGGTAATTCCTGTCTGAGTTTAGCATTCAGCCCGAAACTGTAACTTATAAAGAAGGTTAACGATAAAAAGACTACCGGAAGCAGCACAGCGCCGATTTTAATCAGATTGGGGATGTTGTACTGTTGCCTGGAATAATTACGGATCAGTAAAATAAGAATGGTCAGTAAAAATATACCGGTTACGAAGAAATGGGAAATAGACACATCGTCGTAAAACTTGAAACGGTAAAATTCTGTGTAAATATTAATCTTCCCTATACCCGCAAACTTAAAATAACCATATATAAAGTAAGCCAGGTGTATTAGCGCAAGTACAATAACAGATTTTAAGAGAAACTTTTTTAGATTGTGGCTCATAAGGTTTAATGCTGATTATAGTGAATTCTAACGCTCACCAGAAAAAATCGTATTCGTCCACAGATATCATTGTTTCGGAATTTTAGCTGTATCCTGAAAAATTATACCTCTTTCCTGGATATGGATACAGTCGTTTTTAAATGAGTTGCGTTTTATGATTTCCAAATATAATAAACGCGATTGACATAAAATGGCCTCATCAGGCACAGGCTGAAAAAAGAATCTGCCAATTTTATCAATCAGGTATTTGTAGTGTTTTCCTTTAATCTGTTTTAAATAAAAAGTCTTGACACCAAACCAAACAATTTCCATTTTTAAGACTTATCATTTAACTATGATATTTCAGCCACCGATTTGACCCCTGATGAAACAGCTTACTAAATATTTGCCAATAGCAAATGCAACTGCACTTATCCTTACCATAGGGATAAATTATTTTTCCAACGCAGGAGAACTGAACGGAAATACAATGAAGGTGATCTCTGACCGGTATGCCAGTTATTTTACACCAGCCGGTTTTGCCTTTTCGATATGGGGGCTGATTTATTTGGGATTGCTTGGCTTTGTATGCTACTCGATAATCAACAGAAAAGAGGCTAAAATCATAGCAATTGTAAGTAAAATCAGCTGGTGGTTTGTGCTCTCCTGTCTGGCAAATTCATTTTGGGTTATAGCCTGGCTAAACGATTATTTAGGCCTGTCTGTTGTTATTATGGTCATTCTGCTCATCAGCCTGCTTGCAATTATTACGGGTACAAGAATGGAACTTGATGCGCATCCGCTAAAAGAATATCTTTTAATATACTGGCCTTTTGCCATTTATGCAGGCTGGGTAACAGTTGCGCTGATTGCAAATGTTTCTGCATACCTCACCAAAATCGGTTGGGATGGCTGGGGGATCAGGGAGGATTACTGGGCAGTTGCAATGATCGGGGTGGCAGGCCTTGTTAATGTAGTTATGGTGCTGACCAGAAATCTCCGCGAGTTTGCCACAGTAGGAATCTGGGCATTGTTTGCCATTTCTGTAGCCAACCAACACCAGCCAGATCAGAAACTGATAGTTTATGCCTGCTACATCGTTATGCTGATTTTGCTGGTCTTCATTATTAGAAACGGGCTGAAAAACCGTGACCGTTCTGTGCATAATATGTGAGGTACCGGCTTTTTGCAGGGCTATGGTGAAATTGATATTTACCGGATAGTGGTTACATGTTTAATTCGGGAACGTATTCAGTAATAATGGTATCTCTTTCAGTAATCTGTGTAAGTGTTTTAATAGCTACGATGCCGAACTTTGTTATCGCCGGCAGGAAATAATTTATATTAGGAAATTAATCAGAATCGACATGGAAAAAAGAATATTAGGAAATAGCGGCTTAGAAGTTTCCGCATTAGGTTTAGGTTGCATGGGTTTAACTTTTGGTTATGGCCCTGCAACGGATGAAAAAGAAGCCATTGAATTGATCAGAAATGCCTACGATTTGGGTATTACATTTTTTGATACTGCCTAAGCTTACAGCCAGGGTGGAAATGAAACCTTAGTGGGAAAAGCTGTAAAATCTTTCAGGGATAAAGTAGTGATTGCTACCAAATTTGGCTTTCTGGATGGCGATTCTACTAAAGGTTTAGACAGTAGTCCGGCAAGAATCCGGAAAGTGGTAGAAAATTCGCTAAAATTTTTGCAAACCGATTATATCGATCTGTTTTACCAGCACAGGGTTGATCCAAATGTACCGATTGAAGAGGTTGCCGGAACAGTAAGAGATTTAATTGCTGAAGGTAAGGTGAAACATTTCGGCCTTTCTGAAGCCGGTGTAGAAAGTATAGGTAAGGCACACGCTGTACAACCTGTAACGGCTTTGCAAAGTGAATATTCTTTGTTCTTCCGCGAACCTGAACAGGTGATCCTTCCGGCTTTGGAAGAACTGGGCATTGGTTTTGTACCTTTTAGTCCGTTGGGAAAAGGATTTTTAACCGGAGCCATTAACGAAAGTACAACTTTTGATAAAAACGATTTCAGGAATATTGTTCCGCGTTTTTCGGAAGAAAACAGGAAAGCCAATCAAACTTTGGTTGATTTGTTAAAGGCTATTGCTGCTGAGAAGGAAGCCACCCCGGCACAAATTGCGCTGGCCTGGTTGCTTGCCCAAAAAACTTTTATTGCGCCTATTCCGGGTACCACCAAATTACATCGTCTACAGGAAAATGTAGGTGGAGCGGCAGTAATATTAACAAATGCAGATTTGGAAAAAATTGAGCTTGCGGCATCAAAAATCACGATTCAGGGTGAAAGGTATCCTCAGCATCTTCAAAATAGGGTAGGCAAATAATCAGCCCGAAAATATTCTGGACGAGAATGAATCACAGAAGGTTAAAATGACGGTAAACAAATCCCGGTGCCTACATTGGCGAAACCTGGAATAAGGGAAATTTAATATAATTAACATTAAAAAATGGAAGATTTAGAACATAAAGGTTTTAAAGCAGTACCTGCTGAATATTTTTCGGGAAAAGCTTTTTTGAAAACTTTAGTTGCAGCAGACGAGGTAACCAATTGTAACATCAGCGATGTCGCTTTTGAAAAAGGTTGCCGCAATAACTGGCATACCCATCCCTCCAATCAGATCCTCATAGTTAAAGAAGGAGTGTGTTATTATCAGGAGGAAGGGAAACCCGTTCAAAAGTTTGCAGCAGGAGAGGTAATTAACATCCTGCCCGGTATAAAGCACTGGCATGGTGCTTCTCCTGACGAATCGATGGTTCACATCGCCATCAATATCAATACAGACAAGGGCATGGTAAACTGGATGGAACCGGTAAGTGATGAACAATACAACAGCTAAGCAATGATGGTCAGTGTTGCCAGGTAAAACGTTTCTTTAACTGATACCTGATCATAAAAATAACAAAGCCCATCCGATTTTGGGAATGGGCTTTGTTATTTTATTTATTGTTGATTTTCAATTGGTTATTGTTAATGTTTTAAGGTAAAATAGTGTCGGGTGGTAATGGTGCATCCCGGTTGTAAACCATAATATCGGCTACTTCCTGTGCAATTTTAAGACCATCCAGTTTGCCGACAAGGTAGAGTGCGCCATCAATACCCGAAGTAACGCCTCCTGTTGTTACAAAATTGCCATCTGCTACATACCGTTCGTTTTTAATGAAACTGATATCAGGATATTCCTTTTGGATATCTTCAATTGCAGCCCAGTGTGTAGTTGCATTCTTTTTGCTGAGTAATCCCGTTTTTGCAAGAATGTAAACACCAACACAAACCGACATGATTACAACCTCCGGATGTTTGGCTTGTCCGATAATCCAGTTAATCAGTTTAGGCGAGCCACTGCCAAAAGATAAGGCACTACCTTCGGGCATGATCTGCCCGGGAATAACAATGATATCGGGTTGCGGACAATTTTTTAGTGTAAAGTCGGGTGTAATATTTACAACCAAACGCTCACTTTTGATTTTTCGGGGAGATTCTGCAACGGTAAATACATGGTACTTATCCTGGTTATAGCGGTTCGCTTTTACAAATACATCCAGCGGACCATTCATATCAATCAGTTCAACCCCCGGGTAAATCAATACAGCCACATTTATTTTTTTATCCATTGTGGTGATATTTATGATGTTAAATCTATAATAAAAAAGCTGCCCCAATGGAGGCAGCCCGTTCTATTTATCTGCTTTATGATACCTGCATGTTAAAGGCAGAGCTGTTCATTAACATTGGTGCCTCTGCTGCCAGTCCCTTTCCAAGGCTATCTGCCATCAGCATCATATTACCCGGTGCACGGGCGGTGAGCAATTTGTTGGCGTTTGCCTGGTTGGCAACGGTGAACTTGGCAAATTCTGCTTCATTGCCAGATCTGCCGTTAATCTGAACATCAAAAATAGCCCTGGCAATTTCATCCTCCGTAAACTGGTAGAGCGTGAAAGATGCAGAGACTTCGAGGTGTGTTAAACAGTTTTTACAGACTACAACGCGCCACCTGCTCAGCACCGGTTCAGCGCCAAGGAAATGTCTGACGCCATCTATGGTAGCATAAGCAGAAAGCACAAATGAACCATTAATTTTGGCCCTGTTGATGCCATTTATGGTGAGCACTTTATCGCTTTTGTGTTCTTCCTGAGGTGCAGATGCCTGCAGTTTCAGTTCACTTGCCTGATCGGTATCATCTAGCGACAAACTTTCGTAAGTAAAACCCAGCTGGTTTTCTATGTCGAAAACATCGCTTGAGCGGTAATAACGTTCTTGTCCGTTTTCCACGAGTTTGAAAGGGAAAAGTGGCGAATCCATAGTTAGCTGCTCACCTGGTTCGTAACCCACAGGTGGTTGCTGGCCTTCATTATTGGTTCCCGGATATTGCTGATCGGCAGGGAAGCCCGGTACCGATAGGTCTAGATTAGTGGTCGAGTTGTGTTTTTTCTGCCACATCCAGAAAATCCGGTCTACATTGCAGTGGTGGAAGAAGAAAATCGGGTCGAGGCCTGCAGTTTCATTCTCACCCATATCGCCGTTTGCATTTGACGGCACATTGGGATTTGGAGAATTAGGGTTGGCATCCTGTCCGGGCATATTAACACCGCCTACCGAAAGGTGGATACTGCCATGAGGCGATTCGAGCGATTGCGCATTAACATTATTGTATTTAGGATCGTTCCACTCACTACGGGAAGTATTGTTAGAGAATACTGTATAGCAAGGCGCATCTAAGCTTTTTTTATAACTGTCGTACACACCACCCCTGAATTTGCCGACAGGCGTAAACGGATTGTCGGGATTAAATTGATCTGGTATTTCTACCGTACCGCCCAGCCAGCCTATCACATTATCATTCAGTAATTGAGTAGTCAGCTTTACATTGATGGTATTGGTGCCCGGAATATAGTAAGCACTATTGTTGAGTTCTGCTGCTGCCCGGTCGGTAGGCCGGCCCACCAGACCCGATAGAGGGTAACGCACCGTTTCGTAACCCTGCGGCTTGGAATAAGAACTTACCTCTACATAATCGTGCAATGCCACCGGCAATACAAAAGATTTTAATGGATTTGGGATGGTTACATTATTCGAAAAAGTAAAATACTCATCGGTAAGGATGGGCGGTACACCTAAAAACACCTTGCTGCCATCAGGTTTGGTTATTTTGTAGGTTTGGTCCCAGTAAGGAAGCATTACGCTTTCGCAGCCGGGAACACTTTGCAGTGCTTTTTCGAGTTTATGCAGGTACGCTCGGTGCCAGGTAGGAAAAAGGATATTGCCATGGTTGCAATAACCTCCCCAATAGCTGCCATCGTAAGCACCGCGGCCTACAAAAGGCTCACCGTGGAAACCGCCCAGGGTCATAAATGAATTGGGATTATCGGCTGGCAAGGCCTTGATAAACTGCCAGGCCACCATGAGTTTTTCCAGTTCCTCGGGTTTGCCATTATTAAAATCGTTGTAAATGTTTTGAATCGACCTACGTACTTTTAGTGTTGGTTTCATTGGTTAGGTTTTTTTATTTGAATGGATATGTTTATGATTGGGTAATTTGTTGTTTGCCAAATGCAAAGCGTAACCGGCCTGCTGCAAGGCTGTTAAGCAATGAGCCACCGATAATAAAGGCCATGCCTACCATTAGCAGGCTTTGCTCTGAAGGAAAAAGCACCCGGGCAGCAATGAGCGAAAGCGCGCCCAAAAGACTGATGAAAAACGGAAGATAGCCTACCCGCGCAGCCCTGCGCAACAACAGGAACATATGTACGCCCAGCATCATAAATAATACCGGAAGCAGCCAGCCCATATACGGTAGTCTGGCAATACTGAGAGAGCCGAACATACTCATGTATGCTGCCCAGCACATGGGGCATTTTGGAAAAAAGGCAATAAGTATGCTCAGCAAGGTAGAAAAGAACGATTGAAGCATGGTTTTGGTTTTAGCAGGTACCGGAGGCGGTACAACTGCCTGTTGCACTGCAGGAGCATTGCAGCAGCATTTGGGAGTGGGATTTAGATGGTTCATGTGGGATGTTTTTTCTTGTTTGGTTAACCATTTTCTGATATAGGGCAAAGCAGGATGCCGCCATACCAACCGGGCTTGTGCCGGTAGTAAACAGGGGTATAGCTGGTACAAATAGTATGGTTCACGATGGAGCGGTAATTTTCTATTGCGTTGATTTGTAATGCGTAACCTAAAGATAGCGCCTTGAAGAGGTAGAAAAAACCGTTTTAATACTGTTTTTTATTTGGATTATTTTTTTATATTATCATTTTAATCCGGAAGAGGTTGATACCGGTATAATCTGATCCTTAAAATACTTAAATCTGAGTATAAAAAATGGGGGCTTAATTGTTTAGTTTTGGTGTAATCCAAACCAATCAGGAATATTTTTCAGCTCTCTATACGTTAAATTAATCTCCCATGTACACGCTCATCCCACCAACATTCCTGCTGCTTTAATGATATACCTCACAGGAGGAAAAACAGATATCCGGCTGGCCCGGGTAATTATATCCTTCTTACCTGTTCCAAACAACCATACCAAACAAACAGAATTTATGAAAACAGAAAACTACGATGTAATCGTTATTGGCGGAGGCGCCATAGGCTTAGCTACGGCCTTTCAGCTCGGCAAACGAAAGGCCAGCACCCTGGTACTCGAGCAATTTACTTTTGTAAACCAGTTGGGCAGTTCTGCCGGCGTATCGCGCCAGTTCCGCATCCCGTACCCGGATGAATATATGGTGCAGATGGCTTTGGATGCGCAACCTTATTGGGACGAGCTGGAAAAAGAGACCGGTACTTCGTTGCTCGATAAAGTAGGAACGCTATGGTTCGGAGATCCGGCAGTACACTCAACTGAAGGGAATATTGCCGAAGCGGAGGCTGCACTAAAAGCACTAAATGTTCCTTATACTACGCTAACAGCAAAAGAAATTGAAGAAAAATACCATTTTAAAAACTTACCCGAAACCTATACCGGATTGTTTCAACCGGATGGTGCGAGCATTAATTTTAAAGCCACCATCGAAACGCTTTTAAACCTTTGTAAAAAAGAAGAAACCGTGCAGCTGGAAGAAAATTCGCCGGTACTAAAGATAAATCAGATTGGTGAACTTTTTGAAATTGAAACGCCAAACGGCATTTACATCACCAAAAAACTGTCCATTATTCCCGGTCCCTACATTAACAGTGTCATTAATCTGCTCGATTTCAAAATTGAAGCTACTTATTGGAACATGTCGTCGGCTTATTTTAAAAAAACCGATCCCAATATCCAGTATCCAACCTGGTTTGTATTCCAGAATGCCATAGGCGAAAACAGCAATCAGTTTTATGGTTTTCCTTCGGTAGACTGGGACCATCCTGAATACATCCGTGTGGCACCAGACTTTGTAATTGAACCCATTGAAGAGCCAGCTGACCGGACATTAATTCCTAATCCGCAGGAATTGGGTTATACGGCTGATTGGGTAAAAGAACACATGACAGGCCTGGCAGCTGAACCTGAATACACTTCGACCTGTTTAATTGCCCTGAGCAAAATCCCGAATAAGGAACTGCTGATTGATTTTGCACCAAACTATGTGCCCAACCATAAAAATATTGTGTTATACGCTACAGGCTGGGCGGCAAAATTTACACCTTTCTTAGGTAAAATTATGGCCGATCTGGTATTAGACGGGCACACCGATTTCGACATTAAACCATTCCAGTTAGGATATAAATACTTTAAAGCATTTTAAAAAAACATCTAAAATGAATAAAAACACGCCTTTAAATACAGGAAAGCAGCCTGATTTAAAATTAGAAGTAGCCGTTATCGGCGCCGGAACATCCGGTTTATATACCGCTTACCGTTTGGTAACGGATAAAAAATATACCGCCAGCGAAGTACAAATCTTCGATATGAACGATAAGCTGGGCGGAAGGTTAGAATCAGTAATTATGCCGGGGATGAATTTCTGGGGCGAACTGGGAGGAATGCGTTACCTTACCTCGCAGGAAATTGTAACTACCCTGATTGAAGGTTACCCGCTTTCGGAGCCCGATCTGAATAAACGCATCCCGGTTTTGAAAGATAAAATGACACCTGTTCCATTCCCGATGGGCAGTCCGGCAGAACTGATCATGTACCTTCGGAAAGAGCATTTTAAACAAGATGCCTGGACGGTTGCACAGGCAGCAGGTGAAAAACTCAGCACCCGCTATTACCTGAATGATGATGATTTCGGATTCAGCTCTGATCAGCTTTTCAACAAAATTATTTACGAAGTTTTAATGGCAGATCCTTACGTGGCCGAAACTTATGGAAAAAAAATCATCAAGGGAGCCTCGGTGTACGATTACTCTTTTGAATTAACAAGTGTAGATTGGGATGATATTAAACCTAAACTGGTTTACAATTTTCCTAACTCGCCGTACGACAAACGTAAAGTAAACGACCTGGGTTTCTGGAATTTAATTAAAGACCAGGTTTCGCAGGAAGGTTATGAATTTTTAGCCAATGCAGGCGGTTATTATTCGAATACCATTAACTGGAACTCCGCTGAAGCTTTTCCTTACATGGTGGGCGATTTTACTGCCGGAACAATTTACAAAACCATCGAAGAAGGTTACGACAGCATTGCTTATGCAGTAGCCAATGCCTATACCGATCATGAGGGTGCCTGCATCTGGTCGAAAAATAAGCTGCTTACTTTTACCAAAACACATCCTTTGGTAAGTACCCATAAATACCAGCTTACTTTTTTAAATCTCGAAACCAATACCACCTGGAATGTATATGCGAATACGCTCATACTGGCCATGCCGAGGAAATCGCTTGAGCTGCTGGATCAGGAGAATTTCTTTTTCAATGTAAACGAAAATTCATACCTCAATTATAATATCCGTTCGGTAATTATGGAGCCTGCTTTTAAAATATTAATGGGTTTCCAATACCCATGGTGGAAAGATTTAGGCATCGATTCAGGTCACTCGATTACCGATTTACCGATGAGGCAATGTTATTATTTCGGTACCGATCCTGAAACCAATAACTCCATGTTACTGGGCAGTTATGGTGATATGGAAACAGAAACCTTCTGGAAAGCGCTTACCGATGACAAATTGCTTTTCGAAGTGAAACCTGCTAAATCGGCCTCTTTAAAAGAACTGCATCAACTGGATAGCGTGCAGGCCACTAAATTAATGGTAGATGAATTAATGACCCAGCTGCGCGAACTGCACGGGCCGGAGGTAACCATCCCCGAACCTTATGTAACCTATTTCAGAGATTGGACGGACGAACCTTTTGGTGCCGGGTACCATGCCTGGAAAGCAGGTTATTCGGTAGAAAGCGTGATGCCATACATGCGTAAGCCGGTGGAAGATGAGCAGATCCATATTATAGGCGAGGCATATTCTGATCAGCAGGGATGGGTAGAAGGTGCTTTCTGTGTGGCAGAAAAAATGCTGCAGGATTATTTTGGGCTCGACAGGCCGGTGTGGTTAGATCCTAAGTATTATTTAGGGTGGTAGGGAAATCTTATAAAATAACAGGGCTTTCGATTTACTGAACGCCCTGTTTATTAAGCCTAGTTTGTTGTGTTGGCATTTAAAAGACCTGAGTGATCCTTCTAATCAACCGTAACCTCTTCAAAGACATTTAACTCGGAGAGATATTTGAATAGTTTTTTGAAAAAATCGGCACCAACGCTTCCTAAATCAATATGGAAATCGATTGTATTTTCTTTAATGCTATAGTTACAATTGTGTATAACGCCACTGTTTTTACTTTTTAATGCTTTCTCGTTATACGCTGCAATAAAATTTTCCATGCCTGAAGCGTATTGATCTGCATTCTTTGCTTCACTAGCTTTTACTGTTAAAGTAATGTAGCATTCAAGCTGAATCCGGTTAACGGTAAGTTTATAGCTTAAGTCTTTTAGCTTAAAAGGTAATTGGTTGCCATAAGGATTAGCTTGTTTATGATATTCGACAATATTTAGGTTTCCAAACGAAAATTCAATATCATTGCAATTGATGTCTTCATCTGCTATATCATAAATTCTTCCCGATTTTGATTTCCATAGAATATCAATGCTATTAACGTGGTCATATACACCCAGCGCGATAGATATTTTACTTGTTTCGGCTTTTTCGTGTTGAAATGGACGGTCTTTATCAATAAGTAGTACAACAAGGTTTTTCACTTTTAAACCCGATGTATTTTCGAAAATAGGCGTCAACTGAGCGTTCATGCAGGTTGCAAACGGAACACTCATGTTTACGTCAAGCTTATTTTGTAACTCTTCAACAAAAAGATCAGGCCATACAATCAGGTTAGCTAAATCGGGATTGTTGTAACGCTGGCATTTCTCTATATCAAGTCCTTCAAACCAAAATTCTATATCCGCTGGGTCAATACTGGTTGAACCCAGTGTATAAATTATTCCGCTTTTAGTGGTCCAGCAGATGTTTACATCCAAATATCTATGCTGAAGGACTAATTTAGAAGAGATTCTGGAAAAAAGTTGAGGTCTTCCTCCAGCAAACCTTAGAATCTCGCTGGTTTCCTTAGATCGCATGAGAATTGCACTCTGCAAAACAATGCCTTCATCACTAGCCCACCTTAAGCGGTTTTTATGCTGTATTTTTATGCCGGTTTCTCTTTCAAAAATTGAAGAGAGTTGCGTATCGGCAAGATTTAAAAATTCTGTTGATGTTTCCAGGCTAAAATACCTTTTTAATAAATTAGCCCACATATCGATTTCTATCAATCCCATTTTTAGTTCGGTTTAATATCTTTGAGTTAGTTCTATATGGCAGCAGCCAAACGCCACATGGTTCTTGCAATAATAAAACTTGCCCAATCGTCTGCAATACCCGCTCCTAATGTAGCAATATCTTCAACAATTGTTGCTATTACCACACCAATGGCCGCGGCTTTAATATAAGTCACCATTTCGGGATGCTGCCTTAAATACATCACTATTTTCGCTTCTAAGTTGGCCGTGTTTTGCGCGAGTGACTGCACGAAATTCATCAGCTTTTTTGCATAGGTTTCAGGCATAAATACCGGCAAGGTATATGGAGACTCATATGCTTCAATAGGTTCGTACTTAATCACTCCCTCTGCAGCCAGTTCGACTTTCAAAAATTTACCTATTTGTGTAGGGTGAGGCCAAACTTTTGTTGGATAGTTATATCCTCTTTGCCACTTTCCTGTAAGAGGAGGGCAGCTGCGTTCTGCGTGGTCAATGTAATTGTCAACTTCAGTCTGAGCAACAGTTGTTGATATTGAATTAGGTTTAATTTCAAACATTTCGCTAGAACCGGTATTTACAATATCGGCAAAGCCGCGGCCACCAGTTGGTCCACTACCGGGAATTGAATATTCCCGTTTCCCATCAAAAGGGTGCTCCACTAAATACTCATACTGGATCATCCAATGCTCAATTGTCCCTCTAAATTTTACATTGCCCATCCGGTTTGTCCCATAACAATCAGTTGGATTGTTGATAAAGGCATCTGCTTCGGCATTTTCTGTCCTAACCGTATTTATTATTTCTACATCTTCCGCGGTAAGCTGGTAGGATGTATTTCCTTCAGCTGGATCGTCTGGATTGTCATCTACCGGAATAAATGGTTTTGCAGGCATGGTCACAAAACAGGGTATTATAAGACCGTTGGGGCCTTGATATGCCTTGGTAGCTGTAGGGCTGCAAGGGGCATGTGGTGGGTAAGCATTTCCGCTATCACCAGCGCCTCCACTAGGAGGTGCACCTCCATTGCCTGAATTATTTCCGCCGGATGGAAGTGAGCTTTCTGGTGTAGGATAAAACGGGCTTGAAACACAATTTACATCATAGCCAATAACATTACATACGGTGGTTGTTTGCCCTGGTGGAGCGCAGGTGTTACCGTTAGAAGGCGCCGTTTGTACCACTGGACAGGTAGTACATCTGGTTATAGGTTGCGACCAGCAAGTAAGTCCGGTTAATGGCTGTTCTGTTTCTGCAGACATTATTTTTCCCTTTCCGAAAGATGCTTTATTGATCCAATTCGCCTTTGCTGCTGGTTTAACACTATAAGAAACGGGCCGTTCGCCATTTTGATAAGAATAGGCCTTTAACAAATTCCCATCCCAATCTCTGATTACTGCCCGGCCTGTATAGGTTTGCCTATTTCCATATGCCCAGGCTGAATCTGGGAACAGACTGACCCATTCTGTTTTGATATTGGCAGCAGAATCCTTATAAAAATAAAGGTAATTCAAATTGTCATACGGCATTGTTGCGCGGGTCTTCTCGTTTAACACCCAATAAATATTGTCAAATTTTAAAGGCACTTTAAGCACGATGTTGCCATCAACAGAAGCGAAATAGGCATTTTTCCATACAGGTACTTTTGTTTTTAGATAGGGATTCAGATCGTCATTGCCTTTGCTTTTTGCCAGGTTCCGGTCGAAATGTTGCCTGGCCTCATTAATACTTTTTAGATTTCGATCTAAACTTCCCTGACCGGGAATTAGAAGATCCTTCTTACAAGACTGTATCATAAGGGATGAGAGAATAAGGCAAAACAAAATTTTGCCCTTTGAAAGCATTAATTTTTTCTTCATTTTTTTGTTCGATTAATTTTATAAGCCAAAATGACGTAACTAGAATACGTTTAATGACGGTGACGAATATTCGAAGTATTTTATTGGTAAACAATGATTTGAAAAGAGGTTAGGACGTAACTCCAGGTTTACAGGACGTACTGCCTGCTTTTGATGATCAAAATCTAAAAAGAAAATAAAGATTGAATCCGTCATTTATCACAGTAAATTGTGCGTGATAAAACCTTATCGGTGTGTAGTTTAAATTTGTCTGTGTTATTGCAGTATAATATTTGGCAATTAGTAAAATTTATTATACGTTTGCCGATATCCCATCTCGTTCCAGAGAAAAATAATTTTAATTGGGTTTCCTTGAAAGAAACTTTACAAAATTTTATTTACAATGAAATATAATTGTGTAATTATTGATGAGGATTACAAAAGCATTTTAAATTTACAAAAACTGATTACATTATCGGCGAACCTGCAACTGATAAATACCTATCATGATCCATTTGAGGCGATGGGGGCAATGAATAAAGAACAGGATATTGATATTTTATTTATGGATATCCAGTTTAAAGAGGTGTCAGAACTACAGGTTGTTCCAGTTATTCAAAAAATGGTTAAACATATTATCATTATTACAGAGGATTCCAAATATGCTGTTAATGCTTTCGAACTTAATGTAGATCAGTTTTTATTAAAGCCATTTAACAAGCTTAAATTTTTCATAGCTTTAAATTATGTGATAAGAATATTAGAGAACAAAAAGGATCAGGTTAAATTGCTATATGTTAAGGGGGCGGCAAAGCATTCATTTAGTCAGGTTGCCATCGAATCAATTGTAGCCATAGAGGCATCAAAAAACAAGATTAATATTTATACGTTAAGTGAAATATTAAATGGTTATCATTCTATGAAAGAAATGGCAGAGTCATTACATAAATTTCCTGATTTCTTGAAGGTGCATAAATCTTTTATTGTCAATAGCAGCCATATTTGCAGAGTAGAGTTAAATACTTTAGTTATGATAAACAAATTAGTTATCCCTATTGGCGAAAGTCACCAGGAAAAGCTAAGAACGTTTGTAAAAGAAAGAACATTTATAATTTAACATTGCATTTGTAAAGCTTATCAAGCAATCTGTAAATCAGCAATATTAACACAAATTGTAATATTGCAGTAGCAAAAATAAAAACTTGCAAGATACACCTGACAGATCACTTTAAGCATCAAAAAATTGCAATATCAGATGATAGGCCGCAAAGTGATTTTTTCGAGCTTTTCCCTTCCATAGGAAAGGTGCCATAGATGGATAGGGAAGGGCGTGCTGCCTATAAGGTAGTGGTTAAGGGGGAGGCAGGTGCTAAAGCTTTAACGTTTGAGCATAGTCAAAAAATCTTCTTCTATCATATCCCAGACAGGTAGCAGATAGCATGGCGTGTAAGGATGATTTCCAGTACGGTGTGTAAAACGGATGCTGCATATTGTTGAGTGTCCAGAATTTTTGGATATACCCATAATAACGTTTCGGAACGGAAAGCTCACTGTAATAGGTGCTCATTGTTTATTGCTGATCGGTAAGCTTGCAGTTATGTGCACTAATATCTTAATTAAATAAATGATATCAAATCTGATCAGCTATAAATAGCAGATGGAAGATGGCAAAATGTAAGATGGATGATGTAAGATGGATGATCGAAACGTTAAGCGCCTAACAAAATATGCTCTGCGTATTCATCTTTGCGGTTAAAATTCTGCTTTTACCAGATTTTAATTATTTTCGTCCTGCAAGCTTAATCTAACAATGCCTTATATCTTAAACGTTCCTTTTGCCGATAAAGACGAGGCCAAAGCACTCGGGGCTTATTGGCTCATTGATATCAGGAAGTGGGTTATTCCTGATCACATTGAAGATATTAACCGTTTTGCAAAGTGGATTCCGGCAAGCCGTTTAGATTGCATAGTAAGGAAACCTTATTTATTGGCTAAAGCCACGAGAATCTGCTGGAAATGCGGACAAAAAACACCTGTAATGGCTCCGGCTGCCGTAAATTATTATCATTTAGAACAGGTTGATGAGGATGATCCCAATGGTGGTGAGGTTGCCTGGGTTAAAGGCGAAAACCCAACATTGTTCAGTTATCTCCAGAGTGCAGATCTTCCTGCCATGGAATATTTAAAAAAAGTCCATCCGCAGTTTAAGTATAGTTTTTCAAAAGCCATTCAGTTTTCCTACTGGGTAAATACCTGTAAACATTGCGGGATATTACAGGGCGATTTTGAATTGCACGATGAACCTGGCGGACCGTTTTTCCCAATCGTTTACGATCCCGACGACATCCAGATTGTTTCGTTTGAACTCGAATACGATTACGCCATCGAAGGTGAATATGGCGGCCAGCAGTTTGAAGAAATGGATTTCCCGGAGTTTTATAAATAAAAGTTGTCTCAAAATATTGTGTTGTAAATAAACTTAATTCGTTTATTTAGGTATTAAGACCCTCAATTAGTTGAGGATGATAGCACTATTAACCAATAAAATTTGAGACAGCTTTTTATTCCTAATAATTAATAGATGGCTGTCCGGTAGCTAAAAGATAAGCCTCTTTTAATACTTCCGAAAATGTTGGGTGAGGGTACACCATTTCATTCATGGCTGCGGCGGTAATTTCATGCCTTATACCGAGTGTGGCATGGGCAATCAGGTCGGCAGCACGAGCACCAATTATATGTACACCCAATATTTCGCCGTAAGTAGGATCAACCAGAACTTTTGCAAAACCATCCAGATCTCTCGAAGCCCTCGCCCTTCCGCTGGCAAGAAAAGGAAACTTTCCAACATTGTATTGCTTTCCTTCGCTTTTAAGCTGTTCTTCCGTTTTACCTACCGAAGCTACTTCAGGCCAGGTATATACCACGCCGGGAATCAAACTATAATCCAGGTGGCCGGCTTCACCGCAAATGCGTTCGGCAACATATTTTCCATCTTCTTCTGCTTTATGTGCTAACATTGGGCCTGCAATCACATCACCAACCGCATAAATGTTCGGCTGGTTAGTTTGAAGTTGATCATTTACAATAATCCTTCCGGCCTGATCAGTATTAATGCCAGCCTTTTCGAGGTTTAATCCTGCAGTATAGGGCTTGCGACCAACAGCCATCAGGCAGTATGCTGCTGTTTCAGTTCGAAGCTGCTGTTTTTCATCAAGGAAAGAAACAGAAACCGAATCGCCTTGATTTACAACCTGTTGCACCCGGTGGTTAAGTTTGAAAACAATGTTCAGCTTGCTTAAACTCTTTTGAAGCGTTTTTCCCAGTTCTCTGTCCATGGTTGGCAGGATGGAATCGGCATATTCAATGATGGTAATCTGTGTGCCAAGTCTCGCAAACATTGATGCGAGTTCGATCCCGATAACTCCACCACCGATAATAATCATTGATTTTGGTAATGCAGGTAAATCCATGGCTTCGGTAGAGGTAATGATGCGCTTTTTATCAATAGCTATCCCGGCTAAGCTTGCAGGTTTAGAACCGGTAGCAATAATAAAATCGGTGGCCTTAAGTGTCAGTTGATCGCCTTTTTCTGTGCCAACATTTAATGTATGTGAATCTTTGAAACTTCCATGGCCCTGATACAAAGTAATTTTGTTTTTTCGCATCAGGAAGTTTAATCCCGCATTATTTTGTGCAATTACTTCTTTTTTGCGGGCAATAAACTGGTTAAAATTAAGTTTCAGATCGCCGGTTTCTATCCCGTGGACTGTAAACTCTGTTTTTGCCTGGTGAAAATGTTCAGAGCTATCCAGTAGTGCTTTCGCCGGGATACAGCCAACGTTGGTGCAGGTACCGCCAAGTCCGGCATATTTTTCTACAAGCGCAACTTTTTTACCCAATTGAGCGGCACGGATAGCAGATACATAGCCCCCTGGTCCGGAGCCGATTACGATAATATCATATTGATGATCCATATTTTTAATGTTAAAATTTTATTTGGACGACTGTCTATATCAGGTGAAATTTTTTTAAAGTAAATTTTCAATAAAATTTAAAAATTGCCGGAGCGGTTGATCGTTGCGTTCTATTTTACGCTGGATCATACTGCCTTCGTATGTGTTGAAAATCATTGAAGCAAGCACTTTTGCATCAATAGTACATTTTATGCTGGCTTCTTTCTGACCTTGTTCAACTAATTTTTGTAAACCCGGGACAAGGTGATCGGTGGTGAGTTTTTGCAGTTGTACAGCAATGATTTCGCTTTGGGCAGCAACATCCTGACCTAAATTGCCCATTATACAGCTCCACATGGTGCCACTATTGGTACTGGATTTCGTGTACCTGTTAATCCGTAAAGAAAAGTAAGCCATAATCTTTTGCTTCGGATTGAGCGCCGGATTGCGGGTGATCTCGGAAAAGGAGGGGAGGATTTCTGTTTTAAAAAAATGATTTAATACTTCTGCAGAAAAATCTTCTTTATTCTTAAAATAGTAATGAAAGGATCCTGTGGGCATTTCTACCTGTTTTGTAATCTCCCTGATTCCGGTTTGATGATACGAGCGGGTAGAAAACAGATCGATGCCAGCTGCCAGAATTCTTTCTTTTTGATCCATGGTACAAAGTTATAGACGACTGTCCAAATATGCAAATCAATTGTTGATTATTTTAGTTCATTCGTGTGCTTAAGCCAGCACCAGGATCGGGTTTAATTTATCTTATTCCTGCAGTTGAATTAATAATTGAATTAAGACTAGGGACTTAAGACTAAGGACTCTGGACTCAAAACTCCAGACTAAACCGGCAGTGTAAAACAAAATGTACTTCCCTGATCTGTGCTCTGCTCCACCCAGATTTTTCCGCCGTGCCCTTCAATAATTTCACGGCATACATAAAGTCCTATACCAAAGCCTGCTATGAGGTTATTGTTTTGCCCGCGGTAAAAACGGTCGAAAAGTTTTGAAATTTCTTCCTGTGGAATGCCCGTTCCCTCATCGCTGACACTTATTTTTAGCTGGTCGCCTTCAATTGTTGCTGAAGTGGTAATCTGGCTGCCAATGTTCGAATACTTTACGGCATTACCAAGCAGGTTATTAATTACCTGTGCCAGTTTGCCCATATCGCCATTAATAATTACAGGTGCTATATCGGGAAATATAAAGCGGTGCTGCGTGTATAGCATCCGGGTTTCTTCTGCAATTTCCTGTAAAAATGTGGCAAAATCAAAAGGTCCTTTTTCGATAAACATTTTTCCTGATTCCAAACGGGCAAGGTTTAAAAAACCATTAATCATGTTCGTCATCCGTCGGCTCTGTTTAATCGATTGCTCCAATATCCTTTTAGTCATTGGGTCGTGCTTTGCCGGTTCACTCTTTTCCATCAACTGGAGATAGGCAGTTAATGAGGTAAGCGGTGTTTTAAGTTCATGACTTACCATGCCGATAAAATCATTTTTACGCTGCTCATTTTGTTTAATATCGGTAATATCGCGGGTGGTACCGGCTACCGCTTCAACTTCGCCGGCATCGTTAAGCACAGGTGTGAAAATATAATCGTAAACACGTTTTCCAAGTAGGGCATGCGGGAAAGAAACTTCGCCACGGATAGCGGTTTTAGTGGTACGCACATGGTCTATTTCCCGTTGGTGCATTTCAGCATGCCAGGGTTCGTATCCGTTTTCGAGCAGGCCTTTCCCAATGGCATTATCCCAGCTTTTACCCCACATCGTAAGGAGGGCTTCGTTGGCATAAATAAAATTGTACTGAAGATCAAAAACGTACATCAGGTCGGGCGTACTGTTAGCAATGGTTTCATACACCCGTTTTTGCTGCTCGGTAATTTCCTTCGCCAGTTTAAGTGCTTCTTCAGCACGTTTGGTTTCAGTAATGTCGCTCGCTGCACCAAACCATTCGCGTACATTTCCATTATCATCAAAAATGGGCACGGCGCGCGATAAGATCCATCCAATGCTTCCATCCGCCCTGAGTACACGGTGCTCCAGCTGAAAAACCTTATTTTCTCTTTTCGCATCATCAATGGCCGTTCTCACCTGATCCTGATCAAGCGGATGGATGTATTTAGATATCCAGTCTGTAAGGGGTTCGTTTGTGTCAGCTAAAAAGTTCCTTCCCTCCAGTTGTTTCATTTCCCGCCAATCGGCACTCATAATGTACACAATATCAGAAGTAGCATTTACGAGGGCTCTAAAACGCTCTTCGTTTGCGGCAATGGCTTTTTTATTGGGATGTTTATCGTCATTTACACTGTTCATATTATCAGCAGGAAATTTAATCGTAACACTAAATTAGTTTTAAAAGCTGATTTTCAAAAAAACTCAATCGCGAATAACAGAAATTTTCAATTGATAAAAAGGAGTACTCCTGAAACGAATGTTTACCTAAATTCTATTAGAAATAAAACAAATTCATAATATGCTGTTTAACAGGTTTAAACAGGCTGATTTTGCCCGATTGTTTGATTAGATTTACCTTAATTTATATTTTTTTGGTTTTTTTTGAAAAAAAGATGCAACACTATTGTATATGCTGCGACTAGAGAGTAGAAACGTATTATAACAGATAAATTAAAAGCTCAACATTGCGCACTGCTGAACAGATAACCGATCAGGAATTAATTGTACTCTGCCTTGAGGGCAGGGAAGCAGGCTACACGGGACTTTACAACCGTTATGCCAGAAAGATCTATAATTCGATTAGCCGGATTGTGAGCCATACAGGTGAAGCAGAAGATATTCTGCAGGATATTTTTTGTACAGTGTTTAGTGATGTGAGCAAGTTAAAAGGGGTACTCAGTTTCGAAGCATGGGTACGGCGGATGGCCATCAACCGTTCCATTTCTCACCTAAGAAAAAGAAAAATAGCTTTCTCTGATCTGGGCGATATGGATGTTGAAGACGAAGGAGGAAATGACAATGATGATGTGGAAATTTTCGACTGCAGGGTAGAAGACGTGAAAAAAAGTATCGAAGACCTGTCAGCAGGTTACAAGACAATTTTAAACCTGTATGTATTTGAAAAGATGACGCATGAAGAAATTGCGGTAATGCTCGGACTTTCGGCCAGTACCGTGAGGACGCAGTACCACAGGGCAAAAAAACGTGTTTTATTATCACTAAAAGACAAATGTTATTATGAATGATCAGATAAAGGATTTTGTGGAACAGCACCGGGAGGAATTCGATCATCTCGAAGCACCGGCCTTTGATATGGACCGCTTTAAGCGGATGCAGGTTCAGCCAGAGCAAACAAGGGTTAAAAATCTGAAGTTTTTTAACAACAGCAAATGGCTGGTTGCGGCATCATTGGTGCTGGTAGCGGCAACCGCATGGCTTTTTTTTTACCCGTGGACACAAAAAGAAGCATTTTTAGTTCCGAAAGATGCTACGGCTACTTTGCTGCGCAGGCCGGTTGGAAAAGCAAATCAGGTTTTGGTTGAAAAAAACACACCTGTTCAAACCGCGAAGGTTAAGGTAAATGAGCCGGAAATGGTTAAGAAAAAACCACAATATATGGGCAGCAATGAAGAATATGCAGCTTTAAAAGATAGCAGTTCGGCAAGTGTAAGGTTGCTTGCGATATTAAAAATTGAAAAAAACAAGAAAATCAATAACAAAACACTGGATATGTTATCGAAAACGCTCAACCATGATGGAAATACCAACGTGCGCCTGGCTGCCCTCAATGTATTGCAAAAATACAGTGCCGATAAATATGCGTCTAAATTGCTGGTAAGCTCGTTAAGCAAGCAGGACGACCCGATGGTACAGCTTGGCCTGGTAAGCTTTTTAGGAAAAATGAAGAATGCAGAAATTGGCGACAAACTTTATGCGCTGGCCAATAACCCCGAAACATTTGCTGCAGTGCGTGATGAAGCGTATAGTATATTATTAAATCAGGATAAATTATAAAACAAACAACAATAAAATTATGAAAAAGCGATTCATCGTTCTTTTTTCTCTACTGGCCATTGCAGTATCGGCATCAGCACAGAAAGAATACAAATTAAACAAAAACTCAGGGCAGCTCAACCTCAATATATCGGGCGCAATAGTAGAAGGTTACAGTGGAAACGAAATTGTTTTTTCTATACCCAAAGGAGAAACCGAAGAGGTAGATGAACGTGCAAAAGGATTACGTGCCATCAGTGGGTCGGGTTTTACTGATAATACCGGCTTAGGTTTAGATGTTACTGAAAAAGGGGGAGAAATTAATGTTAATGCAGTAAACAGGGATATTAAAGGTATATTAACGATTAAGGTGCCTCAAAACATTAAAATAGTTTTTACCAACAAAAGCAATGTGTACCAGAATGAGATTATTCTGAAAAACCTTAAAAGTGAAATAGAGGTTTCTACCAGCTACAACAAAATCAAGCTCGAAAACAACAGTGGCCCTATGAATATTAAAACACTGTATGGTTCTGTAGATGCTATTTTTACTGAAGCCATTAAAGGTCCTGTATCTATTGTTTCGGTATATGGTTATGTAGATGTATCGCTTCCTGCCAATACAAAAGCGAACGTAGAATTAAGTACCGGTTATGGTAAACTTTACGCTGCAGAGGGCTTAAAAATAGCAATTGATAAAACCGAGAGAGCAGAGCGCAATGGCTTTACTTCTATAAGTGGAAGCGAAAATGTTGGCGGACAGGTAACTTCGGTACGTACAGGTCAGTCGATAAGTGGTTTAACTACTGTAAATGGAGATGGATCTGTTTTTGGATACAGTAGCAGTGGCCGGAGTTCTGAAAACATCAGAGGCAAGATTAATGGTGGCGGTGCTGATCTGATCTTAAATTCACGTTACAAAAATGTATATCTGAGAGAAAAATAACGGTCTCTCAGGTTTCCCCTTTCATCTGTCTGAAAGCCTGTTCTTGGCAATAAAGGCAACAAAGCATTCTTTTATGAAAACAGTATTATTTTGGCTTTTAATGGCCATGGTGCCGGGTATTGCCCTTTCGCAAACCAAAATTAATAAATCTTATCCGGTTAAAAAGGGTGATGCGGTAGTACTTCGCTTCGATTATCCAAAGGTTATACATGTTTCCAGCTGGGATAAAAATGAAATTGCGATAGAAGCTACGGTAAAGATCAACAATGGTGAAAGCGACTCGGCATTTACCCTCCAGGAAAGCAGTGCTGACGGAACCATTACCATTCAAAATAAACTTGATATGGATAAAATTCCGGAAGCTTATTATGTAAAGGAAAATGGCATTAAAACACGCTTAAACTCAAAAGCCGATCTTGATGCCTACATCAAGGAGAAAGGTGGCGCAAAAATATCGACCTATCAAACAAAGGATATTGAAATCACCATTAACATTAAACTTCCGGCAGATATAAACACTGAAATAAGTTCTGTTTATGGTATTGTAGAGATTAAAGATTTTAAGGGCCCTGTAAAGGTTGATGCAAGGTATGGCGGCATTGATGCCAGTATCAACCAGAGTGCAATTGGCAAAATAAAACTCACCAACCGTTATGGGAAAATATATACCGATATGGTGCTTAAACCGACAGAAATGAAAGAAGAAAATTTCTTTACTTCTTTAACGGCAGCACCAGGTGTTGGCCCGAGTTATGATTTGAGCTCATCGTACGGGAATATTTACCTGAGAAACCAGTAGGGAGGGGAAGCGGTTAGCGTTTGGTGATAAGCGGTGAGTTGGCTATAACCCCTCGTTGCGTCATCTCGACCGCAGTGGAGAGATCTTTAAGTTAAATAGCTTAAAGATTTCTCCATTATTTTTTTAGCCACAGATTCATAATCCCTCGTTACGTCATCTCGACCGCAGTGGAGAGATCTGTAAGTTAAATAGCTTAAAGATTTCTCCATTATTTTTTTTTAGCCACGGATTCACAATCCCTTGTTGCGTCATCTCGACCGCAGTGGAGAGATCTGCAAGTTAAATAAGCTTAAAGATTTCTCCGTTATTTTTTTAGCCACGGATTCACAGAAAACACGGAGAACATTGATTTCGAATATTCAGTCAATATTTTTTTAGTCAAATTATTAAGAAGTTAAGGCCATTAAGTGGTTCGTCATTGCGAGAAGGCTTTTTCAGCCGACGAAGCAATCTACAGAAAGAATCGTTAGCCGGAAAGATTACTTCGTCGTTCCTCCTCGCAATGACGACCACACTAAGTCAAGTATAAGGATATTTATAGTTAATATATTGTTAGTTAGGTTATTAAGAGCTTTAGGTCATTAAGTGGAAATTGTAAGTAAAAACCCCTCGTTGCGTCATCTCTACCGCAGTGGAGAGATCTGTGCGCTAAATAAGCTTAAAGATTTCTTTATTATTTCTCTCCATGTGCTCTGTGGTAAAAAATAGCTAGCTTATCCGCCAAACTTGCGTACCCGGTAAATCAGCGATAACATAAAATAGCGGCCCAAACGGTTTACCTGCCTGTCTACAATTACGTTGTCGAACACATCCCTCGAGATACCCGAATTCTGATCAAAAAGATCAAATCCTTCTACACGGATGGCGGCCATATCGTTTTTCATAAACTTATATTCCATTGAAAGGCGAAGCAACGTTGGATTACGTACCGCTCCGTTATCGAAGCCGGAGTTAATCTGTTTAGTAAAATCGTAACCTACAGTAAGGTCTTTAAAAAAGTAATTGCGTCCCTCTATACCGCATTCAAAACGGTTAGATTGACGATCGGCAAAACTATCACTCGAGTAATTGGTAAGGTTTTGTGAATAAGAAGTTTCTAACTGGAAATTAACAATATCCTTTAAATCTACCCGAAACTCCAGTTCCTGGCGCCAGGATAAGTTCTGCGCTTCAATCCGGCTATCATCTGTAAAAGTAATGTTGTTGTTCAATTGTCCCGAACCTGAGTAGCCAATGGTAAATTTCCGCTCTGCAGAAAGTGGTTTACTGATGTTATAATCGCCCTGAAGGGTATAATAACCATCCGCATTGATATAGCTTGTTAGCTGGTTAACCGTTCCTGGTACACGTTGCTTGGTGGTTACAATCCTGTCGTTTGTGCGTTCGTATTTAAAGTTTGCCTGTATTATTTTCCCTGCATTCCAATCGGCCCGCTTATAATGTGCATTAACACTTTGGATAAATTCGGGTTTCAGGTTTGGATTTCCGGTAACCACATTCTGGAGGTTCGAATTATCAGATATAGGCTGTAACTGTAAAAAGCCCGGTTGATTATTCCTGCCCCAGTAGTTGATGTCGAAAGATTCCTGGTTCGAAAATTTATAAGAAAAACGGCCTGAAGGGATGAAGTTAAACGAACGGTTAACCGTTTGAATGTTGTTGCTCAGGTTCTCTCCGCGCAATATTGCCGGCTGTGCATTTACACCAATTGTATAGTTTAACTTCTCGCCTATATACCGGTAATTTAGTCCAACTTTGTTGGTAATAAACTGATAATCATAAATGTTGCTGAGGTTTGGATTAAATACTTCATTACCATCAACCACATCATAAGCATCACGCGAATTATTTGTAGACGAGCGGTTCCAGTTATAATTTACCTCCAGAAAGGTCTTTTTCCAGATTGGTTCCATGTACGAAACACCTGCATTTAATCCTAAATTACGGCTATTCTGGTTGTTCAGCTGGTTTTGTAAAACAGTATCTGCCGCTTTGTTGTGCGTATTGATGTAATTGTTATACACATCTTTATAACTTTCTCCATCTGAATAATTAATGTTTCCCCATGAAGTAATATTACGGCCCTTTTTCTCAAATTTATGGTTAAAAAAGAAATTGGTGCGTGCATTGAGGTTTTTAGAGGTGTTAAAGTTTGTACTTTGCCTGTTTGTGGAGAGGGTATCCTGAGTGATATCGGAACCTCCGGTACTGTTGCCGTTATTGTTGCTGTAAGAAAAATTTGGCGAAATTTTAAGGTAGTTCATCGTATCAATTTTATACTCTAAGCTGCCGCCAAACGAATGGTTATTATTGTTGCTCTGACTATTATTACCCGCATTTTCGAGCCTGTTAATTGGATTCTGACCGGCATCCTGTAAAACGCTTTGAGTATAGGTTGAGCTGATGGTGTTATTCTTGTTGTTGTTAAAGTTATATGATGCATCAGCCGAAAGTCTGGTGCTGAACTCATTTCTGTAATTTAAACCTAAGGCATTTCTGGTATTGATTCCATCACCTCCGCCGCCACGCATATTGGCATTGGCCGATGTTCCATCGAAAGAAATCTGCCGTTCGCCTTTCATGCTGTTTCCCCTGATGCTGGTATTGTAGCGGTCAGAATTGCCAACCCCGGCCGATGCACGGGCAAAATATCCCTTCTTTTTATCTTCTTCGATGGTTAAGTTCAATATCTTTTCTGGCTCGCCCGTTTTAATTCCGGTCAGTTTTGCCTGATCGCCATAATCGTCGATAAATTGCAGGTTCTTGATGATATCTGCAGGTAAGTTTTTGATAGCGGTGGCTACATCAGTTCCAAAAAAATCCTTTCCGTTAACCCGAATTTTGGTAACAGGCGCGCCCTGACTGGTTACATTGCCATCTTTATCTACCTTTATGCCCGGCAGTTTTTTCAGCACTTCGTCTACTGCATCACCATCCCTTACCGGAAAAGCCCTGGCGCTAAAACTCACTGTATCTTCGGTTACTTTTACGGGCGGCACGCCGGAGATCACCACACCTTCAAGGGTATTTGAAGAGGGCCTGAGTTTAATATCGGTAATGTTCAGCAGTGCACCTTTATCGATCAGATATTGTTTACTAAAAGTATCGTAGCCAATAAATGCAGCGGAAAGGGTAAACTGTTTAGATTTGACTTTGCTCAAAATGAAGGTTCCATCGGGATTGGCTGAAGTGCCTGCGCTATCGTTTCCAGATTTAATCCGTACTACTGCACCAGGTAGCGGCAAGCCTGCAGTATCCAAAACAATACCTTTTACGGTATAATTCTGTGCGTAACTGTTTGTAAAAATACCCGCAAAGAGCAGGAGTAACCAAATCGTTTTAGTAAATACCCTCATCAATTATTTGTGTGTGCCATAAAAATACGGCGCAGCAGGCTAAACGCATGGAGCGTAATCAACATGTTACCAATGAGGTGATTGAAGAGTAACGGAGGGATAATGGAAGAGGGATATCTGAGGAATAATGGAAGAGGGATATCTGAGAGATAATGGAAGATGGATAATGGAAGATGGACAATAACCGGTTTTGAGTTTGGCGTTTTGAGTTTGGTGTCAGTTAACCGATTTAAACAATTAACAAGTTCTGCATTTTGCATCAATTAACCAATTTATACAATTAACCGATTAACCAATTTCAACTATTACCAATTAACCTCACTACCCACCAAACTAATCCGTATTTTTACCATAATGAAGATTGTATTTTTTTCTGCCAAGCCTTACGACCGTGATTTTTTTGAAAGTTGTAACGAACATTATGATTTCGAACTCGAATTTTGGGAAACCCATTTGGGCCCCCATATCGCCGATGCAATAAAACCGGGAACAGATGCCGTTTGTGTATTCGTAAATGATAAATTAACTGCTGAGGTGATTGCTGTACTGGCAGAAAAGGGAGTCAAAATCATCGCATTACGTTGTGCTGGCTTTAATAATGTAGATCTGGAGGCCGCAAAGCAATATGGAATCCGCGTTTGCAGGGTGCCGGCTTATTCGCCTCAGGCTGTTGCCGAACATGCAGTGGCAATGTTGCTTACGCTAAACCGTAAAACACATAAGGCCTATAACCGGATACGCGAACAGAATTTTTCGCTTTCAGGTTTAATGGGTTTCAATCTTTTTGGCAAAACAGTAGGGGTAATCGGAACCGGAAAAATAGGCGCTGCCTTTTGTAAAATTATGCTGGGCTTTGGTTGCAAGGTGCTGGCCTACGATCCTTTTGAGAATGAACAGGTCCGAAATTTCGGTGTTAAATACCTTCCTTTTCATGAAGTAATTAAAGATGCGGATATCGTTTCACTGCACTGTCCGCTAACACCAGACAACCATCATTTAATCAGTGCTGCCAGTTTATCATCGATGAAAAAGGGTGTTACGCTGATCAATACGAGCAGAGGGGGATTGATTCATACACGTGAAGTAATTGATGCATTAAAAACGGGGCAGGTTGCTGCATTGGGCATTGATGTGTATGAACAGGAAGAAAAATTGTTTTTTAAGGATCTTTCTACCAGTATTATTGGTGATGATGATATTCAGCGGTTAATCAGCTTCCCGAATGTATTGGTTACCGGGCATCAGGCTTTTTTTACACAAGAAGCATTAACTGAAATTGCCGAATCAACGCTGGCTACTGTTAAGGCTTTGTTAACAGGGGATGGGGTAGATGAGGCTGCGGTATTGGTGTAAGTGATTGGCGTTAAGCGTAGAGCAGCCTCATTAATGATTTTTGGTTGATGGTTCATAGATTATCATGATCAATTATGAACCATCAGATATTGTAAATTGCATTTGGCCCTTTGCCCTTAGCACTTTCCTTTTTGCTGTTAAGCGTAATATGAAGTATTCAGGTTGATGTTCTTCTTTTCTGCATCCTCTATTGGCGCATAGTTAGAAAGGATTAATGCTTCGCCCTTTTTAACGCATACATCATGCTCGAAATGTACTGAAGGACTACCGTCTGCAGTTCTGATCGTCCAGCCATCATGATCTAAAAAGACATCTTTTTTGCCCATATTAATCATCGGTTCAATCGCCATTACCAGGTTTTCTCTTAACAGCATGCCCGTGCCCTTACGGCCATAGTTTGGCACCTGCGGATCTTCGTGCATATCTTTACCTAAACCATGACCAACCAGATCCCTCACCACTCCGTAACCTTGCTTCTCGTTGTAGTTTTGGATGGCATAACCGATATCGCCGAGGCGTTTGCCCACAACAGCTTCCTTAATCCCTACAAAAAGCGATTCCTTGGTGGTTTTAACAAGATTTAATATTTCAGGTGATACTTCACCGATGATAAAAGTATAAGCGTGGTCGCCGTGAAAGCCGTTTTTGATGGTACCCACGTCTACCGAAATGATATCGCCGTCTACCAGTTCATACTCGCTGGGGAAACCGTGTACCACCACATCATTTACCGAAGTGATGATATGGAATGGAAAGCCGTTATAGTTATAAAAAGATGGAACTGCACCATTATCGAGTATAAACTCATTGGCCAGTTTATCAATTTGTAGTGTTGTAATTCCCGGTTTGATTATTTTAGCTACTTCTGCCAGTGTATCGCTTACCAGTAGTGCGCTGATCTGCATCAACTCTACCTCTTCATTAGTTTTGTATAAAATCATTGCTGCAAATTTACAAAAAGATGCGGGTAAGCAGAAATGAGGAGATTTAATTGTTGGATTGTTGCAGGGTTATAAAGTTGGAGAGGCTATAAGGTTTAGCGTTTATATAAGGATGATTTATGAGGGTAAAAGGCATGATTGTAGCTAAATGGTTATGGCCTTATATGTTCTTATATTTCTCAAACGGTAAAAAAATACTTTAATTTATTACGCTACCATGTAAAATATATTTTATCCTGCCATTATATTTGAAAAAGAAACACCCCATAATTACATGTCTGCAAAACCTATAAAAATACAGCGTTCCAACATCGATTTTCTGGTACAGTTAAAAAAGAACAACAACCGCGATTGGTTTAATGAGCGTAAAAACGAATTTCTTACTGAGCAGGCCAATATTGAAAATTTTGCTTCTGCATTGTTGACCGGATTAAATCTCCACGATGTAATCGAAACCCCCTCTGGTAAAAAAAGCCTTTATCGCATTTATCGCGATACCCGCTTTTCGACAGATAAAACACCCTATAAAACGCATTGGAGCGGAAGTTTCAAACGGGCAGGCAAAAGCAGGCGTGGTGGTTATTATTTTCACATTGAAAAAGGAAACACTTTTGTAGGTGGTGGATTCTGGGGACCTTCGCCAGCCGACCTGAAACTGATCAGGGATGATATCGCCTTTGATGCAAAACCGCTGCGTGATATTATGAACGATAAAAATTTTGTAACATCCTTTGGCAGCTTAGCAGGAGAACAACTTAAAACCACACCAAAAGGCTTCGACGCAGGGCATCCCGATATCGATCTTTTACGTTTTAAACAGTTTTTATTGATTAAAAGATTTGATGACGAAACCCTGTTGGGTGAAAATCTTCTTCAGCAAATGGGACAGGCTTTTAAAGATATGCGACCATTTTTCGATTACATGAGCAGTGTGTTAAGCGGCGATGCAAATGGAGAATAGCCTTTATTAGTTAATAGTTTCACAGCTCGTGGTTAATTGCTATAAAGTATGGTGATTATTTTGCAGGCTTTCACCTGCGAAGTAATCAACTATAGACTTCACACTATCGATTTCGGACTCCAGACTAAACCTTAAGGCTCATTCCGCCGTCCATTACAATTTCTGCCCCTGTAATAAAGTTAGCAGCATCACCACAGAAAAAAGTAACCATTTTGGCTACATCTTCTGCCTTGCCGATTTTTTTAAGTGGAATGCGGTCAATCATCCATTGGTTAAGTGCAGCTAACTGTTCTTCATTAAGGCCTTTTTTATTCATAATTTCTGTAGCTGTTGGCCCCGGGCTAACGCTGTTTACACGGATCTGGCGTGGTGCTAATTCTAATGCTGCAATGCGCATAACCGAATTTAATGCAGCTTTACTAGATGAGTAGATCGAACTATTGGGTAAATCCATACTTGCAGTATTTGATGACAGGAATACAACAGATCCTCCATCATTTAACAATGGAATAAACTTGCTCAGGGTAAAGTAGGCACCTTTAAAGTTAATATCCATAATCGTATCAAAGGTTTTTTCTGTAGCATCTGCTATACTGCTCTGCTCTACCACACCAGCATTGATAAACAGGATATCAATTTTACCAAAGGTTTTTTCAACTTCTGTTGCTAACCCTTCGATTGCGTTAACCTCACTTTGATCTGCTATTAAACCTTTAACACCAAGTTCTGCAGCTGCTTTTTCAACTGCGTCTTTCCGTCTTCCTGTAATAATTACATCTGCACCTTGTTTTTTTAATTCGCTTGCGGTTGCATAACCAATACCGCTATTTCCGCCGGTTACCAGCGCTTTTTTTCCTTCTAAATTATTCATGATTAAAAAAAAATAAATTAATGATGCAAAAATACCACAATATTGGTATACTTTTGTAAGTAGTATCACAGAGTATACCAATTATGGAAACAGAAAAAAGAAATCAGATCGCAGCCGAGGTATTATCAAATCCCCGCAACCAGCAAGAAGAAATACAGGCTTTACAGGATACGCTTTATGTACTTGGAGGCAAATGGAAACTTCCGATTATCAATTCCATCTGCAATGGAAATAAGAGATTCAGGGATATAGAAAGAAGTATCCCGGGCATTACCACAAGAATGCTTTCAAAAGAATTAAAAGAGATGACAGCCAATCAACTCATTAAAAGAACAGTAATTGATGATACACCGGTAACCATAGAATATACTTCAACTGACTATTGCAGATCTTTTGGCGATATCATACTTGAAATGATCAAATGGGGAAAACAACACAGACAAAAATTAAAAGAAGGATAGGTTTTTGGATTAATCGACTCTAAACTCCCAGCTCCAATCTCCCAACTAATCTATCGGTTACTCGACTCCGAACTACAGACTCAAGACTCCGGACTCAAGACTCCGAACTACCTCTCCCCAAACGCTTATTAAAACTAAGCAAAAAAATGCAAAACTTAAGCTGAAATAAAAGGTTGTAGATATATACCTTAACAGCTTATAACATGAAAAAAAATGAAACTGGTGGCGATCCAAAATTCGCAACTAAAACAACGGTTCAGGATGCACCTGCTTTAAACGGATTATTTAAAGATGCTATCGCCGATCTTTATTGGGCAGAAAATCACCTGGTTAAAGCATTACCCAAAATGATTTCGGCCGCTACTGCCCCCGAACTTAAAAACGCAATAGAATCCCATCTCGAAGAAACTAAAGTCCACGTTACCCGGCTGGAGCAGGTATTCGAACTTTTAGGGGAGAAAGCTATTGCTAAAAAATGCGATGCCATGGAAGGTTTAACCAAAGAAGCCGAAGGCATTGTAGAAGAAACCGAACCTGGTACCGCCACCCGCGATGTAGGTATTATCCTTGCTTCGCAAAAAGTAGAACATTACGAAATTGCCAGTTATGGCGGCCTTTATCAATTGGCAACCACACTTGGTTTAACCGATATCGCCGATATTTTAGAGCAAACGCTTTCCGAAGAAAAACTCGCCGACAGTAAACTAACCGATATAGCAGAAAACGAAATTAATTACAAAGCAGCTGACGAAGCATAAAAGAATAAAAATGGCTAAGAAAACATCAGATCAAAAAAATGCACTGCCACAGCAGGAAAACGATAAGACCAGAAAACTCGAATCGTTTGTAGCCGATGCCAGCGGTGAGTCGATGACTACCAACCATGGGCTAAAAATTAACGACGATCAAAACTCATTAAAAGCAGGCGAAAGAGGAGCATCTTTACTGGAAGATTTTATTCTCCGCGAAAAAATTACCCATTTCGATCACGAACGCATACCCGAAAGAGTTGTGCATGCCAGGGGCTCTGCCGCACATGGCGTTTTTAAAGTGTACGAAGACATGTCTGAACTAACGCGTGCTGCATTTCTTTGCGATCCCGGTGCAGAAACCCCTGTTTTTGTGCGTTTCTCTACCGTTGCGGGTTCACGAGGATCAACCGATTTAGCCCGTGATGTACGTGGTTTCGCTGTAAAATTTTACACGCAGGAAGGCAATTTCGATCTGGTGGGCAACAATATGCCTGTATTCTTTATTCAGGATGCACTTAAATTTCCAGACCTGATCCATGCCGTAAAACCCGAACCAGATAACGAAATGCCACAGGCAGCATCTGCGCACGATACCTTTTGGGATTTTATTTCTCAGTTGCCGGAATCATCTCACATGATTATGTGGGCCATGAGCGATAGGGCCTTACCCCGAAGTTACCGCATGATGGAAGGTTTTGGTGTACATACCTTTAGGCTTGTAAATGCTAAAGGGGAATCAAACTTTGTTAAATTCCATTGGAAACCCCTTCTAGGTGTGCATGCCGTAGCCTGGGATGAAGCTCAGAATATTTCAGGTAAAGATCCTGATTTTCACCGTCGCGATTTATGGGATGCCATTGAGGCCGGCGCTTTCCCTGAATGGGAACTTGGCGTGCAGATTGTTCCCGAAGCAGATGAGTTTAAATTCGATTTCGATCTTTTGGATCCGACTAAACTGATTCCTGAAGAACTGGTTCCGGTGCAGCGCATTGGTAAAATGACCTTAAACCGCAACACCGATAACTTTTTTGCCGAGACGGAGCAGGTGGCTTTCCATGTGGGGCACGTAGTTCCGGGTATCGATTTTACCAACGATCCTTTATTGCAGGGCAGGTTGTTTTCTTATACCGATACCCAGCTAATCCGTTTAGGCGGACCTAATTTTCACGAAATTCCAATTAACCGTCCGGTAGTTCCTGTACACAATAACCAGCGCGATGGTTACATGCGCCAAACCATAAACAGGGGCAAAACCAGTTATGGTCCAAATGGCATTGCCAATAACGATCCGCAACAGGTTAAAGCTGCCGATGGTGGTTTTACCAGCTATAACGAACGCATCGACGCGAAGAAAATAAGGGCGAGAAGCAGAAGCTTTTTCGACCATTTTTCGCAAGCCAGGTTGTTTTTTAACAGCCAGAGCGAAGCCGAAAAAAACCACATTGTTGATGCTTTAAGTTTTGAGCTTGGCAAAGTTAAAACAGTAGCCATCAGAGAGCGTATGCTTGCTGTTTTGGTGCAGATAGATAATAAACTTGCTGCCGAAGTGGCTTTTGCACTTGGCCTGCACATTCCAAAAATTGCGTTGGAAGATTTGAATAACAGTATTCCGGCAGATGCTGACCGTGCTGATTATGCTTCTTTAAATCCAGAAGGTAGTTTGGCAAAATCTGAGGCCCTGAGCATGGCCGGAACCATAAAAGATACCATTAAAACCAGAAAAGTAGCCATACTTGCTGCCGATGGGGTAGATGGAGCTTCGCTGAGCAAAGTTAAAGATGCTTTGGTTGCCGAAGGAGCAGTGGTGCACATTATAGCGCCTAAATTGGGACAGATCATTTCGAAAGAAGATCAGCAGATTGTACCCGACGAAAGCTTTTTAACAGCTGCATCGGTACTTTACGATGCCGTATATGTACCAGGTGGCGGCAATTCGGTAGCTACATTAGAGGCCGAAGCCAACGCAGTTCATTTTTTAAATGAAGCTTTTAAACACTGTAAAGCCATTGCCGCAGATGAAGAAGCATTGCAAGTATTAGAATCGACGTATTTTTTCAAAAAATTACCTGCAGAATACTCAGAAGAAACCGTATTGCGTGAAGGTGTATTGGTAGGCAAAGATTTAAAAAAGCTTACAGCAACGTTTATTAAAATGATTGCACAACACCGTTTTTGGGATCGGGAAAATCCAAGGAAAATCCCTGCTTAATTGTAGTTCAACTTATAAAATAATCGGCGGGGGGCCAAACCTCCGCTGGTTTAACCTCAAATGTATTATGGAAAATCAACCTGACCAAAATATCATTCCCAAACAATATACAGGTACCAGTATGGATGCCCTGGAGGAGCAGATTAGTTCTTCAACAGAAGAGGCCATAGCACTTTTTAAACAGGCATCTGCAAAACTTCTATCGGTTAACGACTGGGGCAAATATGCAGGAATGTCTAACTTTCAGCTCATGGACCCACACGGCATTAAGGCTGAAAGAAATGCTGAAGAAGGCGATTATATCCGGATTGATATCCCCGGGCCTGGTACCAGCGTAGGCAAGGGTTACGACTGGGTACGGATCCAGGAAATAAAAAATATTGAGGAAAGCGAATTACAGATTTTGGCCATTACCGTCAGGCCCTGTGCTCACCCGCTTGAAATTGAAGGTAAAACGGCACATTTTCTTAAAGATACCGCAACATCTACCTTTGTTGTTAAAAGATACGGCTTACGCATTACCGCTGAGGAACACGGACGGAACGAGTTACCCAATACCGAAACAGGAAGTTTATACGATAAAGGTAGAAACTTTGTTGTGGGTATGGCAGCAAAACTTGGTCTGTCATACCCTCAATGGAAAAGCCTCGTTAAAGGCTTGTTAGAAGATTAAGTATCTTCTATATGTGCTTGCAGCATTTCAATACCAACTTCATTTCCCTGCAGCGCAGCTAATTCAACGGCGCGCTTACCTGTTTTATCTGCAAGTGTTGGGTCAGCACCATGTTCGAGCAATAACCTTAACACATCGTTCCTGCCAAACATCGCTGCAAACATCAAAGCCGTTCCGCCATTTCCATGCTGAAGATTTAAACTGGCCCCGTTTTCGATCAGTAATTTAGCAATAGGGGTGTAACCTTTAAAACTCGCACCCATTAAAGCGGTGTTTCCGCCAAAATCTGCAGCATCAATAGCTGCACCGGCATCAATTAATATTTTGGCAGCTTCAGGCTGGTTATTATAACAGGCTATAATTAAAGGCGTATAACCTTTATCATCGCGGTGGTTTAAATCCACACCTCGGCTAATCAGTTCTTTTATAACTTCCACTTCGCCAAGTCGGGCAGCAGGTATAATCAGTTCATTTATATTCTCCATGTTGCTATAACCAAAAGTTGTGGTTTAAAGTTTTAAGAACAGGATTTAATCTGTTTTAAAATTTTATTATTTTTTTAAAACAAATTTAATTGCTCCGCGTTTAGTCTATAGTTTGTTTGGTTAGTTTTATCGGTGGATGCCCATAAAACATCATTATATAGCCTCATAGTAATATGGGGCTTTCTCTTTTTCATCTTTTTTTAGTTTCAAGCTTTGCGTAACCAAAATATCAGTCTCTTTTACTTTTTAACAAATGTTGTAAGATAATCTAAACTATTCTGTCCCAAATATTGTTGTTAGTTAAAATATCTACAATATACATTATGGAAAATCAAGAAAAAACAGTGGAAGTATTAAACGACCTGATTCAGATCAACAACGATAGAGCAGATGGCTTTGATAAAGCAAGTGCAGATTTAAAAGATGAAAACATCGACTTGAAAGCAACTTTTGATAAATTTTCATCAGACAGCAGGGCTAATGTAACCGAACTTGCCGGATTGGTAGGCAGAAATGGTGAAAATCCGGATACTGGAAATACCATTTTAGGCAGTTTACACCGCGCCTGGATCGATATTAAAGCAAGCTTTGGTGGTGATGACCGTCACAGTATTTTAGCAGAATGCGAACGTGGAGAAGATGCCATTAAAAAAGCTTACCGTGATGCCCTTCAGGAAAATGAATTAGGAGAAAACATCAGAGAGGTATTATTGAAACAACAGGCAGGTATTAACACCAGTCACGATGCCATTAAGGCATTAAGAGATGCGCACGCATCATTGTAAGAATTAATAAATAAAATAATAATTAAGCCGTCCGGATTGTAAAGTCCGGACGGCTTTTTTTTGCAGTTTTCTTGGTAATATGTCTTGGATAATGGAGTGTATTCATTTACAAAGCAATTAAGAATTGCCTATTCGTATTACAAATACATCTGCTACCGTACTTTTACCTTTTTTATCTTCAGCTATTGGAAATCATATAGATTTTACCAACATTTGTATAGTCTACTTTAACCTACAAATATGTATTACAACTGTTCGATAGTTGATGATGAACAGCATGCCATCGATGCGCTGAATGATTACATCAATGAAATTGATTTTCTGAAAGTGTCCAGTACCTTTAATAATCCCCTCGATGCCTTAAACATTATCGGAAATGGGGATAAAATAGATTTTCTGTTTTTAGATATCGATATGGATGGAATGGCTGGAACCGAGCTTTCTAAACATTTAAGAGAAAAGGCAAGATTTGTAATTTATGCTTCTTCCAATCTGGAGCATGAAGTTAGAACGATAGACCCCAGCTTTGAATGTTACCTTGGAAAACCAATATCGATGAAACGTTTTACCAATACCATCGAAACATTGGTTAGGCTAAATAACCTTCCTATAAAAAACTGATATATCTTAACGCCTCATGATAGAACTCACTTACCTTTTTAAACAGGAATATACTAAAGATCAATCTTATCAGCTTATGCAGGCCAGCATGGAAGATCCCTGGCTGGTATTATCAGGCAGTGATGTGATGGGCATTATAGATGAAGTTGAAGGAGAATGGCTTCAGATTGTAGGCGAGGGGATACCCCAGGCCGCAGTGGAGGAAATGGGCGAGTTGATTAAGAAACAGCAATTTAGCTGGTTGCCCCGCCTGATCAGTAAACAATGGCCGGATTATGTTATGGAAGTAATTGTAAAAAGTAAAAACCGCTATGAGGTCATCTGCCATGCTGAAGCATGCATTAAATTGTTCAGGCAGCGGTTTACGCCAGGTATCCATGCCCTTGCCAAAAGGGAAGAAGAAATCGTTTTTAAAGTATCTTCTTTTAATACCTCTAGTTCTTACGAAGTAACCAAGCAGCCAGCTATCGACCGGTATGTTTAATAAAAAATGCTATTAATGAATTATTTCCTGTAACTGATCCGGAAAGGCTGCTTCTAAAGCCTTTTCCTTTATTGCTATGCTTAAAGTATAAAAACCTTCTTCATCAATAAAAGCATTCATTTCTGCCGCTCTGCCGTAAGTATAATCCAGTCTGGTTCTGATATTGTCAAGTCCGGAGCCAAAGCCAACTTCATTTTTTACCAAACCCGGTAAATTCCGGCTTTCTATTTTTAATGCTTCACCATCCATATAAATATCGATAGTGGCTTTGTTATCCCTGTCGAAAAGATTACCATGTTTAAACATATTCTCCAGAATGGTTAATAATACCAACGGAATGAGCCTGATACCAAGCACATCCGGCGAAAATGCCAGCTCGATAAAAACCTGTCCCTGCGTAAGCTGATGGAGTTTGATGAGGTTTTGGCACTGGGTAATTTCTTCATTTACCTTTATATAACCTTCCTGATGTTCGGTAGTTGCTGCAAAACGCATCATATCGGATAAGTACACCATTACCTGCGCATCTTCGGGCGAGTGTTGCCTGATTTTTTGGTGGATAAACTCAAATGTATTAAAAAGTAAATGCGGATTGATCTGCGCTTTCAAAAAGGCATTTTTCGACATTAAAAGTTCTTTATCGGTTCTTTCTTTATCCAAAAGCATTTGGAACCGCTGTTTTTCGATACGCTCTTTTTCAGTCTTTTCACTTAAATATCTTCTTAAGAAAAAATATCCGGTAGAAAAAAGCATGAAATAGGAACACCGATAAAGAAGTTTAAATACCCTTATTGTTATTGTAGGTATTGCATCATGTCCTAATATATCGGTGTAAGCATAAAGAAAATTATCTAAGGCAATCACCATAGAAGTGTATATACTGATCTCGAGAGATACAAATAACACAATTTTCCATATTGCGCTTCTTGGAATTGCTGTAGCTTTATCTAGCAACCAGACGTGTAAATAAAATAAAAAAATATTTATCGAATAGTGAATTGCAAAATTACTGAACTTTCCTACCGAGCTGCCAAATACCAAAACCATTATGGTTTCCCAGGATATAAATGCAGACCAGCAAATAATATGGGTTTTATAATTAACTATCCAGTTTCTGAATGAGCTTTTACTCCAGTTTAAACTATCCATAAAGACTTAATTGCTATATATGTAATTATTGGTGTTATAGGGCCATTAGGCTTCTAGTTTTCGAAAAAAATATAATTATGAAAACGAAGAAGATCGAAAAAAGGACCCTGTTTATATTCAAAAAAGATACCTGCCATAATATTAAATCTGATCCTACTACTGTTACGGGTACCTCACTCACCGGCATTTGCTGTTTAATAAATTATAAATAAATATCAAGCCGGCAGCCGCTATTTCTTGCGGCTGCTGATTATCAGTTTATCCGTAATAAACTCACGGAAATCGTTATTATAAATATCACCTACCGTAAAACTCGTCTGGTTCGAAAGTGTAATCCTCGTTCCGTCGATGTGCAGTATATGTTCAATTGCGATAATGTAGGCCCTGTGCAGCTGTATAAACCCCTTTTTAATGCTCAACTGTTCTTTTACATCTTTTAAACTCAGGTAGGCAATAATTACCTTGTCTTTGGTATGTATTTTAATGTAATTATGAAAACTTTCGAAAGCAATAATATCAGCATAGCGTACCAAAACAGCTTTATGTTCCTCCGATTTATTTTTTACCAAAAAAAAGGTCTCATCATCTCCGCTTTCCAGTTCTTCTCCAAAAAGCCGGTTCAGGGTAAGTGCAAATTTTGCATAACCATAAGGTTTTAATAAATAGGCATCAGCATCAGCTTCAAATGCCTCAAATGCATATTCCTGGTGTGATGTTGTAAATATCAGCTTCCTGGTTTTCGAACGTACAGCTTTTGCAAGCTCTAAACCAGAAATCTGTGGCATTTGCACATCCATAAAAATTACATCAACTGTATCTATCTTTTTAAGTTCCATCAATGCCGTTAACGGATCTGTATAGCTCGCCACCAACCGCATATTCGGCGTATCTTCAATATATTTTTCCAGTCCTGTTATCGAACTCTGCTGGTCATCTATGGCTATACACTTAATCATCTCCTAATCTTTTGCATACATAACGAAATTACGCCTTTTCGTAACGAAAATAGAACGGTTTATACGTCTTTGTATATGGGTTTCATTTTCTTGGCTAAATTAATGTAAAAATGTGTATTATGAAACATACAGGAATGATTAAATAATTTAAAGTTAAAATTGTTTATGCTAATAATCAATAACTATGTGATGGCTTTAAAAAGCTATTATTCCTCCTGAAAAATGCGTTTACGCATTAAATTAATGGATTTTAATTCTTTTATACCAACATTGGGATTAGCCTGAGGGGTAATTAACCTGTAATTTTAGCTATTTATAACGAAAACAAACCGATCTGTGTAATCTGGTTCCAAAGTAGATATTTAAGAGCGATATTCGTTTGAATTTATATAAATGGCTAATAAGATTTTTAATGGCTGTTGTTAAAAAGATTAATATAAATACGCTCATATCTACATCTACCTGTCAAATTCATATTTAAATTAAATCTCTTTCCTATCTAAAATGACGCTCTCATTTTAGATAGGATATTATCCGGATTTTTTTGCGATTTAACTGCTTTATTAAACTTGGTAGTTCCTGCCGATTTGATTAAATTAGTTCTTCCGGTATCCTCTAAATCGCAATATATGACTTTTAAAAACCTGATTCTTTTGCTCAGTACAGTATCTACAGCACTTATTGGCGGACTGTTTTATGCTTATTCCTGTTCAGTTTTACCCGGGCTAACACGCCTCTCTGATCTTTCATTTCTTCAGGCCATGCAATCTATTAACAGGGCTATTTTAAATCCTCTGTTTTTTGCTTCTTTTATGGGTACACTGATACTGTTGCCCATCAGCGTTTGGTTTTTTAAGGAACAGGGGACTGTGTTTTATTTACTTCTTGCAGCTGCCTTGCTTTATTTTAGTGGTGTTTTTTTAGTAACCGTAATCGGAAACGTACCGCTTAATGATTTGCTGGATGGCACAGACTTAGCCAAATTAAATGCTGAAGAATTAACGGCTTTGCGTAATAAATTTGAACCAGGCTGGAACCTGTTCCATAGAATCAGGACGATTGTTTCATTTATTTGTATCGTACTAACAGCTTATGCGGCAATATTGAGCAGAAATGCGTAGCGACAATTTATTTATACTAAAAACGAACCTATGGAAACGGAGCTGAACAACTGTTCAGACTCCGGATCTATTAACGCTCTCGATGACTAATGTAGAAAGTTTTCTTTGTTGGGCGGCGTTCTTTCCTGTTCATTTTTTTGCTAAACCATTGTTCATCTTATAAAATAGCCAGCATTTTTTTTGAACGGTTAAAAGATATCGGCCAGGTATCGGCGCTATTGCCAGCGGCTATATGGTAATATTCTTTTGCTTTATTCCGGTCGCCCTGAACTAAATTAGTGTAAGCGCTTAATTCGGAAATAAAATTTTTCAGCTTGACATCTATTCCTTTTTCTGTTTTTAAATAATCGAAAATTTCTCCGGCTGCGTGTACACGTTTATCGTTGATGCTTTCTATTTTAAAACCACCCGGCATTTCGAACCAATATTCCCAAAGTGCGCCCTGGGCATGTTGGTTGTAGCTTTCTTTAATCAGTTGGATGCCTACTTCCAAAAGTATGCTGTTAATGGTGCTGTCTTTTTTAGCATTGTTTTTACCCAAATCAAAATAATGGTTTAGCGTGGGTTGTAATCCTTTGGTATAAATCTCATCCAGAATCATTTCTTTACGGTACATGGCTTTATCGCTCATCGAAAATTGTTCGTATGCAAAACTTGCAGGAAACCGGTTACTTAACTTCTCCAGTTTGTAGCCTTTGTTCAGCTCTTTCTTTAAATCGATTACCCATGGATGTTCGAAATCGTGGAAATTGTACACAGTAATTATTTTACGTTTAAGATCGTAGATATTGGAATAGATGGTCGATAATTTTCCTTCCTGGCGGGTTTGGCTTAAAATATCCCTGAAAAAAGGAACATTTAAGGTGTGGGCTTTTTTCAATGCTTCGTCCGAAATATCGTATCTTCTGCACACGTAGTTTTTGGTTTTAAGTTTGCTGATGTCAAAATTAGTATTGATCTGGTAAGCGCCTGATTTAGTTAATTTTGTACCGGCATTGATGATGACCGAATTTCCGAGGGCATCCGCAATTAATACCTGGGCACTTATTGCATAATCATACTTCTCCAGAAAAATCATTGCTTCCGGCACCGTTTTACATTTTCCCAATATCTCGAAGAAAAGATCTCCCTGATAAACATTTTTTGGACGGAATTGCGCAGGATCGATGTTTTGTGCGGTAAAATCGTAGAACAATCCATGCTCATTCATTGCTGCCTGTGCCTGCAGGTCGGGGAGGCCAAAACATACCGATCCATATCGGCCGGTTGTTTTTGGATTAAACCATACCCGTGCAAAGCCCATGTAATCATCCTCATTTGCTGCTGCATATACCTCACCTTTTAGCGCATAGGAGATCACGGTGCAGGCATCAATATTTTGAGATAATATGCAGCTCAGTATAAGTGCAAATAAAAGTATCTTCTTCATTATTTTTAATTTACCATCGCTAAAGGCCAAGACTGTGCCAAGGTAATTATATAGCCCTCCAGGTGTGCTATAATGGGTTCTGTTAAAAATAATCTGAAAAGCTGTTCGTAAATGAACGGTTTTAGTCCGGAAACGGACATATTTGTTTCAAGGTTTAAGGGCCTTAATCTGCGTCATATCCGGGGTAAAAAGAGGAATTGGAGCAAAGATTTTTATCTATCGGTCGGCATTTCACCGACCGAAATTCTACGAAAATTCACTACTTCTTCAACAGTGAATCAATCTCTCCATTAAATTCCTTTACAAATTCATCATAAAACTTTCCGGTTGCCGGGCCATTAAAACCGGTGTGGATTTGTGCCACATTACCTTGTTTATCAATGATGATGGTGGTTGGGAAAGATAAAAACGAATCAAGCGCCGGTAATGATTGAGATACCACTTGTTTATCGGCAGTGCCTGCAAGTACCTGATCGTATTCGATACCAAAACGCTCACGGAAACGCGTCATTACTTTTTTTGCATATTCAGGTTCGGTTGAACGTTCGTAATGTAAAGCAATAATTTCTACACCGCGTTTTTTGTTTGCCTTGTACCATGGTGCAATAAAAGTGGCTTCATCAACACAGTTGGGGCACCAGCTTCCGGTAATGGTTAAAATCACGACCTTATTTTTATATTTTTCGTCTTTCAACGAAATCTTTTTACCGTTTACATCAGGGAAACTGAAATCAAGCGTTTTATATCCCGATTTGAGGTAGGTAAGTTTGTAAGGATCAGGAAGGGCTGCATCTTTATTTTTGGTTCCGGTAAAAGCCTGACTTCCCCTGGCACCTAAAATTTCGCCTGTTAAAGTGCCATCCGGCTGAAAAGTACCTTTGTAATAAGCAGGAGAGGAGCCGATGAAACTCGAAAGCTGAAATTCATTGCCTTCTACTACACCTTCAAGATAACGCGAATCTCCGGTTACGCGTAAAAAAGTTCCGGTAAGTTTGTTACCGGTTTGCTTAAATAAACCAACTGTTTTTTCGTCTTTACCATTGGGCGATTTAAAAACAACATCGTAACTTCCCGAGTAATCAGCGGTGGCTGGCTTATTAAGCGTTTCAAAACGGTAATTTTTACGTTCTGCAACAATGGTTAAAGGTTTGCCTGCTTTATCCTGCTTTCTTAACGTACCTGATAAATGATCACCATCTACAAGTGCAAAAGCCAGTTCGTTATCAAACTGATCAAGTTTTACAAAAAGCGAATCCGCGGTCTGTTTTACCAAACCACCTTCAAATCTTTCTTCCGCATTTCGAAAATATAATTTCTGTTGACCACTTTTTTCGTTGATTTCGAAATTGAAAGGGATATCCAAACCTTCCTTTACTTTGGCAATTCCACGCCAGGTACCCAGCGCAACAAATGCTTTTAATTTTTTTTCATTGGCCTTTACTTGTTGGTTATTGGCTAAAACAGCCTGATCCTGAGCAAAAGTTATGGAAGTTGATATGGCCAGTGCGGTAGTTAATAAGAATTTTATGTTCATTGGGATGTGTGTTAATCGACTAAATTAGTCGACAAATATACGGACGATATAGCCAAAGAAAAAATATTTCAAAAAAAATCTATAAAAACTATAGGATAAATCGAATAAGTTATACCTTTGCCCCAGTTATTTTAAAATACTTATCAAGAAAGGCGGAGGGAATGGCCCTGTGAAGCCTTAGCAACCATCTTTAAGTAGAAATGGTGCTAATTCCATCCCGGATGAATCTGGGGTAGTTAAGTCAGTTGTTTGCGTTATCCTTATAAAAATATATGGAGCACTTCTGATTTAAGGGGTGCTTTTTTTTTGCCCGGATGCTGCTTTTGATAAGTAAATTATGTTTTATAGAAAATCATTCAAATGAAAAAAACAGACGAGCTAAAATCCCTTAATGCAAACCTTTGTACGTATTCCCGAATGCGTATGTCCTGTTAGGGTAACCTTATTTTAACAGGCTTTCTGATCTGACCATTCCTTCTTATTCTTTAATAAAAACACGGTTTTAACTGTGCAGGAATCGTTTTTGCCAAATTTTTATCCTTAATCTAATCATTAATTACACACACACATGTTCACAAATTTTAAATCAATAGCGTTTGTTTTGCTGCTTTTTATTACGCAGCAATTATTCGCTCAAAATGCCACCATAACCGGAACGGTGAAGTCGGCAGATGGTGAAACACTCCCAGGGGTATCCATCCTTATAAAAGAAACCAAACAAACTACCATTACGGATGGCAAAGGTGCTTTTTCAATCAATGCACCGGAAAAAGGTACCCTGGTATTTTCGTATATCGGTTTTAAAACCCAGGAGATTCAAATTAGCAAAAACGGACCAATTTCGGTCATCCTTCAATCGAGCGATAATGCCTTAGATGAGGTGGTAGTTACGGCTTTAGGCATATCGAGGGAGAAAAAATCGCTGGGTTATGCCGTTCAGGAATTAAAAGGCGATCGTGTAGCCGAGGCAAAAGAATCGAACCTGGTAAATGCGCTGGCCGGAAAAATTGCCGGTGTAAGGGTAACCAACAGCCAGGGAAGCATGGGTTCATCTCGGGTGGTGATCAGGGGAGAAACTTCGATAGCAGGTAATAACCAGCCCTTGTTTGTGGTAGATGGGATCCCGGTGGATAACTCACAATTGAATTCAGCGGGTGCCAGAGATTATGCAAATACAATTTCAGATATCAATCCGGAAGACATCGAATCGATGAGTGTGCTAAAAGGACCAAATGCTGCGGCATTATATGGCTCCAGGGCTGCAGCAGGGGTGATCCTGATCAAAACCAAAACCGGTAAATCGAAAAAAGGACTTGGCATTGCCATCAATTCAAACGCGGTTTTAGAAACTTTACTTACGCTACCAGTATATCAAAATGCATTCGGACAAGGCTCAGAAGGGCAGTTTAGTTATGTAGATGGTGCCGGTAAAGGTTTAAATGATGGTGTAGATGAAAGCTGGGGACCAAAACTGGATGGAAGATTAATCCCTCAATTTTATTCGAAAGGCGTTGCTGTTCCGTTTATTGCGCATCCGGATAATGTACGCGATTTCTTCCAAACCGGTTATTCATTAAACAATGGGGTATCGGTTGCAGATGCAGGCGAAAAATACGATTACCGGATTTCTTACAACAATTTGAAACAGGTTGGCATTGTGCCGAACTCTGGTCAGGGGAAAAATTCATTTGTGTTAAATACCTCATTAAAGATAACTCCGAAATTAACTTTAACTGCTAATGCGAATTACAGTAAACTTAACTCAGATAATTTACCTGGTACAGGCGGCTCACGCTCAACCAGTACCATGTTGCAGTTTACCTGGTTTGGCCGTCAGGTTGATATCAACCAGTTAAAAAATTATTTAGATGAAAATGGAAAAACGTTTAACTGGAACAACAGCTATTATAGCAATCCGTATTGGGTAGCTTATGAAAATACCGTTTCGCAAAACCGTAGCCGGATTATCGGTAGTTTAGCCCTTAATTATAAGATTATTGACGGACTTAATTTTAATTTCAGATCGGGAACAGATTATTATAACGACAGGCGTAAAGTGAGGATTGCTTATGGAACCAACGGAACGCCTTTTGGTTCTTATACTGAAAGTGCCTTTACCGTAAGCGAAAATAATACCGATGCAACACTGAATTTTAACAAACAATTAAACGATGATTTTAGCTTAGAATTATTGGGTGGTGGTAATATCCGCAGGCAATACATCGAACAGAACGATCAGAGTGCACCAAAACTGGCCATCGCCGGACTTTATACGCTTAAAAACTCCCGCGATCCGCTTATCTCTTCAAACAATTTATCTAGGTTGAAGTCGTATAGTGTTTATGCTTCGGGGCAAATCGGTTTCAGAAATTATCTTTTTGCCAATATTACCGCTCGTAACGATTGGTCATCAACCTTGCCGGCGCAAAACAGGTCTTATTTTTATCCGTCGTTTAACGGAAGTTTTGTTGCTACCGAAGCTTTCGACATTAAAAGTGAGGTACTTGATTACTTAAAAATCCGTGGAGGCTGGTCTAAAGTAGGTAAAGACGCCGATCCTTACCGCTTGATCAACACTTACGCATTTGGTGCGCCATTTGCGGGCAATCCACAGCTCACCACTGGTTCTATCGATTTAAAACCTGATCTTAAGCCTGAAACCACTACCTCTACAGAACTTGGGGCTGAGGCTGTATTTTTTAATAAAAGGTTACGTTTAGATTTAAGTGCTTACAATACTAACAGTTACAACCAGATTTTAGCTGCCGATGTAAGTCAGAGTACAGGTTTTAGCTCTAAACTGCTTAATGCAGGCAAAATCAACAACAAAGGGATAGAAGCACAATTAGGCATCACGCCAATTAAAAAAGCCTTTACCTGGGATGTTGATTTCAATTTTGCAGCAAACAGGAGCAGGGTAATTGAGTTAGATGCCGAGAAATTCTTAACGAATTATGTTGTGGCTTCAAACTCTGCACAGGTAATTGCAACGGTTGGCCAGCCTTATGGTTCATTGTTCGGAACTGCTTTTTTAAGAGATGCCAGTGGAAATATTATTGTTAATTCCACCGGAGCACCGGCTACAAATCCTACCAAACAGGTATTGGGAAAATATACGCCTGACTGGATTGGTGGGGTGTACAATACTTTTAGCTACAAAGGCATTAGTTTAGGTGTATTGGTTGATGCCAGCATTGGTGGCTCTATTTATAACGGAACTTATGCTACAGGAACCTATACAGGGGTTTTAGCTTCTACACTTCCTGGAAGGGCGGCTGAATATGGGGGGATTTCTTATTACTATCCCGGCAATGATAAGGCAAACGGAACCGTGAGGGTAAATGGAACTGCTCCTGCAGGTGTAACGGTTTATGATGACGGGATTATTTTTGATGGCATAACCGCCGATGGCAAACGCAATGAGAAAATATTACCGGCTCAACAGTATTATAAAACCTTCAGAAATATAGACGAAGCCAATATTTTTGATGCTTCCTATGTTAAGCTTCGCGAAGTGAAATTAAGCTATAACTTACCTGCAAAATGGCTTCGTCCGTTAAGTTTACAGGGTGTTTCTGTATCGCTTGTTGGCCGTAACCTTTGGATTATCCACCGCAATACTGTTGATATCGATCCTGAAGTAGCTTTTAATACGGGTAACGGACAAGGTTTAGAAAGTCTTTCCAATCCAAGTACACGCAGTTATGGCATCAACCTGAATGTTAAATTTTAATTATCATCATCATGAAAAATAAGAAACTATATATACTGGCCATTTTGGCAATTGCCTTTTCATCATGTAACAAAGAACTGGATGAGGTGAATATCAACCCGAATGCGCCCGAAATTCCCGTACCCGATTATTTGCTTACAGGCACCACTAAAGCTACTGTAGATGCCTATTGGGGCGTAACCAATAATATGAACTCGAGCCTGCTTTTTGCACAGCACTGGGCTAAAGTACAATACACAGAAGAAGATCGTTTTATTTATTCGAACAGTAGTTTTACTTCCTTATGGTCTACCGGTTACGCACAGAGTATTCCAGGTTATAATAAAATTATCGAACTGGGCGATGCACAAGGTAATTCTGTTTACAGGGGAGTTGCACTCGTGTTAAGATCGTGGACATTTTTACTGCTTACCGATGCTTATGGCGACATCCCTTATACGCAGGCAGGAAAAATTAAACAATTTATTACGCCAGTTTACGATAAGCAAAAGGATGTGTACTATGGTGTTTTGGAAGATTTGAAATCAGCGCTGACGGCATTAAATTTAAAATCGGGCAATGGTATTGCCGGCGATATTATTTACAAGGGAAATACCGAAAACTGGAAAAAATTTGCCAATTCTTTACGCCTTCGCATCGCTCTGCGTATCGCGGATAAAGATCCTGCCAAAGCTAAACAGGTGATAGACGAAATAAAGGCAGAAGGTGGCCTGTACATTTCTGCTAATTCAGAAAATGCCAAACTCGATTATGATGTTTCACCTCAGCAAAATCCGGTGGCGGCTTCATTTGAAACGAGAAATGATTACCGGATCAGTAAGACGATTGTAGATAGGCTTACGGCATTAGGTGACGCAAGATTACCTGTTTATGCCAGTAAAACCGAAAAGGAACCACAAGGTTATGTGGGGATCCCGAATGGTTCTACTAACTCTGAAGCAAGTGCTATTGGTTTGGCAAACTCTTCAAAACCCGGCGCTTATTTCCTTGATCCTAAAGCACCCGCAGTGATTTTAAGTTACGCCGAAGTACTTTTTGATAGGGCAGAAGCAGCGGCCCGCGGTTTTACTACAGAAAATGCGCAGGATTTATACAAACAGGCCATTACGGCGTCTTATGCACAATATGGTTTGAATAATCTTAATAGTAATATCGAAACGTATCTGAATAGCACCGCAGTGCAGTATGATGCCACCAATTATAAAAAATCAATTGGTGAGCAAAAATGGATTGCTTTATTCGGTCAGGGTTTAGAAGCCTGGGCTGAGCAACGCAGGCTGGATTATCCACAGCTAAAGGCTTCGGTAAATACAGTGCTGAACGGTAAAATCCCGGTACGTTTTATATATCCTGGTACCGAGCAATCGTTAAACGGACAAAATTATAAAAATGCGGTAAGCAGCCAGGGAGCGGATTTACTCACCACCAAACTTTGGTTTGATGTTTTTTAGTTTTAATCTGTAAGAAAAATTGGTCTTAAAAGCAACAGGCTTTAAGATTCCCGCCTGCGCGGGAAAGACGATGATTCTCAAGGTGATGTCGGGTGTTACCACCTGACATTTAAAAACAAAAAAACGTCCCGATTTTGCATCGGGACGTTTTTTTTTTGATCAGAGAAATAAATATTTCGCCTCTTCGGGCTCCTTATTTCTACAAGCTATTCATCTGGCTAAATCCTCAGCGGCATTGCTTGCTCTTGAGGTAAGGTCCTCTGCATAACCTTTTGCTTTATCGGCCCATTGCGGTGCACGGTCCAATAATTCGTCAACGATTGATTGTCCGGTAACCGGATCTTTCTTAGTGATATATTTCACGCCTGCATATACTGCAGCGCCAATAATTGCTGTTTTTAAAATTCCCATGTTCTTTTCTTTTTTTAATTAAACATTATGAGACCGTTAAAAGTTTTAGACATTTTACGATAGCTGTTGTTACATTTTGTCTCCAAAGAAACAGGATGAATTAAATATTTTTATGATAACAGATCCTTCGGCTACGCTACCATTGACAGATTTAGAAAGGTCGTCATTGCGAGGAGGAACGACGAAGCAATCTTTCCTGCTAGCGATCATTGTTAGAAAGATTGCTTCGTCGGCTGAAAAAGCCTTCTCGCAATGACGAACTTAGCGACTTATCATTGCGCGAAGATTCTTCTGTTATTCATATTGATTTTTATAAAATTAATTATCCCTCAGGATGACGCAACGAGTAAAAAGAATTGTTCTAAGAGTTTGTGATTATCTGCGTCTCCGTGGCGACTAATATTTAACTATGCAATAAATCCTTCGGCTACGCTCAGGATGACACAACGAGTAAAAGAATTGTTCTAAGGGTATTCCGTGATCATCTTTGTCTCCGTGGCAAACTCATGTGCGTTATTAATATACCCAATGATTAGCGTAATCTTTATCTGTGGCATCAGCAGGCACAACGATAAAATTTTTACCGATAATCTCTATTAAATTTATATATTTCGGGCAAATTAACCTCTAGTAAATCGATTAAACCAAATATTGCTGTATGAATAAGGAAAAGCTGTTCAATGAAATCAAAAATTTGAGCATCATCAATTCTTTCTCGAAACACGAACAGCTTGTACAGGGAATCATCAATGGCCTGAATCATAAATTAATTGCCAAAGGCGATATGTTGCCTTCCGTTAATGAAATGATGCGGGAAACCGGTTTTGCCAAAGAAACCATTGGTAAGGCCTATAAAGAACTGATCAGCAGGGGTATTTTGGAATCGAAAAACAGGATGGGCTATTTTGTAGCCACTGATGATACCGAACAGCACCTGAAAGTTTGTTTACTGATTTACGCTTTCGATACCTTCCAGGAAACATTTTACCAGAATTTCCGCGATCATTTGGGTGAGAATATCCAGGTTGATGTATATTTCCACCACAACAATTTTAGTGTTTTCGAATCCATCATCAACAGCAATAAAGGTCAGTATGGTTTGTATGTAATTGCACCCATAGAAAGTAAAGAAGCCAAAGAAGTATTAGAGCAGTTGCCCAAAGAAAAACTCTTAATCGTAGACCGGTATGTAAAACTGAAAGGCGATTATTCCTACATTGTTCAGGAGTTTGAAAAAGCTTCGTATAATGCCTTTTTACAACTGGCGCCGAGGATCAAAGAATTTTCTGAATTCGTTTTCTTCTTTAAACCTTCTTCTGCCGAACCAAATGAGGTATTAATTTCCTTTAAACGGTTTATTAAAGAATTTAACATTAACGGGGTAATCAAAAACAGTTACGAAGCGGGGAGTATTGCACCAGATAAAGTTTATTTTACCATACATAACCTCGAACTTTGGGAAATGCTGAAAGATACCAAGGTTAAAGGTTTAAAAGTGGGCAAAGATCTCGGTATCCTTTCGCATAACGATGATAATGTTAAAGAAATCATATTTGACGGGATTACCACCTTTTCAATCGATTTTGCGCACATGGGCCGCTTAGCTGCCGAATTTGTGCTCAGCCTGAAGCCCATTAAACAGATTATGGAAAATAAACTGATCAGAAGAAATTCACTTTAACACCATCTTGTGGGAACAACGGCCATCATCAGTTTTATCCTGTTCACGGTTTTGGCCGCGGTTATTTCTTATTTCAAAACGAGGAAAACACAGCGCTCCACAATCACCGGGTTTTTCTTTGCCAACCGAACCAACGGTTTTATCATTATCGGTGCTTCACTGTTTTTTAGCAACATTAGCGCCAACCAGTTTATCGGCGAAAACGAATCGGTTTACATCAATAATATGTCGGTAATCGGCTGGGGGATTTCCTCCATTTTTGCCATGATTATCGTTTCCGAATTTTTCATTCCCATTTATTTTAAAACCGGCATCCGCACCATTCCCGATTTTTTGGAGAAAAGGTATGATAAACAGACCAAAACACTCGTTTCGGTGGTTTTTCTGTTTAGTTATATCATTAACCTGCTTCCATCCGTACTTTATGGTGGGGCGGTAGCTTTCAGTAACCTGATCGATCTTTCAGGGTTTCACCTTTCTTATTGGGAAAGTATCTGGGTTTTTGTGTGGATTATGGGGCTGATTGGTTCTGTTTATACCATTTTAGGCGGCTTTAAAGCCATCACCATTTCCGATACTGTATTAAGCGCAGGTATGTTGATTTTAATTATCGCGCTACCATATTACGGATTACGCTATTTAGGGCAGGGTGATTTTTTCAGCGGACTTTCTACTGTACTTTCCACTAAAAAAGAACACCTCAATTCGATAGGAAGCAGCAAAGATGCCGTTCCTTTTTCTACCTTATTTACAGGCATGCTCATTGTTAACCTTTATTACTGGGGCATGGAGCAGTATATTATCCAGCAGGTACTGGCGGCCAAAAGTTTAGAAGAAGGTCAGAAAGGTATTGCTTTAACCTGCTTCGCAAAATTGCTTTGTCCATTATTAATTAATATTCCTGGCCTAATCGCGGTGCACCTTTATCCGGTTTTAACCAATACGAACCAGGTATTTCCCTTGCTGATTAAAGATGTATTGCCACCGCTTTTAATGGGATTATCGGCCTGTGTGCTTTTTGGGGCAGCCATTACTACCTTTAATGCCGGCTTAAACAGCTCGAGCACGTTATTTCTCCTTAATTTATACAAACCATTTATGGAGAAAAAAGGCAAAGAACTATCTGACAGGAGTTTGCTCAGGACCGGGCGGCTTTTCCAGATTTCGGTTTCGCTTTTTGCCATGGCTTTTGCACCATTTATTATTTTTTCGAAACATGGTTTTTACGAGTATTTGCAGAAAATCAGTGCAATTTTCAGTCTGCCAATCTTTACCATTATCTTTTTAGGATTTATCACCAAAAAAATGCCGCCCTTTGCTGCTAAAATCGGGATGCTTTTCTTTATTTCCTGCTATGTGTTAAGCGAGTGGGTATTTTCCATCCATTTACATTACCTCCACACGCTGGCCACTATCTTTATCATCACCGTTTTATTGATGCTGTCCATTTCTAAGCTGTACCCCAAACAAACTCCATACACTTTGGTACTTGATAATAAAATTGCAATTATTCCCTGGCGGAATAGACATTATTATCACCTTGTATTGATTTCACTAATGGCACTTGTCTTTTTTATTTTCTCTTCCTATATACTTGCTTAGTCCTGTAATTCAGTTGTTTATATATTTTATTTAAGCGCTTGGAATATTAAATATTTTGTTTATCATTGTAATTGAAAATAATAGGATAGGATAGGATAGGATAAATTTCAATTTGCTTACGTTTCGACGTTTTATTTCCTTTTAAAAAAGGCATAACAAGCAATAAAATGATTGCAATACTTATTCTGCCTGATGGTGTTTTCATTAACCAAATAATCCCAAAATATGAGAAATTTTACAACTTATTGTGCAGTAATGCAAATCTTACCTTCAATTGCTACAGGATGGCCGGCAAATCTTCAAAATCTTCAACGACATTAATTTCTGTCGGGTAACATCTATCTACAATTTTTTAATTCATCATTTAAAAGCTTATTAGCAAATGAAGCAATTATTTTTGTTTTGTAGGCACCAACCGGTGTCTGGCAGGCTAAAAAATGCACTGGTATTGACAGGTTCGATGCTTGTATTTTTCCTGATTTTTATGCCTGTAAAAGGTTTCTCCCAAACGGGCAAGAAAACCATTACGGGTAAGGTTACCGATACGCTTGGGGTAGGGCTGCCCGGCGTAACTGTAGCTGTAGTGAATAAGGTTAATGTGGGTACGCAGAGCGATAACAACGGAAAGTTTGTACTTGATGTTGCGCCTGGCGAGATCCTCCGCTTTTCTTATGTAGGTTACCGGGAACAAAGGGCAACAGTTGGTGCAGGTAACATCATCAACATTAAATTAACCGAAGAAAATATGCTTTCGGAAGAGGTGGTGATTACCGCTTTGGGGCAAAAGCAACGAAAAGAGGCTTTAGTAGGTTCGGTTACCACGGTAAAGGTAGGCAACCTCAAAATTCCTTCGAGTAATTTAACCAATGCACTTTCTGGGCAGATTGCCGGAGTAATTGGTTATCAGCGCAGCGGACAACCCGGGCAGGATAATTCACAGTTTTTTATCCGCGGGGTAACTACTTTCGGTTACAAACAGGATCCATTGATTTTGATCGATAACGTAGAGTTAACCAGTTCAGATCTGGCACGTTTACAGGTTGATGATATCGAAAGTTTTTCGATCCTGAAAGATGCAAGTGCAACCGCATTATATGGTGCCAGGGGAGCAAACGGCGTAATTTTAGTGGCCACTAAATCGGGTAAAGAGGGAAAAGCTAAAATCAGTTTCCGCCTGGAAAATTCTTCTTCACAATCTACCCAAAACTTAGAACTGGCCGATCCGATTACCTACATGAGGCTTTTTAATGAAGCAACTATCGGCAGGGGAATGGACCCGATGTTTACACCGAACCAGATCATCAATACACAGGCAACGGTAAATAAAAGTCCGGGTTATAACGAATATGTTTACCCGGCGGTTGACTGGCTGGGTTTATTGTTTAAAAAGAGAACGAGTACACAACGTGCCAACATGAGTGTGAGCGGTGGTGGCGGTGTGGCTAGGTATTACATTGCGGGTTCGTATAACCTTGATAATGGCGTACTTAATCAGGACGAAAAAAATAATAACGATAACAATGTGAAATTCCGCAATTATCAGTTGCGTTCTAACATCAATATCGATTTAGGTAAAACTACCGAACTGGTGGTGCGTTTATCAGGTAATTTTAGTGAATATAATGGTCCGTTGGCTACCGATGGTGGCTTTTCTACCGATCTTTATAATATTGCGGTACATACCAGTCCGGTTGTTTTTCCGGCTTATTTCCCTGCTGATGCCGCCAATCAAAATGCACAGCACATTTTGTTCGGAAACACAGGGGGCACAGGCGTAAACAGTATTTTATACAATAACCCTTATGCGGCGTTGCTGCGCGGACATAAAAATTCGACAGAATCGCGGATGTCGGCACAACTGGAGCTGAACCAAAAACTGGATTTCTTTACAGAAGGACTTTCGTTTAAATCGATTTTCAGCACCAACAGGTATTCTTACTTCGATTCGTCAATGGCCTATTCTCCGTTTTATTATAATGTAGGCTCTTACGATAAAGCAAGCAATACTTACGTGTTAAACTGGTTAAATTCTGCTACCGGAGATCCGTCTCAGGTTCCGAATATTGCACAGGAATATTTAAGTTATTATCCGGGCGATCCGAACATCAGCACTTTTCTTTACGGGCAGGCTTCTGTAAATTACGACCATACTTTTGGCCAGAACCATACGGTTAGTGGTGCATTAATCGGTACCGCTCAGCAAAATCTTTACAACAATGCCAAAGATCCGAAAACCAATACCCGGACTTTACAGTATTCGCTACCTTACCGGAATTTAGGTTTGGCAGGTCGATTAACTTACTCATACAAAAGTCGTTACTTTTTAGAAACCAACTTCGGTTACAACGGATCGGAAAGATTTTCGGAAAACCATCGTTTTGGTTTTTTCCCAACCATTGGTGCAGGATGGATTGTTTCGAACGAAAAATTCTGGACAGGTGGAATCGCCAATGTGGTTAACCGTTTAAAACTGAGGGGAAGCTTTGGTTTGGTGGGTAACGATGCCATCGGATCGCAACGCTTTTTCTACCAGTCGGATGTAAACTTAAATGGTGGAGGTAACTATGCCCAGTTTGGTTATAATGGTGGCGTTACACGTCCCGGGGTGTACATCAACAGCTATGAAAATACTGATATTACCTGGGAAACCTCACGCCAAACCAATTTAGCCTTAGAAGCTACGCTTTTCAAAAACATGAATATTATTGCGGAGGTGTACAATAACGATCGCTACAATATTTATATGATCCGTAAAAACGTGCCGAGTACATTGGGTTTGGAGGCTATTGATCCCAATACCGGCGCACCCGATATTGGCGCAAATATTGGTAAGGCGAGATCGAGAGGGATCGATTTATCGCTCGATTATAAGTTTAACATAAATGCATTTTCTTTTGCGGTACGCTCTAACTTAACTTTTGCCAAAAATAAATACATCAATTATGAAGAGCCACAGTGGGCAGAAGCTTACCGTTATACCACCGGACAGCCGATTAGCAGAAATTACGGCTACATTGCCGAGCGTTTATTTGTAGATGATAAGGAGGTGGCAAATTCACCAACCCAAATTTTCTCAACAGGTGGCAAACCACCAAGGGCAGGAGATATTAAATACCGCGATTTAAATAATGATGGTAAAATTGATGATGCTGATAAAGCTTACATTGGTTTTCCGCAATCGCCGGAAGTGGTGTATGGTTTTGGTTTCAGTTCTTCGTACAAAGGTTTCGATCTTTCTGCGTTTTTTACCGGACAGGACAGAATGACTTTCTTTATCGATCCAACCAAGGTAAGTCCTTTTGTACCGAGCAATCAGCAGTATATTTACGGAAACACTCAATTGTTAAAAGATTTCGCCGATAACCACTGGTCGCCGGAAAATCAGAATTTGTATGCGCTATACCCAAGGTTGGCGGTAAATGCAGCAGATCTCGAAAACAATGCACAAACCAGCACCTGGTGGATGAGAAACGGCCGTTTATTAAGGCTTAAATCGGTTGAATTGGGCTACACACTTCCACAGCGTATTTCAAGTAAAATCAAGCTAAATTCTTGCCGTATTTATTTCAATGGTTTAAACCTGATTACCTGGAGTCCCTTTAAAATGTGGGATCCGGAGCAGGGCGGAAACGGTTTTGCCTATCCAATCCAAAAGGTATTCAATGTTGGTCTTAACGTAACCTTATAATGAAAACGATAAAAACATATTTTACATTCTGCTGCATCATGATGGTGTTAAGCACTTTTGTATCCTGTAAAAAGTACCTCGATATCACACCCGATAACCTGGGCACACTTGATTATGCTTTCAGGAACAGAAATGAGGCCGAAAATTATTTATACTCTTGTTATGCTTACCTGCAGCGCATGAACGATGCCGCTTCGAACCCGGGTTTTACTACCTCATCGGAGCTGATTTATTCGAACACGCTTGATAATTACCTGAATTTTAACCGCACAGGTTTCAATCTGTTAAGGGGCACGCAAACATCGGCAAACCCCGGTTTAAACGCATGGGATGGCAGTGAAGGCAGTTATAGCCTGTGGCGTTCCATCAGGATCTGTAACATTATGCTCGAAAATATCGATAAACCGATTGATTTGGGCGCAACTGAAAAACAACGCTGGATTGCCGAAACAAAATTTTTAAAAGCCTATTATCACTATGTGCTGTTTAAAATGTATGGGCCCATTCCATTGATAAAAACCAACCTGGCCATTAACAGCAGTACCGATGAAGTGCGTGTGAAAAGGGCACCGGTTGACGAAACGGTTGATTATATTGTATCCTTATTAGATGAAGCGATTCCTGGTTTACCAGCTGTAATCAGCAGTCAGGCAACAGAATTGGGCAGGGTAACCAGTGTAATTGCCTTATCGGTTAAAGCTGATGTTTTGGCTACAGCAGCAAGTCCGCTTTTTAATGGCAATCCTGATTATGTGAGTTTTAAAGATAAAGATGGTGTAAGCCTTTTTCCTGCGGCTTTTGATGCACAAAAATGGAAAAAAGCAGCCGACGCGGCAAAAGCAGCCATAACTGCTGCAGAAGCGCAGGGAATTAAATTGTACACTTTTAGTGCGCCAACTACGGTAGGGAAACTTTCTGATTCGCTAAAAAGAGAACTGGATGTACAGAATGCCGTTACCGAAAAATGGGAGCTGAATTCGGAAATCATCTGGGCTTCCAATCCGGAGTTTAATTACCAGGGTTTTGCCACACCAAGGCTTACGCCAAAATCAGCAGTAAATAACTTCTCCAATCCTTCTACTTTTTCTGCACCGATAAGCACACAGGAACTTTTTTATACTGTAAATGGTGTGCCAATCAGCGAGGATAAAACCTGGGATTATGCAGGCAGGAATACCATTAAAGTGGGCGATAATGCCAGCAGATATTACATTCAGCAGGGTTACGAAACCATAAAAGGTCACTTTGCCCGCGAAAGCCGTTTTTACGCCGATATTGCTTTTGATGGAGGAATCTGGTTTGGAAATGGAAGAAATAACCAGGATGATCCGGCCAATCCTTTATATTATGTTTCGGCCAGGGGAACCGGACTTGCGGCTCCGAGTGATAACATCAGGTTGAACATTACCGGTTACTGGCCAAAAAAACTGGTAAGTTACGCCTCTGTGTATGATGATGGTTTTCAGCCTTCGGCATTCCGTTTACCGTTAATCAGGCTCGCTGGTTTATATTTACTTTATGCCGAGGCACTAAATGAGGTAAATGGTCCTACAACAGAGGTGTTCAACTATCTTGATAAAGTAAGACAGAGAGCAGGTTTACAGGGCGTACAGGCATCGTGGACAAACTTTTCAAAAAATCCGAATAAATTTAATAACAAAGACGGTTTAAGGCAGATAATCCACCAGGAAAGAAGGATCGAGCTGTGTTTTGAAGGCCAGAGCGGTTGGGATTTAAGAAGATGGAAAGAACTCCAGGCGGTTTTAACCGCACCAATACAAGGCTGGAGCATCAATAACGCCGAAGCCATTAATTATTACCGTCCAACTACCCAGTTTATTCCTGTTTTTGGTTTAAAAGATTATTTATGGCCGATCAGAAGTTACGATCTGGTGGTCAATCCAAACCTGGTACAAAATCCTTATTGGTAGTTTAAAATATTAAAAGACATGAAAAATATTAAAAATAGTATTTATCTGGCCCTTATCGTTTCCGTTTTGGCAGGTATTGCTGCCTGTAAAAAGATGGAAACTTATAACGATCCGGCTTCTTCAGATATGACAAAGCCTGGGGTGGTTACCAATGTTAAAGTAGATAATTTTAATGGGGGTGCATACATTACCTATACTTTACCAAACTCAAAAAACCTGTTATATGTATTGGCGCAGTATAAAATAAATGGCGTAACTACCCGCGAAACCAAATCCAGCTATTATTCTGATTCGGTTATGGTAGATGGTTTTGCCAAAAAACAGGGTTACGATGTTACTTTGTATGCCGTAAGCAGGGCAGAGGTTAAATCAGACCCGGTTGTGGTTAAGGTTAATCCAGATACCCCGCCTTACTTACTGGCTAAACCAACCATTAACGCAGAGGCTGATTTTGGCGGGATTAAAATTACCGGAACAAACCCATTAAAAAACAACCTGGGCGTTATCCTTTTAGGCGTTAGCGATAACAATGTTTCTGATGTTATCGATCAGCACTACGGCAAAACTGAAGTGATTAATTATTCGGTAAGGGGTTATGCTCCGGTGGCGAAGAAAATCGGTTATTACGTAACCGATAATTTTGGAAACATTTCTGATACTACTTATAAAACCGTAACACCTTTCTTTGAAACCTTACTGGATAGAAATAAATTTTTCCAGTACAGGCTCCCTACAGATGGCGTAATTGCTTATGGCTGGGACCTTCCTTATTTATGGGATGGCAAAACAGATGGCAACTCGAACGGCTGGCACACGGCCCCGGGTGGTGCAATGCCTGCTATAGCTACATTTGGTTTAGGGCTAAGCGCAAAATTAAGCCGCTTTATTTTATGGGAAAGACCAGATGGAGGTGATAAATATGCTTATGGACATGGAAACCCGAAAGTATTTTCGGTATGGGGTTCTGATGCAACTGCTCCACGTGATGCACAGCTTCCTTTATCTGCACCAGAAGGTACCATTATCGGCGATTGGATCAATATGGGCAATTATAATTATCCAAATCCGCCGTCTGGTTTAGCCCCTGTAGCGCATACCACTGCCGATAATGATTTTGTGAAGGCAGGCGTGAGTTTCAATTTTCCGTTAACCAATCCTAAAGTGCGTTATGTGCGGCTTTCAGTTAGTACAACATGGTCTAACGGTACCTTTGCGCATGCAATGGAAATGGCCATTTACGGCGATCCACGTTAGTTAATGATCATATAAAAAGATAAATTTTCAGATATGAAAAGTATATATAAAATTAGCGGTCTGCTTTTGCTGTTCGTAACAGTGATGATCAGTTGTACCAAAGATGATCTTGCCTTTAAAGAATATTTAAAAGATGGCGAGATTGTGTATCCGGGGCGCGTAGCCAATATTGTAACCAAACCCGGCAATTTACGGACAGGCTTGTGGTGGAATCCAAGCCCCGATCCGAGTATAACAAAATATGTGGTGTATTGGAACAACAATGCCGATTCGGTTGTGGTTACACCAACCACTCATAATCCACTGGATACGATTAAAGTAACCATCCCGAACCTTAAGGAATACACTTATACTTTTACGGTTTATTCTTACGATGCACAGGGCCATAAATCAATCCCGATAGAAGCCAGAAATGTGAGGGTTTTTGGTCCGCTATACCAATCGGGTTTGTTAAACAGGCCTTATAATGCTACAAACCCTTACGTGGTAAACAGCAATGGATCGGTACAATTAAATTTTAATACGCCTGATACCATCAACGTAAATACTATTGTAAGGTACACCAACACAACAGGTGCAACAATAGATAAAACCCTTTTACCGGCAGATACGGCCATTACACTGCCTGATTACAAATTAGGAACCAGTATCTTATATAAATCATCTTATATTCCGGGCAAAGGTTCACTGGATGTATTTACCGTGAGCGATTTTTCGACTTTTCCTCAGATTTTTACTTATGTGCTTTGCGATAGGTCGCTGTTTAATGAAGTGCATTTACCGGGCGATGCCCCTACATACGAATCGGGTACCAGCATCAGCAAACTGTGGGATGGAAGCATTGGTCCGCAGGGCTATCCGAATATTTTCCACAGCGCCGGCAACAGCGGTATGCCGCATGTAATTACTTTCGATTTAGGTAAGGTTTATACCAATTTAGCCCGAATTGAAGAAACCGGTCGCGATTGCTGTAACAATCCCGATCGTTTTGAGGTTTGGGGTACTGCAGATTTAACCAATGCAACCACCAATTTATCAGCCAGTGATAACGGATGGCCCGCTGAAGCTACCAGTAAGGGCTGGACACTTTTAAAAGACGTAACGAGAACCGATGACGGCAAAAATGCAATAACGGCCGAACTGGATAACGGTGGCAAACCGATTCGTTATATTCGCATCAGGATTAAACATGTAACCACCGGCGATGGCAACTATAGTAATATGAGCGAAATCAGGTTCTGGAATAAGCAGTAAATGTAATTGGGTTCGATTAATAATTTAGTTTCGTCATCTCGACTGGAGCATTTCAATACAATGGTCGTCATTGCGAGAAGGCTTTTTCAGCCGACGAAGCAATCTATCTTGCAGTAATCACAAGCAGAAAAGATTGCTTCGTCGTAACTCCTCGCAATGACGAGTTTTCTATTGATTATGTTTATGGTAGCGAATAAATATTCTGGACTTTGCTTCGTTCGAGATGATTAATAAAAAACACACACAATGAAATATGTATAAAAAGCAACTCATTATTATTACACTATGCTCGTTTTTTATCGGAAAAAATGTTTTTGCCCAACAAAAGCCTTTGCTGCTCTGGTACGATAAACCTGCCAAAATCTGGGAAGAAACCCTCCCTTTGGGCAATGGTAAACTCGGTATGACGCCCGATGGAGGTATTACCAAAGAAAATATCGTCCTGAACGACATTACCTTATGGAGCGGCGGAAAACAGGATGCCAATAATTACGAAGCCTATAAAAGCCTGCCGAAAATCAGACAACTGATATTGGAAGGTAAAAATGATGAAGCGCAGGAACTAGTAAACCGCGATTTTGTTTGCAAGGGACAGGGCTCGGGAGGGGCAACCTGGGGCAAATACCAAACATTGGGTAATTTACAACTCGATTATGAATATCCCGGTGTTAAAGCAATAAAACCTGAGGTTTACAAAAGAACCTTATCGCTGGATAAAGCGGTGGCCACAACCGAATTTACCCTCAACGGCGTAAAATATAAAAGGGAATATTTCTGCAGTTTTGATGACGATGTAGATATCATCCGTATCACTGCCGATCTGCCTAAAAAACTGAACTGCAACATTTCCATCAGCCGGCCTGAAAAGGCAACTCTGGCAACCCAGGGCAACGACCTGTTAATGTTCGGTCAGCTGGATAACGGAACCGATGGAAAAGGCATGAAGTACATGAGCCGTGTAAGCACCAAAATAAAGGATGGCTCAGTTAGCACAGATGGCAATATCCTTAAAATAAAAGATGCTACTGAAATCATCGTTTATGTTGCCGCCGAAACCGATTTTAAACATAAAGATTTCGAAGCAAGGGTAAAAAATATGCTTCAGGAAGCAAAAAAGAAAGCCTATGCGGTAGAACTGGCCAAACACAGCGCAAACTTTGGCAAACTGTTTAACCGTTTAAAAATTAATCTGGGCGAAGGCGAAGCAGCTAAACTGCCAACTGATGTAAGGCTCGATCATTTCTATAAAGATTACAAAAACGATGTTTCGCTAAGTGCATTATTCTTTCAATTTGGCCGCTATTTAAGCATCAGCAGTACAAGGGTAGGTTTATTGCCGCCAAACCTTCAGGGCTTGTGGGCAAAAGAGATCAATACGCCGTGGAATGGCGATTACCACCTGGATGTTAACGTACAGATGAACCATTTTGCCATCGAACCGACCAATTTATCCGAACTGAACCTTCCTTTGGCAGAACTGGTGAGGAATTTAACCACGCATGGTGCCAAAACGGCCAAAGCCTATTACAATGCCGATGGGTGGATTGCACATGTGATTACCAATGTCTGGGGTTTTACCGAACCCGGTGAAAGTGCCTCATGGGGTGCTTCAAATGCCGGTTCGGGCTGGTTATGCAGTAACCTTTGGGATCACTTTGCCTACAGTCGCGATTTAAAATACCTGAAAAGTATTTACCCAATCTTAAAGGGATCAGCCGCATTTTACCAGAGTGCCTTGATCAAAGACCCTAAAACAGGCTGGCTGGTTACTTCTCCGTCGGTATCGCCAGAGAATACTTTTTATCTGCCTAATGGGAAAACCGCAAGCATTTCGATGGGGCCAACCATCGATAACCAGATTGTAAGGGAACTTTTTAATAACGTAATCACTGCGGCCAAACTGCTTAAAGTTGATGCTGCCTTTAGCGCTTCGTTGCAGGAAAAATTAAAATCGATCCCACCGGTGGGCGTAATCAGCAAAGACGGGCGCATACAGGAATGGCTGGAAGATTATAAGGAGACCGACCCACAGCATCGCCACATTTCGCATTTATACGGCGTTTATCCGGCAGGTTTAATTACACCAGTTTCAACACCTGAGCTGGCCGAAGCCGCTAAAAAAACACTCGAAGTAAGAGGCGATGACGGGCCGAGTTGGTCTATCGCTTATAAACAGATATTTTGGGCAAGGTTACAGGACGGAAACCGGGCATTTAAATTGTTCAGGGAGATTTTAAAACCCACTTTGCGTACCGATATCAACTATGGCGCAGGGGGAGGAGTTTATCCGAATATGTTATCGGCCGGACCACCGTTCCAGATTGATGGTAACTTTGGTGCCACGGCAGCCATGGCCGAAATGCTGATCCAGAGTCATGATGGTTTTATCGAACTGCTGCCTGCCATTCCGGATGCCTGGAAAGCATTTGGCGAAATAAAAGGACTAAAAGCAAGGGGCAATTTTACAGTTGATATGAACTGGAAGGATGGTAAAATTACTTCTTATAAAATCGCTTCGGCAACGCCACAAAAGGTAAAAGTTAAAATAAACGGAAAACTAAGCACTATCACTTCGGTCAAACTTTAGCACAATACATGATTTTTAAATTTTTATACAAACATCGGGCACTGTTAATCTTATTGGTGCTGTTCTTTGCCGGCAAATCGGCATCGGCAATCATCATCAATTATGGTAAAAGCGGAAAAATAGATTACAGTCTTAAAACCGGTACCTTTAATGTTTCGGAGGGAGCAGCTCAACTGCTGTTAAATGGTTTTTCACAGGCCGAATACCAGAAAAAGCTGTTCAGTTCTAAAGACTATAAACAAATCACTTACAGTAAAACAGCTGTTCATGATGCTTTTGGTAATGGTTTTAAGCACATTTTTTTGTTAAAACAGGTTGGTTTGCCGGTGATGCAACAGGTGTTTTATACCTACAGCGGTAAAGATTATTTCATGATCGGAATCACCTTACAGGGTGCTGATTTATCCATTAACCATGTTGTTCCCTTAAATGGAAACCTGATCGATCAACAACCCTCAGATGCACCAACAAATTTATTTGTACCATTCGATAATGATACCTTTATATCTTACAACACAGTGCCTTTAAAGGCTAATATAAGTAACCCCAGTGCTGAGGTTGGCGCTTTATACCACGATCAATCGCGGAAAGGTTTTGTAATGGGTTCTATCGAACACAGCAACTGGAAGACAGGTGTGATCACTGCAATGGACAACGACAAAAAAATCAACATACAGGTCATTTGTGGTTATACCGAAGAAAGCATTACCCGCGATAAAATTCCGCATGGTTATTTAAGTGGCAATTCGGTGAGTTCGGCGAAAGTATTTTTCGGTGCTTTTAACGACTGGCGTTTAGGAATGGAAACTTATGCCAAACTGAACAGGATTTCGGAACCGCCCATCGTTTTTAAATGGGATAAGGCAACACCAGTAGGCTGGAACAGCTGGGGTGCCATGCAGGAGAAAATCACCCTCGAAAAAGCCAACCAGGTAAGCGATTTTTTTGCCGATAGCTTAAAAAGTTTCAGAAGCGGGGGCGTTGCTTATATCGACCTCGATTCGTACTGGGATAACCTGTTAAAGGGTGGCTTAACCGGCAATTACGCCAAACTAAAAGCCTTTGCCGATCACGCCAGATCGAAAGGGTTAAAACCGGGCATCTACTGGGCACCTTTTGTTGACTGGGGTTTTGCAAGCGGTGGCAACCGTAAGGCCGAAGGAACTAATTATACTTTTGGCGAGATGTGGACAAAAGTTGGCGCTGGTTATCACGATATTGATGGTGCACGGGCGTTAGATCCAACGCATCCGGGTACGCAACAACGCATTGCCACTGTAATCAACAAATTTAAAGAATGTGGTTTCGAAATGATCAAAATTGACTTTTTAGGTCATGCGGCCATAGAATCTGATCATTTTTTCGATCCTAAAATTACTACAGGTATGCAGGCCTATAAAACCGGAATGGAGTTTTTGTTAAAACAACTCGATGGTAAAATGCTGGTGTATGCCGCCATCTCACCAAACCTCGCTTCGGGCAGGTATGTGCATGTACGCCGCATTGCCTGCGATGCCTTTAAATCAATAAAAGATACCGAATATACCTTAAACAGTGTAAGTAATGGCTGGTGGCAAACTTACCTTTACGATTATATCGATGCCGACCATGTGGTTTTTTCTGATCAATCAGACGGCGAAAATACTGCAAGGTTTTTATCGGCCATTGTAACGGGCACCTGCATCACCGGCGATGATTTTTCGCGCCAGGGTAAATGGACAGGCACCGCACAACGTTTATTAAACAATACCGGAATCCTGAAAATTCTGGAAGATGGAAAGGCATTTGTTCCGGTAGAAGGCAACAGGGGCAAATCAGCCTCGCAACTTTTTGTTAAACAGGTAGGCAATGTAAAATATCTGGCCGTATTTAATTATAGCGATGCAGAGCAGCACTTTAATCTCGATTTTGCACGCCTGGGCCTGGAGAAAGATAAAAAATATGGCTGTGAAAATCTCATCGATCAAACCAAAACCATGTTAAAAGATAACCAGGCGCTTAAATTACCTGCAAAAGATGCGCAGATTTTTAAGTTAACCTCAGATCAAAAATAGATATACATTCATTCACTCAATCATTCATTCCATCATTCATTCACTCACTCATTCAATAATTCATTCAACAACTCAATCATTCAATAATTCCCTCATTCAATCAACCTCTATCTATAAAAAACATTAGCGATTACTATTGAAAACACAAATGAACAGATCAGATCAACTTACAGGATACATCAGGCATGGTGCATTGGCCGTAGCCTTTTCCCTTTTTGCCATAACTCAGCTTAGTGCCCAAACCCTTATACCTATCGAAACCGCCCATAATGCACTGGTTTTGCAGGCCGACGCGAAGAAAGATATAAACACCATATTTTTTGGAAAGAAATTAGCCAATAACCAAGAATACGAGCAGGTTAGTGGACAGTATAAACAAACGGAAGATTATACCGGACAGTTAAATTCGGCCTATACGCCTTCAGGATCAAGAAACCTGGTTGAACCGGCCATTAATGTTACGCACGCAGATGGCAATAATTCTCTTGATCTGAAATATGTTGATCACACGGTTACCAAAGTTGATGATAATGTAAGCCTGCTCAAAATCAGGTTAAAAGATCCGGTTTACAATTTTGAAGTAACGTTGTTTTATAAATCATTTTACAAACAGGACGTTATAGAACAGTGGACGGAAATTAAACACAGCGAAAAAGGTACGGTTACCTTAAATAAATATGCTTCGGCAAACCTTCATCTAAAATCGCCACATTTTTGGCTTAACCAGTACCATGGCGATTGGGCTAAAGAAATGCAGCCCGAGCAAAGTGAAATTACCCACGGTATTAAAACTCTAGATAGCAAACTGGGCACAAGGGCCAACCTTTTTCAACCCTCGGTTTTCATGATATCCATGGATAAACCTTCGGAAGAGAACGAAGGAAATGTTTTGTACGGTGCGTTGGAGTGGAGTGGTAATTTTAAGATCGATCTGGAGCTTGATTATCAGAATAACCTGCGCATCATTGCCGGGATGAACAATTATGCTTCACCTTACAGTTTAAAACCGGGCGAAGTTTTTGCAACTCCTGCGTTTTTATATACTTTTTCTGATCAGGGAAAAGGCGATGCCAGCAGGAAATTGCAGAACTGGGCTCGAAATTACAAGATATTGGATGGTAAAGGCAGTCGTTTAACCCTTTTGAACAACTGGGAAGCCACTTATTTCGACTTCAACGAACAAAAACTGGCCGAATTATTAAAAGATACCAAAAAACTCGGTGTCGATTTCTTTCTGCTGGATGATGGCTGGTTTGGGAATAAATATCCGCGGAATGATGATCACGCAGCACTGGGCGACTGGCAGGAAAACAAAAAGAAACTGCCCAATGGCATTGCTTCGCTGGTAAAGGAAGCCGATAAAGTGGGAACGAGGTTCGGGATCTGGATTGAACCTGAAATGGTGAGCCCGAAAAGTGAACTGTACGAAAAACATCCCGATTGGGTGGTTAAACAACCCAACCGGCCGGAATATTATTTCAGGAACCAGCTGGAACTTGATCTTTCGAACCCAAAGGTTCAGGATTTTGTTTTTGGAGTGGTTGACGATCTGTTTACCAAAAACCCCAAACTGGCCTACATTAAATGGGATTGCAATGCCGTAATTTATAATGCTTACTCGGCGCACCAGAAAAATCAGTCGCACTTTTACATCGATTATGTAAAGGGCTTGTACAGTGTGCTGCAACGCATCCGTGCCAAGTATCCAACTGTACCGATGATGTTATGTTCCGGTGGTGGCGGCAGGGTAGATTATGCGGCCTTACAATATTTTACGGAGTTTTGGCCGAGTGATAATACTGATCCGCTGGAAAGGATATTTATGCAGTGGGAATATTCTTACTTCTATCCGGCCATTAGCAGCTCCAACCACGTAACCGATTGGGGCAAACAACCGATAAAATTCCGTACCGATGTAGCCATGATGGGCAAACTGGGTTTTGATATTGTGGTAAGTAAACTGCCCGAAAAAGAACTTCAGTTCTGCCAGGATGCGATCAAAAATTATAATGAAGTGAAAGGAATTATCTGGCAGGGCGAACAGTATCGTTTAGCCGATCCGCGTACAGGCAGTGTAGCCTCGATGTTGTATGTAAACGAACAGAAAACTGAAGGTGTAATTTTTAACTACCTGGTAAATTACCGTTATGGCGAGGGCAGCAAATATCCCGTTAAATTAAATGGACTGGATGCATCGAAAAAATACAGGATCAAAGAGATTAACCTGTTCCCGGGCACAAAATCGCCAATTGATGGCAGCAAAACCTATACAGGAGATTTTTTAATGAAGGTGGGTTTCAACCCGGTTTTAACTACCGATAGAACAAGTGTGGTGCTGAAATTTGAAGAGCTAAAGTAAATAAAATTTGTTCCCACTCGCAAAACTTTATAAAACTAACTTTGACAATCTTATGGGCATAATACCAAAAGATTGGTCAAAGTGAGTTCAATCGTGGAGTGGAGACATCTGTCTCGAGGTAGATCTCTCGGCTTCGTTGCACTCCGCTCGAGATGACGGGGACTTATAATAGGTGGCGCAACGGGTGATACATCGTGTAAAATAATCCGTAATTCCGTGGTTTGTGTCCTCACGAACCACTTGCAAAACTTTATAAAAAGAACGTCATCTCGAGCGGAGCATCGCGGAGTGGAGACATCTGTCTCGAGGTAGATCTCTCGGCTTCGTTGCACTCCGCTCGAGATGACGGGGACTTATAATAAGTGGCGCAACGGGTGATACATCGCGTAAAATAATCCGTAAATTCCGTGGTTCGTGTCCTAACGAACCACTTGCAAAACTTTATAAAAAGAACGTCACCTCGACCGGAGCATCGCGGAGTGGAAAGATCTGTCTCGAGGTAGATCTCTCGGCTTCGTTGCACTCCGCTCGAGATGACTGGGACTTATAATAGGTGGTGCAACGGGTGATACATCGCGTAATAATCCGTAAATTCCGTGGTTCGTGTCCTCACGAACTACTTGCAAAGATCTGTCTCGAGGTAGATCTCTCAGCTTCGTTGCACTCCGCTCGAGATGACGGGGACTTATAATAAGTGGCGCAACGGGTGATACATCGCGTAAAATAATCCGTAAATTCCGTGGTTCTTGTCCTCACGAACCACTTGCAAAACTTTATAAAAAGAACGTCATCTCGACCGGAGCATCGCGGAGTGGAGAGATCTGTCTCGAGGTAGATCTCTCGGCTTCGTTGCACTCCGCACGAGATGACGGGGACTTATAATAGGTGGCACAACGGGTAATACATCGCGTAAAATAATCCGTAAATTCCGTGGTTCGTGTCCTCACGAACCACTTGCAAGACATCTGTCTCGAGGTAGATCTCTCGGCTTCGTTGCACTCCGCTCGAGATGACGGGGACTTATAATAGGTGGCGCGACGGGTGATACATCGCATAAAATAATCCGTAAATTCCGTGGTTCGTGTCCTCATGAACCACTTGCAAGATATCTGCCTCGATAGATTTCTCGACTGCTGGTATGAAAGAAAACTGTTCTATACGCTTCGCAATTGATACTGGCAGGAACGCAAAGCCTACTGTACGCCTCGCAACTGATACTGGCAGGAACGCAACGCATACTGTACGCCTCGCAACTGATACTAGCGGGGACGCAAAGCCTACTGTACGCTTCGCAATTGATACTGGCAGGAACGCAACGCATACTGTACGCCTCGCAACTGATACTAGCGGGGACGCAAAGCCTACTGTACGCTTCGCAATTGATACTGGCAGGAACGCAACGCATACTGTACGCTTCGCAATTGATACTGGCAGGGACGCAACGCATACTGTACGCTTCGCAATTGATACTGGCAGGAACGCAAAGCTTACTGTACGCCTCGCAATTGATACTGGCAGGGACGCAAAGCCTACTTTATGCGTCGCAACTGATATTGGCAGGAACGCAAAGCCTACTGTACGCTTCGCAATTGATACTGGCGGGGTACAAATTGACTCCACCAGGCGATTAAGCCCTTCGACACCGCTCAGGATGACATAACGAGGGGATAAACCGCGACAAATCGACTAAGACTGGAGACTTAAGACTAAGGACTCAGAATTAACTTTCTCCATTATTCATCTTCCATTTTACATCATCCATCTTCCCCATTCATAAATGCCCTCGGGCTCTTCCCGAACTGTTTTTTAAACTCTCTGCTGAAATATTTCGGATCGTTAAAACCCACCTGATAAGCCACTTCGTAAATGGTAAACCTGTTCAGTTTAACCAGCTCCATTGCTTTTTTTAAGCGGATCGATTTCACAAAGTCATTTACCGAAAGGTTAGTGAGCTGTCTGATTTTTTTATAGAGTACCGGTTTGCTCATGCCGATCATCGAGGCCAGTTCCGATACCCCAAAATCTTCGTCGGCAATATGCTTATCGATGTAGCCCAGCAGTTTCTGCATAAAAGCTTCGTCGATGGCATTAATGGTAAGGTCTTTAGGAGCCAGGTGGATGTGTTTCACAAACTTCTGGCGCATGACCTGTCGCGACATCAGTAAATTGCGCACATTCAGTAAAAGCAACTCCGGACTAAAAGGTTTGGTGATGTAGGCATCGGCACCGGTTTCTAAACCGCTTACCTGATGGATGTGCGAAGAACGGGCAGTAAGAATGATTACCGGAATATGACTGGTGCGTTCATCCTGTTTAAGGCGGCGACAAAGTTCAATACCATCCATTACCGGCATCATAATATCGCAGATAATCAGGTCGGGGAGGGTTTCTACAGCCATTTCCCAGCCCAGTAATCCGTTTTCACCTTCGGCAACCTGGTAGTTGTTGCCCACCAAAGCGGTAATCAACGACCTGATCTCGCTGTTATCTTCCACCACCAGAATGGTTTCAGCAGCAGGATCAATTTCTTTTTCAGGATTTATAACCGTAATTATTTCCTTAACTTGTTGTGTGTACAGATCGGGATGTGCAGGATAATCTTTTATCCCGTCAAAAAGTGCTGTTTTGAAATGCGACCTGCCCTTTTTTAACTTTACCGTGAATCTGGTGAAACCCCTCGAACCATTCTCCGCCGGGGTACTCTCTACAGCAATATTTCCCTGATGTTCCTCAACAATCGCTTTTGATAAAGCAAGTCCGATACCCGAACCAATCTGGCTCTGCTGTTCATCAACCTGGAAATAATCGCTAAACAAACCTTTCAGGCTTTCGGCAGGGATACCCACACCGTTATCCGAAATGCTGATGGTTACTTCCTCATCCGATTCGGTTACAGAAACCGAAATTTTACCACCCTTTCCGCAAAATTTAAAGGCATTGGACAACAGGTTGAACAATACCTTTTCGAGTTGGCGTTTGTCAAAAAACAGGCTGATGTTTTCTTTATCATGTATAAATTCATATTGAATGCCATTGGTTTGTGCCAGGTGGGAGAAGGAAATAAAAATCTCGTTAATAAATCCGATAATGTTATCTTCTGTAACGTGCAGCGTAAGGTGCCCGGTTTCGGCTTTTCTGAAATCCATCAGTTCCGTAATCAATCGCATCAGTCTGTTGGCGTTGTTTTTTATAGGAACGAGCTGCCGGTTCAGCTCTGCATCGGTTTGGTATTCATTGGAAAGGTTTTCGAGTGGGCCAAGGATCAGGGTAAGCGGCGTTCTGATCTCATGGGCTACATAGGTGAAGAAATTCAGTTTCATTTTCTGGATATCTTCGGTACGTTTTAACAGCGCACGTACAAAAAGATAGCGCACAATAAGGAACAATAAGCCAGAAAAGAAAGCCAGATAAATGAGGTAGGCCCACCAGGTTGCCCAAAAGGGTGGACGTATGGTAATCTTTATCGAGGCTGCTTTACCGCCCGGATTTCCGTCGTTATTATTTCCCGTAACCGTAAAAGTGTAATTTCCCGAAGGCAGGTCGGCATAACTTACGCTCGGAATATTCGTTTTCGTCCAGTTTTTACTATGGCCTTTAAGGATATAACTGTAGCTGTTTTTGTCGGGTTTAATATAGTTAAGCAGCGCGAAATCAAGGGTGAAATTATTCTGATCGTGATTAAAAGTGATTTGCCTGGCATTTTTAATGTCTTCCTTTAATAGGCCGTCAGTGCCGTTTACCGCAACAGGCTGGTTAAAGAGTTTGAGCCCAGTAAAAGTAACCGGCGCTATGTTTTTGTTGATGTTGATCTGACCGGGATAAAAAGCCGTTAAACCATCATAACCGCCAAAAAACAACTTGCCATGGCTATCTTTTAGAAACGACCGGAGGTTAAAATCGTTTCCCGCAAGTCCGTCGCTTTTGGTATAATTGATAAACTTTCCAGTACCGGTAACCAGTTTGGATAAACCTTTATCGGTACTGATCCACAAATTATTTTCATCATCTTCAATTAAGCCAAATACGTTGCTATTGGGCAGGCCATCTTTTTCATTATAATTCCTGAACTTTCTGCTTTTATTATCGAAAATGCTCAAGCCACCCAAAGCTGTACCGATACAGATATTTCCATTTTGCAGCTGTATGATACAATTGATGTATTCTGACTTTAAACCTTTGGTTTTATTCTGGGAATAAGCGGTAATTCTTTTTGATGCCGGATTGTAGGCATATAATCCTGCCCGGGTGCCAATCCAGAGGTTTTTAGCCCGGTCCTCAAAAATCACCTCAATGTATTTGTTCCTTATGCTTTTTTCTACAATGCTTTTAACAGTGGTGCCGGCATAAAGTCCATCGGTTTTTTTCAGGGTAGATAAACCATCTCTTGAACCCACCCAAACCGTTCCGTTACTGTCTTCCGTTATCGCAATTATTTCTGCACCACCAGGTGTATTTTTTGCATCCTTTACATTCGTTATTTTTCTGAAGTTATGGGCAGATGGATTAAATACATAGAGGCCGCCACGGTGCGTACCCACCAGTAACTGCCCGTTTTTATCGAGGCATAAGGTTTTGATAAGGTTGGAATTGAGTCCGTTGCTGTTGTTCGGTTCCGATTTGTAATAGGTAAAAGTATGATTGCTGCGGTTTACATAATTTAAGCCGCCACCTTCGGTACCAATCCAGAGGTTATGGTATTGATCTTCGGCCATGGCACTCACAATATTGCTGCTGAGGCCCTGTTGTTTTTTCGAATTCCGGTACACGGTAAACGGGTTTGATGAAGGATAAACCACATTAACACCCTTATAAAAGGTACCTACATACATCAAACCGTTTAAATCCTGAAAGATACTATGAATCGAATTTTGACTTAATCCGCTGTTTTGTTCCGGATCGTAACGGTAATTGCTGAATTTACGCGTGTTGGGATCGAGGATACTCAGTCCTTCCTGCGTACCAATCCAGATGTTGCCGGCTTTATCGCAGGTAAGTTTCCGGATGTCGTTATTTACAATCGAGTTAGGGTCTGTAGCACTGGTTTGATAACGGGTAAAAGTTTTGTGTTTATAATCGAACAGGTTTAAACCATTATAGGTGCCCAGCCAGAGCCGCTTTTGTTTATCGATGACGATGCTTTTTATGGCATTGGAACTGATGCTTTCCGGATCATTAGCCTTGTGCCTGAAAATTTCGAACCTGTATTTGCCTTTTACCTGATAAATTCTTACTAAACCATTAAATGTACCCGCCCAAAGGTTTTGCTGGTCATCTTTAAAAACCGAGAGGATTAGGTTCGTACCCGTTTTACGTTCAGGTTTGTCGAAAAGAAACTTCCTGAATACCTGTTTTTCTGCATTTATAACCAAGTTGAGTCCATTATAGGTGCCGATCCATACATTTTTTTGAGGGTCCTCGTAAACACATTCAACCGAATCGCAGCTGAAAGAGTGAGCTGAACTTTTTTTGTTGATGCGGATGAAATGGTCGGTCTTTTCATTGTAAAGGTTCAGCCCGTTTTCCGTACCCACCCATAACCGTCCTTTGCTATCGCTTAGCAGGGTAGTAATTACATGGTCCGAAATGCTGTTCTGGTTATCCGGGCTGCTGTTGTAAATTTTAAAACGGTAACCATCATAACGGTTTAGTCCGTGCCGGGTGCCCATCCAGATAAACTGGTTTTTATCCTGCGTAATGGCCATCACCGAATTTTGTGATAAGCCATTCTCCATGGTGAGGTGGTTAAAAACAACAGGCTTTTGTGCGTACAGCGATGTGCATGTCAAAAGCAGCAGGAAAAATCCTATCGCGCTAAAACGCAGCTTCATCATTTGGTTTAGATTTTTTAGGGATGGTTGTATTTCACCTTAAATATAATGCGAATTGATTAAAATATGGAAGAATTGCCGTTTTTCTACCCTTTCATTTACAATTTTCGACCTTTTTCATTTTCTGCCCGGCTAGTTTTGGTAAAGCTAATACGGGGGTGATAAAAGTGCATCACCAGGCAGGAATTAACCATTTCTGTTTTTGGCCTAACCAAATTTAACTAACAACCAACGCTGCAGGTAAAGCTAATGTTAACCCGTTAGAAAACCAGCAGTACATATTAACCAAACCAACCATGAAACAAAAATTACTTTCACCAAAAGCAGTGCTTTTAAAATTCAGGAGCTTGATGGTTATGCACCAGTGCATGCCGCATTTAGGTAACCAATTAGAACGGATGCTTAGCTAACCCGCATCCTTAACCATCAACTCCTGAATATTTATGAACCTATTTACACTGAAAAGGCATTGCCTGATGCCTGCGCTTGCGCTGCTGTTTTTTTCTTCCTGTAAGAAAGAGGTATATACTTCCGATATCTACATCAGAAAACAATGGAAGGCAGATTTATCCGCATCCAATATCATACCCGCCATTACAGGGAGAACAGACCATGCGGTAGCTACAGTTTATTTAATGGATAATAATGAACTGCACTATTATATCTATTTCGATAAACCATTAAACAACGGCGATAGCCCTGCAGGTGCCGTAATTAACCTGGGTGCGGCAGGAGCAAACGGAACTGCGCTGATTAAGCTTGATGCTTCTTCTTTTAACGATAAAAGGGAAAATGACGGTGCAGTAACCTTAAGTGCAGAGGCAGCCGCTTCGTTAGTTTCGCAAACAGCGCTTTACCTGCAGGTATCCTCATCTCAACAGCCCAATGGACTGGTAAGGGGCCAGATGTGATCAGACCATTTAAAGATAAATTGATATGATAAAAAAATACATAAAAATTAAATTATTTGGATCTGAACTTATGCCTAAAGCATGCAGCCGGATGCTGATGATTACGGGTATTTGCGCGCTGGGGTTTCCAACTGTATCATTCGCCCAAAATAAAGATAGCGTACGGGTTGATACCAATAAAGCTTACTTAAACACCATTATAGATAACTGGAACAGTGTTAAAAGCAGAAAATTTCAACTGGCAGGGAGTTCCACCATTTACGGTGCCGATGTAAATACAACGCCCGTAGCAGATATTTCTAATGTGATGGCTGGCAGACTAGCCGGATTATATACCATTCAATCGTCGGGCGCTTCCGGTTACGATAATGCAACGCTTGGGCTGAGAGGACAAACGCCATTAATTGTTGTTGATGGCGTAATCAGATCGTTTACTTCCTTTAACCCGAATGATGTTAAAACGATTACAGTGATGAAAGATGCACTTTCTACTGCAATGTTTGGTTTGCGGTCGTCAAATGGCGTAGTGTACATTACCACGAAAGACAGGGCAGAGCGCAAACCTTTCGAAATCAGCTTTAGCAGCCAGTATGGTTTTCTAAACAATTTGAAAACGCCTGATTTTATTACTGGCGCAGCTTATGCAAGGTTATATAACGAAGCCCAGCAAAACACTAATCCTGGTTCTGCACCTTTTTATGATGCCGCTACCATTGCTGCCTATCAAAACGGAACCAATAATCCATTTTTACAGCCCAATACCAATTGGTACGATTTGGTGTATAAAAAGAAAAGCGCACAGCAACGCTATAATGTGGATGTAGCCGGAAATTCGAAAACCTATCGTTATTACGTAAGCCTGGAACATTTTAATCAGGATGGTAATTTTATTACGGACGACAATAACGCCTACAATACCAATAATTTTTACAAGAGGTACAGCGTAAGAACCAATGCCCAGATGGATTTTAATGAGGATATTACAGTAAGCCTGAATATTTTTGGTGCCATCGAAAACAACAACGGGCCGGGCAGTATAGCTTCGCCCACACCAAATTTAGGTGCATCTGCCATTATGGGGGCAATATTTGCCACTTCTCCACTGGCCTATGCCCCGAGAAACCCCGATGGTACGTATGGCGGAACGGCGCAGATTACCAATAACATTTTGGCTAACACCATCAGCACAGGTTATATCCCGGTTGATACCCGTACCCTGAGTGCCGATGTAAGCCTGAACTATAAATTAGACGACATTACAAAAGGACTGTGGGCAAAAGGCGTATTGTCTATCAATAATTATTATCAGCAGTATTCTGGCAGAACCAAAACATTCGCCATTTATTATCCAACAACGGTTGCAGGAACAACTACTTACACAAAATCAGGAGCTGATGGTACTTTGCAGGCAGGTACGGCTACATATTCGTACAACGGGCAGTTAAAGCAAACCTATGTTAACTTTTTACTGGGTTATGATAAGCAGATAGGTAAGCATGAAATGAATTTTCTTGCCACTTATAATAACGATAACAGTTTGGTGAGTTATATACAGCTGAATCAAATTTATCAGAATATTGGTTTAACAGCCAGTTATAATTATGGTAAAACTTACCTGGCAGAACTGGCTGGTGTATTTGCAGGTTACAACCGTTATGCACCCGAAAACAGGTGGAATTTCTTACCCTCCCTGGGTTTAGGCTGGTTACTTAGCAACGAATCGTGGTTTAAACCGGGCGTGGTTAACTATTTAAAATTAAAAGGAACTGTTGGGCAAACGGCCTGGGCAGATCCGTCAAGCTATTATAGCTACATCCAGCGGTATTCTTTAGGAGCCGCTGGTTATGTTTTCGGAACAAGTTTAGGCAGTGTTGGCGGTGCATCAGAATCTGGCGTGGCGAGTAACCTGCAGGCCGAAAAAGCTTTGAAATACGAGCTTGGTGCCGAAGCTGCTTTTCTGCAGAATAAACTCAATGTAAGTGTTAATTATTACAAAAACCGGTATAGCGATTTAATCAGGGCTGCAGGTAACGGATATAATTCGGGCATATTCGGACAAACCTATCCGACAGAAAATATTGGCAGAACGCGGTACACCGGAATAGAAACCACCATCAATTTTGCCAATGAGAAAACAAGTCCGTTTAATTACAATGTTGGTCTAAACGTTTCGCTCGAAAAAAGCAAAATACTCTCCTACGATGAGCAGAATTTACCCTACAGCTGGCTATACAATCAGGGGAGTCCGGTAACAGCCGGCAGGGGTTACGAAGCCATCGGTTTTTACAAAACTGGCGAAAACGCTGCCAATACGGCTACGCTGCAGGGTTATACCCCACAGCCTGGTGATATTAAATACAAAGATTTAAATGGTGATGGCCTGATTAACTTTTTAGATGCAAAACAAATCGGGACAGATAAGCCAAGGATATTTTTCGGACTGAATTTCGGCTTCAGCTACAGGAATTTCGATTTAAGCGGGTTATTTCAGGGCATCCTGAACAGAGAAGTGCAGCTAAATTCACTTTCCATGTCGGCATTTAACAACAGTACCGGATACGTTCTGAATTATACAACCGAAAACCGCTGGACCCCTCAAAATACTGAAACGGCTACTTTGCCACGCCTTACTTTGGGCAGCAATACCAATAACACACAAACATCAAATTTTTGGTTACGAAAGGCAAATTACCTCAGGTTAAAGAATCTGGAGATCGGATATAGTATTCCCGCAAGGCTGATCAGCAAAGCGAAAATCAGCAAGCTGCGCTTCTTTATAAATAGCTATAATTTATTTACGGTTACCCAGCTCGATTACTTCGATCCTGAATCCCTAACTACAGGTTTTGGCAACAACAGGATAATTAATGGTGGTGTTACTCTAAAATTATAATGATGAAACATATTGAACTATATAAACAAGTATCGTTTGCCATTTTGGTGATGGTAATCGCCCTTGCAGTGGTGAGCTGTAAAAAACTTGCCGACGATACGCCTCCTGCAGAACTGATTGGCGACGACCTGGTTTTCGATACCAAAGATTCGTTAGGCGTAAATGCAGAAAAATTCCTGAACAATATCTATGCAGACCTTCCAAGGGGTTTCAACAGAATCGGTGTTTCTTCTCAGACACTGTTCTCAATAACGGCAAGTGTGGGTAATATCCTGGATGCGGGATCAGATGATGCTGTACCCAATGGCAATACCGACTTAATCCAGTATTTTTCTACCGGTGGGATTAGTTCAAGCGTAAACCCAGATAATACCTGGTCTGCAAATTATGCCGCAATTAGAAAAGTAAATATCTTTTTAAGCAAAATAGACCGTGTTCCACTGTTTACAAAAGGGCTGAAAGACCGTTGGAAAGCAGAAGCCAGAAGTTTAAGGGCGATGTTTTATTTCGAGCTGCTTAAACGCTGGGGCGGGGTACCCTTAATTGGCAACAAGGTATTTGATGCTGCCGAACAGATTAATGTGCCCAGAAATAGTTACGGTGAGGTTCAAAATTATATCCTGTCTGAACTGGATTCGGCCATGCCCTTTTTACTAACAGCCAACGCCGGTGCCAACGGAACTTTTGCCGCCAACTATTATGGCCGCTTTGGCAGGGGAGCAGCCATGGCGCTTAAATCGCGGTTGCTTTTGTACGCCGCAAGTCCCTTAAATAATCCGGGTAACGATATCACTAAATGGGCACTGGCTGCTGCAGCTTCTAAAGCCATTATGGACAGTGTAAGTGCAGCTAAATTTACCTATGCCCTTCATAATGCTGCTACTACTTCGCATTATAGTACCACAACGCTGGCAGGAATAACCACTGCGGCCAATTTATCGGCTTATGTTACTTCGGTGAATAAATTTCTAAGCATTTTTTCTACCGCATCAAACAACGAAATTATTTTGCCTTACATGGCTACCACAAATAATAGTGTAGAAACAAATAACGATCCGGTAGGCTACACCAGGGCCGGGGCGGGTAAAACAAACCCTACGCAGGAACTGGTAGATGAATATGAAATGACCAATGGTAAAATGATTCTGGAAAGTGGATCAGGCTATGTTGCTGCCAATCCTTATTATAACCGCGATCCACGCTTTCCTTCTACAGTAACCTATAATGGCCTTTACTGGTTAAACAGGCCCGTGCAAACTTATGATGGCGGGCTGGACAGACCCTTTGGATTCGGGGTGCGCAACAGTGGCGAAACCAGAACCGGTTATTACATGAGAAAATTTATGACGAGTAACTCTTCTACAACAGATTTTACGGCTACAAACCATGTTTTTCCAATTTTCAGGTATGCCGAAATTCTTTTGAACTATGCAGAGGCTCAAAATGAAGCTGTTGGGCCAGATAATTCGGTGTATGCTGCTGTAAATGCGATAAGGGCAAGGGTAGGCATGCCCAATCTTCCCTCAGGGTTAAACCAGGCAGATATGAGAACCAGAATCAGGCACGAGCGCAGGGTAGAAATGGCCTTTGAGGAACAGCGTTTCTGGGACATCAGAAGGTGGAAAATAGCGCAAAATGTTTTAAACGGCACATTACATGGCATCCAGGCAAAGTTAACGGGTACAACTGTAAATTATCAGGTTGTTGAGGTAACGCCGGTAAAATTTGATGCCGGCAAAATGTACTGGTATCCGGTTCCGTTTAACGAGCTGGTTTCAAATCCATCAATGACACAGAATCCAAACTGGTAACATTTAAGGCAAATCAAATGAAAAAAATTATATATAGTTTATTGTTTTTGATTTTTACGACAAGTTTTAATCAGGCTTTCTGTCAATCTGAACAAACCATATCAGGAACAATAGCAGATAAAATAGGGGCAATCCCCGGCGCTACCATATTTGAGAAGGATTTTACTTCCAATGGAGCCAAAACAGATGAACAGGGAAGGTTTACCTTAAAATTAAGGGGTTCCAATTACATCATTGTTGTAAAATCAGTAGGTTATCTACCTAAAGAAATTAACGTAAAAGGTAAAAAGAACGTTTCGGTAACCTTAGAAGAAGATGCCAAGGGTTTAGAAGAAGTTGTGGTGTTAGGGGTAGGACAAATGGGGAAAAAGGTAACCAATACAGGGGCAACCAGCACAATAAGCGGGGCGCAGATCAGGCAGAGTCCTTCGGCGAGTCTGCAAAATTCACTGGCAGGCAGGTTGCCGGGATTTTTCTCCCAGCAACGTAGCGGCCAGCCCGGAAAAGATGGTGCTGCTTTCCAGATCAGGGGAATTAATTCTTACGCCGGAGGAAGCAGCCCTTTAATTATAGTTGATGATGTAGAATACACACTCGATCAGGTTAACCAGCTCGATCCGAATGAGGTAGAAAGCGTTACCATCTTGAAAGATGCTTCTACCACTGCAGTTTATGGCGTTCGCGGCTCAAACGGTGTGTTGATTATCAGAACAAGAAGAGGTAATCCGGGTAAACCCGAACTCAGCTTTAAATACGAATCAGGTTTACAGTTGCCAACACAAAAACCTGTAGTTAATGATGGTTTTACCACATTGAACTTATTACGTGAGCGTTTGGTTGAGCAGTATGTGGGTACAAACAGAACACCGGAAACTGGCGATTTCTCTAAATTCTACGCCAATAATGCCTTAGAACATTACCGTTTAAACGACGATCCATACAATTACCCGAATGTACAGTGGTGGGATGAGGTAATGCGTAAAGTGAGTGTTCAGAACCGCATCAACTTTGATGTAAACGGCGGCACAAACAATGCGAAATACTTTATTAGTTTAGGATACCTGTCTCAGGGGGGATTATTTAAAGAATTTTCGAAAGATCAGGGATACGAATCTAATTACACCTATAACCGTTATACTTTCAGGTCAAACGTAGATTTAAAACCGACTAAAACCTTAAAAATCAGGATTGACATGTCGGGCAGGTTTGGCATTACCAACGAACCAAACGATGCGGCCTGGAATGGCGGAGGAAGCACTTTTCAATACCTGTGGAATGGTGAACTGAATGCTTTTTCATATCCCGTTTACTGGCCGAACGGTTTAATTGCAAGTTCTACAAACCCGGCGGGTATCAAACCAAATCCGGTGGCTAACCTCATGTATTCGGGTTATAACAGAAACTACACCAATAACCTCAATATGGTTACCGAAGCCAATCAACAGCTTGATTTTATTACAAAAGGTCTGGCCATTAATGGATTGGTTTCTTTTGCTACCGATTACAATTTTGGCAGAAGTTTAACACGGAATTCCAATGAGATTTTAGCTTATACCTACAACACCTTTACAAAAGCTTACGATCCGGTGGTTACGGGCTTGTATAGAATGGGGCCGCTAACCAGGAGTTCTTCAAACTCGCCCATGTCTAAAAATTTAAGTTTAAGGTTTAACCTTAACTATACCCGGAGTTTTGGCAACCATAATGTTACGGCTTTGGTTCTGGCCACACAATCAAGGTATAATAAAGACCCGAATACCGGGGCGATTGTTACCGAACCTTATAATATCCGCGGGTTAACAGGAAAGGTTACCTATGATTATAAACAAAAGTACCTGATCGATTTTAGCGGAGGGTATAACGGTTCCGACAGGTTTGTGTCAGATAAAAAGTACCAGCTTTTTCCGGCGGTAGGTGCGGGCTGGAACATTAGCGAAGAGCCGTTTTTTAAAAATAACATCAAGTTTATCGACCTGCTAAAAATAAGGGGATCTTATGGCTTAACAGGTAACGACAATATTGGTACGAGTACCTATGTGTATGTTAAAAGTTATACCACATCTTCAGGTGCCTCTTATGTATTCGGCGAAAATCCGGTTAGTTATGGTGGTTTGGCAGAACCTACACTAGGCAATAATAACATCACCTGGATGGAAACACGCGATGCTAACATCGGCATGGAGCTGAAAATGTTTAAAGGAAGGTTTGCTGTGGAACTGGATTTTTTCAAGAAAAAAACGAAGAATATATTCACTACACCCGGCTCTGTTCCGAGTACCTTTGGTGCCAGCCTTCCGCCATATAATTTAGGTACACAGGAAAATAAAGGGTTTGAGGTTAACTTGACCTATAACGATAGAATAACCTCCGATTTTTCGGTTTTTACCAACCTGAACTTAAGTTTTGCAAAAAATAAAGTTACCTACAGAAACGAACCCGATTATCCATACCCATGGCTGGCACAAACCGGACAAACGGCGAATCCGATATTTGCCTATACTTTTGACGGTTTTTACCAGACCCTTGAAGAATTGTACACCGCACCAAAATTAACCACATCCGTGCCGTTAAGCAATCTGTTCTTAGGTTCGGTAAAGTTTAAAGATTTAAATGGTGACGGGATTATTGATGCTAACGATAAAGGCTATATCGGTACCAATTATCCGTTTTATACCGCAGGTTTTAGCTTTGGTTTCTCATACAAAGGATTTGATGTATCTACCTTGTTTCAGGGGGCGTTTGGGAATGTGCTGAGCATGAACAGGGGGTCGGTAAGTTATGCCCGGCCAGACCGTGTTTCGGTGCCCTTAAACCTGGGCAGGTGGACACCTGTTACCGGCACTGATGCCATTTTTCCTGAACTTTCAGGAAGCGCGTCTAATGCCAACGATCCTTCTTCCACTTATCAGTCTACTTTCTGGTACAAAAAAGGCGATTATATCCGGTGGAAGAATGTAGAAATTGGTTACAGGTTCCCGTCTGCAATCTACAAGAAACTAAGATTGAACAGTTTAAGATTGTATGCCAACGGTTATAACATGGGGCTGCTCTATACCAACCTGCCTGCTGCGATAGATCCTGAATCGGTAGCCTCTACTACGGTTGGCGAATACCCGCAACAACGCGTAATTAATTTTGGAATTCAATTTGGCCTTTAATTTTTTTGAAATGAAAAACAGATTTTTTATCATCGGAATGCTGATCACCATAATTGCTATGGTTTCCTGCAAGAAAAACGGATTACTGGATCCCAAAACCGAGCCATTATCAGAAGATAAGGTTTTTGCCGACAGTGCCTTAACCAATAACTTTTTAAATAATATTTATGCCACCACCGGTATGGATGTTGTTCCGCTAAGGAATAATCTGGTAAGCAACGGCGGCGCCAGCGATAACAATGGAAATTTAGACGACCTCAGTACCAACAACGGAAGTGGTTTAAGCGGGCAGAATGTTTTTCTTACCGGGGGAAGCAGTCCTTCAAGCGGACCTTTTCAGGCTACTTACGCAGCTTATTATCAGAAAATAAGGGCCACAAACAAACTGCTGAACAACTTACCAAAAACGCCACTATCATCGGCTAAAAAGAAACGTTTGGCAGCCGAAGCGCGTTTTTTAAGGGCCTTTTATTATCAGGCACTGGTAAGGCTATACGGGGCAGTACAGTTAATGGGTGATGACGCCAGCGATGATTTCCCTACTTATGAGTACAAAAGAAGTACCTATAAACAATGTGTGGATTACATCGCTGCTGAATATGATAAAGCCGCGCTGGATTTACCCGGCTCCCTTAACTTAGATGCTGTAGATTATGGAAGAGCTACATCAGGCGCTTGCAAGGCTTTAAAAGCACGGTTATTTATCACGGCTGCCAGTCCTTTGTTTAATGGAACACCTGTTGCCGCAACAACTGAACAAGCTCCTTTAGTGACCTATTCTACCACTTACGATGTCAGTTTATGGCAAAAGGCAGCTGACGCCTGTAAAGCCGTAATCGATTTGCCCGAATATGCGCTGGTAATTGATAACACTTTGGCCGCTTACCCTGGAAACGGTTTTTGGAAAATGTTTACCGAAAGCCGTAAAAACTCCGAATATATTTATGTTTATAATATTGCAAAGGGAAAAACGCTCGAAAGTTATTGGTTTCCAAGAAGTTTGGGTACCTCGCCATTTAGTGGTACAACGCTGAGTAACCCTACGGAGAATATTGTAAAAGCTTTTGGTATGAACAATGGTAAAGCAATAACCGATCCTTCCTCCGGCTATGTTGACACCAATCCCTACAACAACAGAGACCCCAGGTTTTACTATTCTATTATTTATAACCAGGCCATGGTTTCTGATAAAACCACTACCGTTTTAAAACCCATCAGCATTTTTACCGATCGGGCAACAGGAACTACCTCCGCAGATGGCATTACTCAGTATTACACAAAAACCGGTTACTACAGCCGTAAAATGTGTAACGACAGGCTTCCTTTCAGTACGCTTAATGTTGACCGTGCTTACCCGATCATTAGGTTGGCCGAGGTTTATCTGGGCTATGCCGAAGCACTGAACGAACTAGGTCAAACCGAACTGGCAGTAACCTGGCTAAATAAAATCAGAGACAGGGCAGGCATCATACCGGGTAGCGATGGCAGATATGGCATACCTGCAGGGATTACAAAAGAAAACCTCAGAACAATCATCAGAAACGAATACAGGGTAGAATTTTACCAGGAAGGACACTGGTTTTACGATACCAGAAGATGGAGAACTGCCGAACAAACCGAAAAAGAAGGTGTAAACGGCACAAAGGTTTACAGAGAAAGCAATGGATCTTTTACATACACCAGCTTTACCGCTTTAACAACCATATTCATCTCGCCACAAATGTATTTTGTTCCGATTCCGAATGCCGAGGTGCTAAAATCAAAAGGATTATTGGTGCAGAACCCGGGATGGTAGTTAACGCCTGAATTCCGAAGCCCGCACTCAGTTTGCCTCCAGGCGATCAACGATGAATTATCTACGAATAAATAAATGACAAGTGAATCAATGACGAATGAACTAATGAACCCATCAACAACCAAAATCAGGACATTAGAGCCCATTATATTTTATTCCGGTAAGGATGATGAGCTACAGATTTTTTTGAATGAAAAAGAATATGGGGAGCTGATCATAAAATCACTTTCTGATAACCAGCTAAAGGTAAAAGAAGTATTCCTCCAGGAAACGAACGAAAAACTGGAGTGGAAACAGGATTATAAAGGACTTCGAATTTCGGTGCCCGAAGGATTAGAAATTAGCGGAAGCAGTATGGGGCGTGTGTTAAAGGTTACGTTTTAGTCGGAAGTTCTAAGTCGTTAGTATGGAGTTGATTATTGAAAAATGCCCTCCCTGAGCGTAGTCGAAGGATCTTTAAGGATGGAAAATGTAAGATGGATGATGGAAATGAATCTCCAATGATCAATAATCAATGACCAATTAGCAGGTGTTTCAGGAGCTAGCCACGGAGGTGCGGAAACACGGAATATTTAACTCGTTTTGTCATCCTGAGCGGAATCGAAGGATCTTTAAGGATGGAAAATGTAAGATGGATGATGGATTGAATTAGCAATAAACCAATGACTAATGAACTAATGATAAATGAACAAATAACTAATTCCACATTCATGACCATTAAGAAGTTAAGAAATTAAGATTTAAACGATCGATATCACTAATGAACCAATGACTAATGACCAATGAACAATAAACTATCAATCAACTAATTAACCAATAAAACCTTAAACCACTAAACAATGAAAAACAAAAAACAACTTTGCTTTGCCCTGCTTTTAACCATTTCGAGCGGCATTTTAATGAGTAGCTGTAAAAAAGCGCAGGTTTCAGAACCAGAAACCACATCGGCAAAATTAAAAACTTTAGCACTGGGCTCCGGAACCACACCGCCCGGTTTTGTAAGCAACACCAAAAACCTGAACATCGTAATGTTTGTGCCAACTGATAATCCGGCCCTTTCTGATTACAAAACCAGGCTAACTACTCTTTTTGCACATTTTCAGGGCTGGTTCCATACCGAAATGTTAAGATATGGATATGATAAATACATGGGCTTACCTAAAGTAGACTCAACCGGATTGGTACGTTTTATCGAAATCCCCGCACAATTCGGACAATCTGCTTATCCATACGATTCAGGTGTTTCGGCAACTAAAATCCTGAACGAAATTACTGCCTATAAAGCAACACATGCCTCAGAGTTTTCAAATTCGAGCCACACCCTTATCCTCTTGCCTAATAGGACAGATGGCGGCGACCAACCTTTTTATGGCTATGGCAAAAACTGTTTTGCCGTAGATAATGTAAACATGGCCGTTGATAAGATCCCGAATGCAAGCTCCAATTTATTGGGCGGCATGTTACACGAACTTGGTCATGGCTTAAATTTACCACACGATCATGCCAAATATGCTTCAGAACAACCAACTTTAGGTACTTCGTTAATGGGATCCGGGAACGTAACATTTAGTAAAGGTCAGCCAACCTTTTTAACTGAGGTTGACGCAGCTATCCTTAACAGAAATGAGGTTTTTCAAAATCCCTTGCCAACCGAAATCCCTTACGAGGCAGCCACAACTTCTATCAACGCTTTGTTTGCCTATAATTCAGCAACACAAGCTTTCAATGTTTCAGGTTCATTTACCAGTAATAAAGAGGTGAGCGATATCCTGATTTACATGGATCCTGATTTAGGTAGCAGCGATGCTGATTACAACGCTGTAGCCTGGAGGTCAACACCTGCAACTGCTAACACCATTTCTGCAACTATTCCTTTTAGCGAGCTTTATTACAAAAACAACGAGTCTTACAACATCAGGGTAAAGCTGATGTTAAAGAATGGCGGTAATGTAAGCAAAACCTATTCTTTCTCTTTTTTAAATGGGGTGCCGCAGGTAGGCGCAAATGGTTCAGCTAAATTTTACCAGAATGCCAGTTACGGAGGTTATGGCATATCATTACCCGTTGGCCAATATACAACTGCCGATCTGATCAGCCTTGGCATCAGCAATAACGATGTCTCATCTGTTAATGTAGGTTTAGGAGTGAAAGTGATTATGTATGATGGAGATAACTTTACCGGAAGCAGCATCGAGCTAACCTCATCAAGCACCTATGTTTCTACTTTTAATGATAAGGCATCGTCTATAAAAGTAATTGCCCTTTAATTATTATTTTTAATCAGGCTTATGCTAAACGTTTCAAACCTTAAATAAAAATGAGAAAATCACTTTTCGTAAGTCTGTTATTTGTATTGTTTGTTCAGCTATTGTTTGGGCAGACAATACAAAATAATGCATTGGAAAAATTCAGGACAGAAAAATTCGGGCTCTTTCTGCATTGGGGCTTGTATGCCCAAACTGCTGGCGACTGGAAAGGCCACAAAGTAAAAGGGGGCGAACATTTTATGCTTTATGAGCGTATTCCCGTACAGGAATATGGAACAATCGCCAATCAATTTAACCCGATAAAATTTGATGCCGATGCCTGGGTAAAACAAGCGAAAGAAACCGGCATGAAATATATAGTTTTTACGGCCAAACATCACGATGGTTTTGCTATGTACAATTCGGCCTGCAGCGATTACAATATCGTAAAAAGGAGTCCGTTTAAGCGCGATCCGGTAGCCGAACTCGCCAAAGCCTGTAAAAAATACAAACTCACGCTCTGCCTTTATTATTCATTAGGCAGAGATTGGCAGGATCCTGATGTACCTACGAACTGGCCGGTAAAAGCGGGTAGGAGCAATACCTGGGATTATCCTGATGAAGATGCAAAGGTGTTTAACCGTTATTTCGAAAGAAAGGTTAAGCCGCAGATTACAGAACTATTAACCAACTATGGTCCCATTGGGGTACTATGGTTCGATACACCTGAACTGATCAGTAAAAAAGAAAGCGCCGAACTTAAAGCTTTAGTGCATAAACTACAGCCAAACTGTTTGGTAAACAATAGAATTGGAAATGGATATGGCGATTTTTCCATTTCAGAACAATCCTTAACCCCTTCATCAAAACAAGCATGGGAATCATGCCTGACCATCGGACAAAACTGGGCTTATAACCGTCACGATAGCCTTTGGAAATCACCCGAAGTATTAGTACGTCACCTGGTAGAAGTTGTTGCCAATGGCGGTAACCTCTTGTTAAATGTTGGGCCAAAAGGCGATGGGACTTTTCCTGATTGGGCAACCGAAAGGTTAAAAGCACTGGGCAAATGGATGGATGTTAATCACGAAGCCATTTACAATAGTCATCCCTGGATCGCAGTAAAAGAAAATGTTAGTGCTGCTAAAGAAAATCTCTCTATAGAAGAAAGTAAAAATGCCATTAAAGACGCTGTTTTTGATGGTACGCCTAAAAACATTACACCTGATGTGTATTATACAGCAAAAGATAAAGCTGTATATGTTTTTTTAAGAACCTGGTCATCCGCAAATGTAACGCTCCAACAGATCAGTAAAAATAAATTAAGCATTAAAAAGATTGAACTATTGGGCAATAAAAACAAAGTTCGGTGGGCGCTAAGTGATCATGAATTAAAGTTAAACCTGCCTGATGATTTTAAGAAAGAGAATCAGATCCCGGTTTATGTGTTAAAAATAACAACCAATTAAAGAGGCTTTTATATATAGCACTTCTATGGTTTATTTATATAGATGCGGGGATACAACAACAGATGTCATTGTTCTTATACCTGCAAAATCAAAAGCATTGCTGCATCCAGATATTCCGGTGGATAGAAACCATTGAACTATAAAGAAGATTAATACACACAAAATTTAAATATGAAAAATATACTTAAGCCTGCATTGCTTATTGCTGCTCTGGTTGCTGTAAACCATGCAGATGCACAGTGGACGGGACCAAAAAAACAGGCTGCAGAAAAAGTGGAGGTAAAATATGGCACTTTAACGCCGCCTCATCGTACCGATGCCGATATGCAGGCCTTTCGCAGTTATGGTCTGGGGCAGTTTATCCATTGGGGAATTTATTCCATCGCCGGTAACGAGTGGGATGGAGTAAGTGCAAGGGGAGGCGCGGCGGCTTCAGAATGGATCCGTTTATGGGGTGGACCAACTGCACCAAAAGATTGGACCAATACCTACGATAACCTGTACAAACAGTTTAACCCGAAAAATTTCGATGCCAGACGCTGGGCCAAACAGGCAAAAGAGATGGGCGCCAAGTATGTCATTTTTACCACTAAACATCATGATGGTTTTGCACTTTGGCCAACAAAATATTCTGATTACAATATCTCCGCATCTCCATATAAAAAAGATATCGTAAAACAGATTGTAGATGCTTACACCGCCGAAGGCATTGATGTGTACCTCTATTTTTCTGTTCTGGAATGGAATAACCCGAATTACATGGGCAAAGCACCAAAAACCGATGAAGAGAAAGCAAAGTTTGATAAATTTCTGCAATATACCCGCAACCAGCTTGTAGAACTGCTTAATAACTATCCAAAAATTAAAGGTTTCTGGTTCGATGGCACCTGGGATGCCTCATGGAAAAGCGCTTACGGGTTTACCTATAATCTGGAAAAAGAACTTCGTGAGAAACACCCGGGTTTAATTATCGGTTCCCGTTTCCGTAACGATGAGCATGGATCACGCCATTTTGATTCAAACGGAAATATTCTTGGCGATTATGAGCAGGGTTGGGAGCGTAAGTTGCCTGCAGAATTTGAATGGCTAAACGGTAACGATTGGGATGCAGTAATGACCATTCCGCCAAATGGCTGGGGTTACATGAAAGATTGGTCGGGCATTTACACCAAAACCACCGATGATTTATTGGATATGCTGATGCATTCGGTATCAATGAATGGCAATTTTGTGTTAAACTTTGGTCCTGATGGAAATGGAAACATGCATCCCGAAGAAGATAAACTGGCAAAAGAAATCGGGGAATGGGTTAAGCAGAACGCCGAAGCGGTTTATGGCGTCCGTCATGCCGCGTTAACCCCTTCAAAACTGGGTTATTTTACACAAAAGGAGGATAATTTATATTTAACCGTTTTTAACCGTCCTGTAAATGGTATAGTCCGTATTGCGGTACCTAAAAATGCCAGGCAGGTTCCGGGCACAGCCGAACTTTTAACTGGGGCTAAAAATTTAATGCTTAAACAGTCTGATATCGGTTTGGATCTGGATAAGAATACTTATTACGACGTGATACTTCCAAATGATTTTCAACCTAACAGGGCATTTGTAATCAAAATGAAACTGATTGCACCTAAAGCAAAATCGGCGAAGCTGATGGATGCGAAGATGTAGAGGTACAAAGCAATCCTGCAACTAAAGGTTAGGCAAACTAGCGAGCGCATTAAGATTGCTTCGTGCCTCAGCAATAACGATACTTATATAAATTATTAAAACAAGTAGAGGTTAAACCAACCTCAATTATACATTAGAATGAAGATAGATACTTCCAGATTTAGAAAAACACTTTTAACCGCGTTATTTGCCCTTACAGCTGGCTTTGCATCAGCCCAACAACAGGCCAGGATTACCTTACCTTTTAATGCTGATTGGTCGTTTAAAAAAACAAAAGACAGTGCCGCAACAAAGTGGGAAAAAGTAACCCTTCCGCACACCTGGAATGCGGTTGATATGCAAACTTCCAAAAACTTTTACGAAGGCGAAGGCATCTATAAAAAAGATTTCGTTTTTGGAAACGAGTACAAAGATAAACGTCTCTTTTTAAAGTTCGAAGGTGTAGGGCAAACCGCCGAGGTTTATGTAAATAATAAACTGGTGGGCAAACACAAAGGATCTTACAGTGCTTTTTGTTTAGATATCAGCTATGCGGTAAACATCGGCAAAAATAATACCATTATGGTAAAGGCGAATAATACGGCGAAACGTGATATTATTCCCGTAAATCATTTCCTGTTCGGAATTTACGGAGGCATTTATCGTCCGGTTGAACTCATTGCAACAAATAAACTCAACATTACCACTACCGATTATGCTTCGCCGGGGATTTACATCTCACAGAAAAATGTTTCTGAGAAATCGGCCGATATTGGGGTCGAAATTAAAGTAGAAAACAAATTAATCGCCGCAACCGGTGTATCAATCAAAACCACCATTTACGATCAGGCAGGAAAAAGTGTGGTACACCAAACCGATAATTATAATGTAAATACCCAGGGCAGGCAAGATTATATTCAGCAAATGGCTGTTCAAAATCCAATACTTTGGGATGGTTTTAACCATCCATATCTCTACAAAGTAGTTACGCAGCTTATTAAAGATAACCAGGTAATTGATGAGGTTACCCAGCCCCTTGGTATCCGTAAGTTCGAACTGGTAGCCGGAAAAGGCATGATGCTTAATGGAAAGCGTTATAACATGTACGGCGTTTCGAGGCATCAGGACCGGTGGCAATATGGTAACGCGTTAAGTAATGCACAGCATAAGGAAGATCTTGGTATCATTAAAGAAATGGGGGCAACTACCATCCGTTTGGCACACTATCAGCAGGCCGAATACCTTTATTCGCAATGCGACAGTATGGGCTTTATCATTTCAGCCGAAATTCCATTCGTAAATGTGTACACGGGTGAGGAAGGCGAGAATGCGAGGCAGCAGTTAATGGAACTGATTAAACAGAATTACAATCACCCCTCTATTTACCTATGGGGTTTGCATAACGAAGTGTATGGCAAAACGCCAGCCGATTTCCCTGCGGCACTTACCCGCGATTTAAACGACCTGGCCAAACAACTCGATCCATACCGTTATACCGTCACCGTAAGTGGCTACGGCGAAATGGATCGCCCAACCAACCTCAATGCCGATGTGCAGGGCATGAACCGGTATTATGGCTGGTACGAAGGGAAAATTGATGCCTTAGAAAAATGGGCTACAGATCTGGAAACCAGATACCCAAACAATAAAGTTATTTTATCAGAGTACGGTGCCGATGGCAATATTTTGCACCAGCAGGAGCAGGGAGATTTAAAGGATACCTACAATTATACCCTGCCCGATTATCCGGAAACCTACGAAACAAAAACCCACGAAATCCAATGGCCTATAATAGCCAAACACCCCTATATACTGGCTTCATATGTGTGGAATATGTTCGATTTTGCCACCCCCATGTGGAATCGTGGCAGTATGCCCGCCCGTAATATGAAAGGCCTGGTTACCTTCGACCGTAAAATAAAGAAAGATGCTTTTTACTGGTATAAGGCCAACTGGAGCAAAGAACCTGTTTTGTACCTAACCGAAAGGAGGGCAACGATCCGCAAGCACCAGCTTACCGGAGTGGTGGTGTACTCGAATATCGGCGCCCCAAAACTATTGTTAAACGGAAAGAAAGTAAATGCCGAACCTAAACTGGTAGATGGTAATGTATTGTATAAATTCGAAAATATAACCCTTAAAAAGGGTAAAAATACAATTGAAACCACTGCAATAAAAGATGGCAAAACCATAAAAGACAGCATCAGCTGGGATTTTAAATAAAGATTTAAATGTAAGCCCATAGTATTCTCGTTTGATTAGAATGTCTAAAATTTACCATACGCCGTTTAAATAATCAGATTGGTTACCTGATATTTTGCGGCAATTACATTTATTTGATTAGTTAATGATTGCGTAGCGATGGATGTTGCTGCGCAATTTTAGTTTCAATTATAGGTCTGCGCTAATTTTTACAATAAACCAAATAGGATTAGTTTTGATGTATATGAGTTCATTTCCCCCGGTATTTCGGCCCCTGTTATTTACATTTCTGTTTTTATCTGCGTAGGCTAAGTTGGCGATCATCTTTTGGTTCGCCGCATGGTCTTTGGTCCGGCTATATTTATAAGCATCATCATGATGTTTGGTGAAATAAGAAATGGTGGACTGTCGCGCTTACCGGTTTTTTTATTTAAGTTGCCATTAATCAAAGTGTCGGCACTATAGTTCATGCTCTCCCCACTTTTTAAATGCAGTTAGGTACAGGTTCTCGAAATAGTTATTTATTTAGAATGGCCGCCAGTTTTATTTACATCAACCAAATATTTGATTAATTTATAATGCACTTATTCTGCAAAATTAATCCCACCTGTTTTAGCTTCGTCATAAACTTCTTTAAAATCTTGGATATTGTAATAATTTTGTTTTTCAAATTCTCTTTGAAAAACATCTTCATTCAAAGTTTTGAAAAATTGGTAAGTTTGATAATTATCGAGCTGAGCCAGTTTTTCTGCATTATATGCTATTTTCCCTAAAAGTTCCGCTTTTTGAGAAAAGGTAATTTCTGGATTTTCGGTTATAATTTTTTTTAGGTTAATAATCTTAAGTGATAAATTATCTAAAAAATCATGTCTTTTTTTCTCATCGTAAGTTTTAACAAGATTAAATACTTCTTGATGGAAAATTGCTTTCCCATCACATTTATGATTCCATAATATTTTACAAAACTCTTGTTTATCATTTATGTTTTTGGATAATGCAAATGATAATAATTTTTCATCTTTAACATATCCGAAAATTTTTACAAGATCGTTTAAAAATTTATCGTCGTTAAATTTTAACCATGCGAAACTGGCTTTATCGTCGTTGAATAGATACTTATTACGATTGACTATTGTTAAAATGTTTTTCTCTCTTTCTTGAGTAAGTTCTTTTAAATTGTCTTTCCATTGTGATGCTCTGACTTTTGTATTTGCCACTGCATCATAAATCTCAATATCTTTCTTCTCATATTCAGATAGTTCGGGATAGAGTTTTAAATAATCCAAAACCTGCGGAAGAGCATGGAAATCGGTTATGAATTGTTGTTTTTTTGTGATGTAAAGGTATTGTGCATCAGCAGTGTATGGGGCATAAATTAATTTTTTGTTACATTTGTTATCACTATATGTCTCAATTTTTATATATTTATTTTTTGAGTTTTGAACAATATTCCTATCAAAAATTTCTTCAACTTTCTGATTAAATAGTTCTGTGTCTATTTTTTTATAACCATTGTTATTTAGTATCTTAGCCTCTATTAAAACGAGTGCGTTTAGGTCTTTCTCTCCGTAATCATCAAACCCTCCATAAGATTGATCATTACCAGATTTTATTTGCTCAATTAAAATTGGCCTAATATTTAAGTCTATCATACTGTTTATTTTATTGCTGTTCTCCTTTTCTTTACAGGAAAAACTTAAAAAAAATATTGTAATTATTGTAGATATTGTAATTTTCTTTTTCATTTTGTAGTTTTTTAATTATCTCTTTCTCCGGCAATAGTTTTTATTGATGATAATCCAATTTTTTTATTTGCATCATCAATGTTATTGTAATAGCCTGAGTCGACTAGTTTATCAATTTCTTTGATTATATATCCTTTCGGTTTGAAAAAGCCTCTGAATTTTTTATATATTTTAGTTCCATTTTTCTTTTGATAACTAAAGAAAACATTTCCTGAACAATCATATTTTGATACTTTAATCATATTGTTTGTTTTGATTTCCACCAAATAATATATATTTTCCTTCAGGCGTTTTGCTGCATAATAGACCGGTATGGCCATGTATTCCATCTTTATGTTTATAAACTGCGAAGCAGCCATAAATAGGTTCTGGAATGCTTTTTAAATGTAAACCCATAAACAACTACTTGCTTATGGGTTTAAAATTGGCTAACCTTACGGCTTATTCCGGATCTGCACCAGTTGGTGGAGCCTCTTCCTGTAACTTAGCTATGATCTCTTTCATTTTAGGCAGGCCGAAATAATTATGCTGTTCTATTATTTTAATTACTTCAGGATGCGAAACCGAAATATTATATAGTGAAGAGCCTGACTTATTCCATACATCTGATGATGCTAGGGATTTATATTTTTCTATAGCAGGGTTTTCGATATTGGCTATGTTGGCTACAATTTCCGCTTTTTCTACATCAGTGAATTTTTTGGAGGGATCTTCAGTAAAAACTTTATAAGCATCGTCTTTCACATCGCCATCATATAATACATATGCAAAATCTCCTAAAGCATAAATATAACGGTTATCTTTTGCTCTAGTATTATCTTCTATGTATTTTAATAAGCCCTCTCTCATCTGAAATTTATTGTAACTATCTTTAATAAAAATCAAATTTGCAATTAACTCTCCACGTTGAGGGTTTCGATTGTATATGGAATCCAACATCATTTTATTTATTTTTGGCTCTTTGTCATAGCCAAAGTTTTCTAGTAGGGTACCTAAAAAAGATTTATCATTATTTAAAAGCCAGGCCAAACTTGCTTTATCGTTATTAAATAAATATTTGTTTCTATGAATAAGATAAGGTTCTATAATAATTTTATAACTATTATCTTTATTAATCTTTATTATGTACCTTAATGAATGAGGCTCCATAAATAAATGTTCTTTTCTTAGGAGATAATAATTTTCAGTATCAGCAAATCCCTCAAATTCATTTTTTATCAAGAAATTATAATCTTCTTTTTGTTGTCCAAAAAGTGTAATGTAACTATCTGTAACATGTATTTTGTAATGGAGATTTTTCAAATTCTCAATTCCAAATATTTCCTTAATTTTTTCATTAAATACCTCGTCACTTACAGCTTTAAATCCATTGTTTTTTAAACCTTCAAAAATTACAATTGAGGCCAGTTCTAAATCTCTTGAGTTTCTTTCATAAGGATTTTCAATATCCTCATTTTCGTTGCTTGATCTTTTTTGATATTCCAAATGTTGCTTTATTTCTTCTATTATTGTTAGTGGCATATCTTGCTTTTGTATTTCTTCTTTTAGAATAGAATCATTTTGTGTCGGTTTGTTTTTACAGCTGTTTAATGCTAATAACATAATGCAAAAAAACAATCTCTTATTTATTTTCATATTTTGTATTTAAAAATTTAGTTTGATTTATTCTCTTTTTTTGGTGCTGGCTTAATGCCATATTTTTTGTTTACTACTGCAGAGCTTTCATAAATATCACCATCTCTCAATTTGTCCGCATCTTTATTTTCATAATCAGTAGGAATATAGAACCCTTTAAGTACTTTAGTAACTCCATTGTAAGTAAATGATTTTCCATAACTACTAAAGCGAATTGAATCGCCCTGGTTACCGCCAAGCAGAATATACTGCCCATCTTTTGTTTTGCCATATAAAAAACCGGTATGTCCTTTACCTGATCCGTTAGTGGCCTTATAAACTACCAAACAACCGTAAATGGGTTCAGGTATGTTTTTGTATTCATCGTGATTGATAGGAGCAAGGGATCCCGCCGATTTAAGATGACTATATGGTTGATTTTTGTTCTTAGCATTTTTAGTTTTACCAATGCACCAGTTCATATAAGAAGCACACCAAGGACCATTCTCTCCATCAGTTGGGTCTGCGTTATTTTTACAATAAACCAAATAGGATTTAGCTTTTGTGTACATGGGTTCATCTCCCTCATAGCAGCCTTTCATTGCTCTGGCTTCGTTCAGTGCTATTTCCATCCAAGGAGCCCTGTTTCCAATTGTTTTGATTTCAATTTCCTTCCAGTCACACTCGCTTGTTTTAAATATCTTTGAGGTATATTCACTGAAAGCCTTTTGTTTTTGAATATGACTGTCTACAACATTGTTGCCTACCTTTTCAGAGATTTTTTTGGTTTTTGGCGTACCATTACTTTCTGCAATCAACCCCTTCCATTTAAAAAAGGCCATAGAGGTTAGTACTGCTATTTTAATATCTTTCGATACGATATCAGGATTTTTAAGGATATCTGTTTTTTCATATTTTAAAGTATAGGCATTTGCTTTGGTATAATTTTCTCTACCGGTAAGCTGTATGAGGCCTTTGCCCCTAAAATTCCAGCCATCACCTTCCTGGGTATTTCCGACCCTATTATCTACACTTCTGTTTTTATCGGCGTAGGCTAAGTTGGCGATCATCTTTTGATTCGCCGCATGGTCTTTGGTCCGGCCATATTTATAAGCATCATCATGGTGTTTGCTGAAATACGAAAACGGGGGACTGTCTCGCTTACCAGTTTTTTTATTTAAGTTGCCATTAATCAAAGTGTCACGCTACGTATTACTGAGGAGCTACACGTTAGTAATGATTCATCGTCATTATAAAACATAGGAACCCCAAAATTATATGCTTAAGGAATATTATTATTAAGCTTATGGATTACTTTCGTGATAATGCTCGTTGTAAACCTCAATTTGTTTTAATGTTTCATCAATCATGATTTTCAGTTTAGGCAAACCGAAATAATTATTTTTTTTAATCAATTCTACCATTTGGGGTTGTTCTTGTGCAAGGTAATAGAACGTTGATGTAGCATTGTTCCAGATAACCTGATCTTGTTTATACTTTTCAATAAGAGGAATTTCTATATTTGTAAAGTATGCTATTATTTTTGCTTTCTCTAGCTCTGTAAATTTTTTAGAGGGGTCTTCATTATAGATATGATCACGATCTTCTGAATATAAAGAGTCCATAAAGGCACTTAAAGCATATAATAGTCGATTATCTGTTGAGCTTGTGGTTTCTTCAACATATCTCAATAAACCCTCTCTAATCTGTAATTGATTATAGCTGTCTTTAATGAAAAATAACGTAGCAATATATTGGCCTCTTACTGGACCTGTTTGAGTATATTCTTTATAGATAGAATCTAGCACCATTTTATTTATTTTGGGATCTTTATCATATCCATACTTTTCGAGTAGTGCTATTAAAAAAGGTTTATCATTATTTAGTAGCCAGGCCAAACTTGCTTTGTCACTATTAAATAGATATTTATTCCTGTGTACAAGATTGGGCTTAACAATAATTTTATAAGTATTATCTTTACTTATTTTAATAATATCTTCTAAGTACTCAAGTTCTATAATTATATGATTTTTTAGCATCAAATAATAATTTCGAGTATCAATAGAATTATAAAATTCGTTTTTTATCAAGTCTTCATAAGGAAGATTTTGATTTCCATATAAGGAAATATACATATTCGTTGAATGAATTTTATAATTAGAGCTTTTCTTGTTTTCTATTCCGAATATTAATTTAATCCGTTTTAGAAAATCTTCCTCTGTTGTTTTCTTAAAGCCGTTATTTTTCAATCCTTCAAAAATAACTGTTGAAGCCAGTTCTAAATCTTTACTAGTCATTGAATAAGGATTTTCAAACCCTTCTTCTTCAGTATTTACTCTTTTCTGTAATTCAATATGCTCTTTTATTTCCTTAATCTCTTTTATCGGCATGGTTGAAATTTGTGTTTTTTGATTTGTTAGCAAACTATTTTCTCTGTTTTCATTTCTGCAAGCGGTTAAGATGATGCAAAAAGCAATAATTTGAATTGTCTTCATTTTGACTAATTTGATTTGTTCGTTTTTAATTTTGATTTAATGCCATATTTTTTATTTATTTCTGCTACATCAGCATATATATCCTTATCATTTAATTTATCTGCATCTTTAGGTTGATAATCGGCAGGGATATAAAAACCTTCGAATTTTTTAATAATCCCATTATATGTAAATGAAGATCCATAATCACTAAAACGAATAGAATCTCCTTGATTTCCCCCTATAAGGATAAATCGCCCGTTCTTTGTTTTTCCATAAAGAAAGCCTGTATGGCCGCCTGATGCATTTGTCGCTTTATAAACAACCAGGCATCCATAAATGGGGACTGGTATCTTCTTATATTTAGGATTACCTATAGGCACTAAAGAAGATGCTGAATTTGAATGACTATAAGCCTGGTTAGTTTTCGAATTCTTCGTTTTACCAATACACCAATTCATATACGCAGCGCACCATGGTCCTTTTTTAGGATGAGTGGGCTCCTCATAGTTGTCGCAATATTTTAAGTATGCCTTGGCCCTTGCATACATTGGATTATCTTTTTCTAGGCATCCTTTCATTGCTTTTGCCTCATTTAAGGCAATTTCCATCCAAGGTGCACGATTACCTAGAATTTTAATACTAATCTTATTCCAATCACAATCCTTTGTTCTAAATATCCTTGAAGTATAGTCATCAAATGCTTTCTGTTTTTCGGAGTAACTTTTTTTAACTTCATTTCCTACTCCTTTAGAAACAAGTATGTTTATGGAAAAACCATTACTAATAGCAATTAGACCTTTCCATTTGAAAAATGCCATTGATGATAATGTTGCTGCAGTAATGTTTGTCAAAACTAGATCTGGATTGGCTATAATGTCGAAATTTTCTTTTTTTGTATATGCATTTGCATAAACATAGGCATCTCTCCCGGTTAACTGAATTAGTCCCTTTCCTCTAAAGTTCCAACCATCATTCGGTTCTTTATTCCCTAATTGTTTGCCCGTTTCGCCATTTCTTGAATATGCCCAGTTTGCAATTTTTTTCTGGTTTTCTAAATCTACACCAGGCAAGGTTGGTTTCAACTTGGCACGTCCCCATTCTTTTGCTTTTTCTCTCCCTTCTGCAGATTTAAATGTTGCAAACGTATCTATTAAGCTTTCATAATAATAGTTGAAGCTTTCGCCACTTTTTAAATGCAGTTTAGTGCTAGATTCGACTCTGATCTGGGCAAAGAAATGTGCTTTTACCCAGCAGGTGTTCATGCCAAGTTCTGCCATATATTTGTTGTAGGTATTGGCAACTGTTGTGAGTGTTTCATTATCTGCGTCCCCGAATATCTGCTTCAGTTCTGCCGGGGTAATATCCTTATTGCACCTCGGGCAGCTGCCAGTATTGTGCCCTTCCTGTCTTCCAATCCCCACCAGTGCCTTGCCATCATTTGCGGGCACATCATTCTTAAAGGCCATCAGGGTGTTGCTGATGCCAAAAAACTCCATTTCTCCGATCACGGCATAAAAGCGGTGTAGCTTTTCGCTGTAACTTTTTTCCCAGCTTTTGTCCAGTGTGAAATCAAATTCAACTGTACCGTCAGGGTTTAATGGATATTCTTTATGGTGTACAAGGGTATCGTTTCTGAGGTTATCCAGTCCCAGGCGGCTTTCTTTACGGTATATTTTTACCGAGATGTTTTTTGCGCTCAGGTTCCGGGTGCGGATTCGGCATTGCATTTTACTGCCATATAAGGCCTGTATAACTGCTTTACCATTGGTTAAAAATTCAATGCTTACAATTTCTTCACCTGTAACCAGTTTTAGTTTTTGCAGCGGCTGGGGGATATCCCCGTTTAAAATTTCATATTTTTTATCGGCAACATGTACCTTAAAATAAAATTCTGTTCCTGCTTTTAACAGTTTTGAATATTGGGCTGCGTGTGGTACAAAAGGATATTTTGCGGTATCGGGTATCTGGTTTTGGGGCACCTTGAAACCATTGATGACGTGCATGGCCCTGGCATTACCATTACCATCGATATAGCCGTACTCCAGGTTAACGGTAATGCCCTCTGCCGCTTTGAATTTAAGGTAAGCGTGGTTTTTTTCTCCCCAGCCCGTTTTAATTTTTCTGCCACCTTCGGGGTATTCCCATTGTGCGAGGATAAGCGCGGGCTGGGCGACGGTTATCTTAACCGCTACCTTTGCGCCTGGCTGTACCAGATAGGCCTGTACGGTGTATTCGCCTGGTTCTTCAAATTGATGGCTTACCGTCTCACCAGTTTTGGTTTCAAATGCTTCAACAGGCTTTCCTTCATCGTTTTTACAAATCCATTTTACCGCAGCACTTTCTTCGGGCAGGGCAGGTAAAACCTTAAAATGGTCTTTTACGCTAAATATGATCTGTTCTTTTATCCTCGTACTTTCAACAGAGGCAATCACTGATGTAATCCCATTCCTCAGGGCATGGATCTGCTCTGATTGTTTTGGGACACCGTTAAAACAGGCCGATACCACATAAGTGCATTCATCATTACAGATGACCTGGGTAATGTTCCCTGTTGGGGTTAAAAGGGCAGGCACCCCGGTACCACCTGTTTTGGTTACTTCCCAGCTAATGGTACTGATATCGCCGGGTACGGCCAGGCCAGGGAAAAGGCTTTTCAACCTGAATGTCACAGGTACCTGTACCCTGACTTTGGTTTTTCCGTCTACCGTGGTTACCGTTTCGATCGTGTTTTCCTTGATGGTATAAGCCCTGGTTACTTTTTTATCGCCATTTGCCTTTCCATAGGCCTCAATGAGGTATATTCCTGCTTTTTTGAAGGTAATGGTGATGGTTTCGCCGGCATCGCTGCGCAATTGCATGGGCTCGCCGTTTATATCGTAAATTACCCAGTTTACGCCCTGCTTTTCGGCATCGCCGGGCTGTCCGTAAAATTCTGCCCTGAAAGTAACAGGGCTATTGAGCGGTTGCAGTTTGCCATAAGTTAGCGGGGCGATTGACTTTACGGCCGCACCGTCTTCGTCGTTGTTTTTTGCCACCGCACTGGTGTACATAAACTCCTCGGTAAGCAAGGGTCCATCAGCTACCCAGCTGCCTGCACTGGCATTTTCGAGTTCGCGGGGAGTGATATCAAGCTGTTGGCCATGCTGAACAATTTTTATGTTTCCGCCTTTTGCTGTACATATTGCGGTGCTTTTATCGGTTAGCACATAAGCCCCGTTGGGGAGTTCTACTTTTTCGTAATAATCTTTCCATTGCAGTTTGGCCGTACAGGGCACGGGTTTTCCCGGATCTGGTACTTTACACTGGCCAAAGTTGAGGTTGAGCAGTTTATTTTCTAAAGTGGTGGCGATCAGTTTGGTTTCACCGTTATCGTTGATTATGTATTTATTATGGCTGAGTACTTTTAATGGTTTGTAAGAAGGATCGAAAGCCTGATCGCAGGTGCATTTTGCACCATGGCAGGCCAAAATCTCGGTAATTTCTGTATTCGGTGTGGAACGGTCAGGTTCCTGCACGGCAGGCTGGCCTGCTCCCTTTAGGGTATCGGCAGCATCAATAGCTGTGATATTATCTTTAGCATTAACTGGCTCAGGATCTGTGCTCCAATCCATTTTGGTTAAATTTAATTGATGGTTAATCTTAAAAAATTAGATCAGGTAATTTCTTAAAGAACATCAGGCAAAATTTAAACCACAGATTTTGTATTGGAACTGATTATTTAATGTATTATTTCTTACAGGCGTTTCTATTCAGCAAACCTTATAATTTGGATCATTAAGCCATATTTTTGAGTGTAAGTTTTTTTAACTATACCTGTAATGTGGGGAATTAGGAAAGAGGGGGTGTAGATATTTTTCCCCGTATAATTTTAGTGGGAAAGTATTTCTACAGTTTTTTTGTTTTGAATTAACAAACCCTGTTACTTAACTTAATCTTAATATTGGAAAGCTAAATTTGCGCTCAATTGTTATGAGAAAAAAACTACTTTGCTTGCTTTTATGGGTACCTTATTTTGGGTTTGCGCAAACACCATCAACCGCATTACTGGGAACAAAAACGTTATATATACCAAAACAAACCAAGTTTACGCCGGTACCTAACGGCTATAAGGCTGTTTACATCAATTTTGTAGGCAGGCATGGGGCAAGGCATTTAACCAAGGATGTTAAACTTTCTTATGCCTATGCTGTTATCTCAAAAGCCGATAGTTTAAATGTGTTAACCACAGCAGGAAAAACTTTAAAGCAGCTCATTTTAAACCTGGGCAAAGAAGAAGAAAACCATGTGGCTTCTATTTCCCAAAGCGGTGCAAACGAGTTAAAGGGAATAGCTGAGCGGATGTTTACAAACCAGAAAAATGTTTTTACTTCGGGTAACCAGGTTTTGGTTTCGACCACTAAAAAAGGACGTACTAAAGAGAGTGCAGAGGCATTTCTGGCCGGACTTAAAGCCAAATCGGCCCCGTTAAGCCAGAACATCACTTTTAATTATGCCGATGATGACCACCTGCGTTTTTACGATTTTTCTAAAACCTACGATGAGTTTAAAGAAAATGGCAACTGGAAAATTGCCTATCAAAAACTCGCCAGGGCTAAAAAACTAAATGATATTGCCAGCCGTTTTGCTCAAAAATTCTTAAAACCTAATTACCTGGCAAAATTAAGCCAAACCGATAAAATTAATTTTTTAGAAGATGTTTATGGTTTTTATACCATCCTGAATGCCGTAAGTGCCGAAATTAAAGCCGTTGGTTTAACCAAAAAAGACCTCAACTTCAAAGCCTATTTTACCCCGGCCGATTTAGCCGCATTAAATACTTTGGGCAATGCCGAAGATTTTTTAAAGAAAGCCCCGGGTTTAAACAGTAATGGCATTCAGGTAAGGGTAGCAGCACCTTTACTGGCCGATTTTATCAATACGACTGATGCTTATCTAAAAAACAAGCCTGTAATAGCCGACCTGCGTTTTGCCCATGCTGAAACCATTGCACCTTTTGCCGCCCTAATGGGGGTACATGGCGCAGCCGAAGCCACCAATAATATTTTAACTTTTGAGCAGGTTTGGAAAGCCGAAAATATAATCCCGTTTAGTGCCAACATCCAGTGGATTGTTTATCAAAACCAGTCAGGAGGAGACCATTTAGTGAAGTTTTTATTGAACGAAAAAGAAGTTGCCATTAATGGTTTAAGCACCAAAACCTTTCCATATTACAGCTGGACAGCGGTAAGAAACCATTATATCAAACGGTTGAAGGCCTTAAACTTAGGTCTTCAGGATAATATGCACGAATATTTACTCAAGTTAAAATAATCGTAATCAGGTTGCAAATTCCTTAATGAAATCACCATAAAAAATTAACATAAACTTAATCTGTTTAGGTGTTAGTGTTAAAGTTCGGAGAGTTCCTTTGCGGGTAAATAAAACCCTGTATGAAGAAACTCTTACTAACACTTTTTAATGTGATTTTATGCCTCGTTGCACTTGCCCAGAACAATGGTACCGTGCGGGGAATTGTAACCGATAAAGATTCAAAAGAAACATTAATAGGCGCTACCGTAACGCTAAAAAATGAAAAGAAAACCTTTAAACTTGCCGTAAGCACCGGCCTCGACGGGAGTTATGTTTTTAAAAATGTTCCTGCCGGCAAATATGAGGTAGAAGCCAAGTTTGTAGCCTACAAGGATGAAGACAAAGATTTTGACCTTAAAGCCGGAGAAACTAAAATTATTTCGCTTCAGATCGAAAGCAAATCGAGCAGTCTGGATGAAGTGAAAATTTCTGGCAAATCTGATGAAGGAAGTGATTATAAATCGCGTTCCATTGAACGTAAATCCGATCAGGTATTAAATGCAGTATCGGCCAGGGCCATCGAAATTTCTCCCGATTTAACCATTGCCAATGTTACTCAAAGGGTTTCAGGCGTATCAATCGAAAGAAGCAACAACGGCGAAGGTCAGTATGCCATTATCCGCGGTATGGATAAACGTTATAACTATACTTTGGTTAATGGTGTAAAAATTCCAAGTCCGGATAATAAAAACCGTTATGTGCCACTGGATATCTTTCCTGCTGATATTGTGGATAGGATGGAGGTTTATAAATCTTTAACCCCAAATTTAGAAGGCGATGCCATTGGCGGCGGAATTAACCTGGTTTTAAAGGATGCCCCTGACCGTTTAACCATCCGTGCCAATGCGGCCGTTGGTTTGGCAGGTACTTTTGCCGTTAAAAACAACTTTACTGCTTTCGATCATGCGGGAAGTGCAGGTTTATCGCCACGCATTTCAAATGGAAGCAATTACACTGCTAATATTTCCGATTTCTCTAATGGTGGTTTTAATTACCAAACCAGGCATACACCTGTATCAACCGTGTTTGGATTTAGCATCGGTGGCCGCTCAGCCAATAAAAAATTCGGTGCATTGGCAGCGGCCAGCTATCAGAATACTTTCCGTGGTACCAGCACCATCTTTTACGATACCGATGTAGACAGGGATACAAACGAACCGGCATTAAAAAGCGTGCAGAGCAGAAGATATAGCATTCAGCAGGAACGTACCGGTTTACATACCAGGCTGGATTATAAATTTAATAAAGAAAATAAAATTGATCTTTATGCTTCGTACATGAACCTGGCGCAGAACGAATTCCGTTTCCAGAGCGATACTACCCTGAATTTAGGCCGTGTTGGCGTAGGAACCGGACGTGTAACCAATACCTACAGAAGCACCCGTACCGTACAGCAGATTTTTAGTGCCAATTTACATGGAGAGCATAAACTGGCCGATAAACTGGAAATGAACTGGTCTGCAGTATATGCAAAAGCAACAGCAAATCAGCCGAATCAGGCAATATTGACGATTGTAACCGGGCGGACAGCTATATTGGATGCTGCCGGAAATAAAATCGGTTCGGCACAAAATCCTGCTTTGTTTAATTCAACAGGTGCAGCACAATCGCACATCTGGGCAAAAAATGCAGATGAAGATAAAACCGGCTTCCTGAATTTTATTTATAAACCAAAAATCGGCGATACAAAGGTAGAATTTAGCGTTGGTGGAATGTACCGCGATAAAAGAAGAACCAGCAACTATGATGATTATTCGCTGAAATTATCAGGTAGTACCACGCAGGTTTACGATGGTAACATCAACAATAATACCTTTATGGTACAAACCGTTGGTGGTTCGCTCAATGATCCTTTAAACTATACTTTTAATGAAAAAATTGCCGCAGGTTATGCGCAGTTTAAATTTACCCTTGGCAAATTGCAAACATTGGGTGGTGTGCGTTACGAAAATACCCGGCAAGATTGGGTAACCTCGGCCAAAGGAGATCAAACCGTGGGTGCAATCGGTTCAAATAAGTACGCTGATTTATTACCAAGTTTAAACTTCAAATATGCACTTGGCGATAAACAAAATCTTCGTTTATCTTATTATTCCGCAATCAGTCGTCCTGGATTTTACGAATTAATTCCACATACAGGTGGCAATCCTGATGCCGATTATCAGGAATTGGGTAATCCTAAATTAAAGCGCATTACCTCTGATAACTATGATTTGAGATACGAATTTTTTCCAAAACAGTTAGATCAGTTATTGGTGGGGGTGTTTTATAAAGACATTAAAAACCCGATTGAGTATGCATTGGTCAACCAGGCTACGAGTATATTTTACACGGCAGGTAATTTCGGTAATGCTTCCAACTACGGCTTCGAAATGGATTTTACTAAATACATCAGCAAATTTGGTTTCCGTGCCAATTATACCTTCACCGATTCCAAAATTACCACACCAAAAACGGTCTTGTACAGAGATCCGGTAACAACCTCTTATACGCAGCGTACCGAAGAGCAAACGCGTCCTCTACAGGGCCAGTCTAAACATATTGGTAACTTATCATTATTGTTTAAAAATGCCGTTTCGGGTTTAGACGCACAGTTGGCAGCAGTATATACCGGCGCGAGGATTTATACCGTATCACCATTTCTGGATAACGATGTTTGGCAAAAAGGAACCGTTACTTTAGATCTTTCAGCAGAGCAAAAAATAACTAAAAGCTTCTCGGTTTACATTAAAATAAACAATTTGTTAAACACGCCGTCCGAACTGGAAATCAGAAGACCATATAAAATAACTACAGCAACAGTAAATCAGGATGTAGCCAGTCAAACCATCGGAGAAAATGTTTTTATCCGCAAAGATGAATATCAGCAATTCTATTTGTTAGGCCTACGCTATAAATTATAAGATCATGATCGCTTCACCACAAACAGATACAAAATTTAAACAGATGAAAAATATTTTAAAGTCGTTGTTTATTCTGGTTTTGGCCATTTTATTAAATGCATGCCATAAAGAGGAGGATTTGATCCTTTCTATGCCGGTAGTTCAGGCCGGTTCATTAATCAGTTCTGAAAACCTTGTTGGGAATGTTAAAGGGACTATGCAAGCCGGAAAAACCTATTATTTTGATAAAGACATTACCGTAAATGATGGCGATACTTTATTGATGCAAAGCGGAGTTACGCTCATCGCTGTGGGTGATGGTACTAAAGATAAAGCTCCTCAGCTTACTGTTCACGGTACGTTTATCAGTTTGGGCACTAAAGAAAAGCCGAATTATATTACCATTCAAAATGCAGCAACTTACCATACAGAAGCCAGTGCAGCAAAATATGATAATGTATTTAAAGGCTCGTGGGGTGGCATTCTGGCTAGTCCGGCGCCAGTTTCAGCAGCAAAGCCAAATCCTAAAGGTGGCGATGTGATTATCAAGTGGACGCACATCGAATTTGCAGGTGCGGCATCTTATGGTAACGACGCATCGATATACAAAGATGGTGATGCCCGTTATGCGATATATTTCGCCAACATCGAAAAGGATTTTATTTTAGAAGACAGCTGGATTTTTGGCAGTGCAGATGATGGAATCAGAACTGTTGGGGGTAAGATAGCAATCATGCGGAACACCTTCGAGCTTTGTGGAAAAGCAGGTGGGGAGTGTTTTAACATGAAAAGCGGAACGGTTGGCGATTTAGCTTATAACATGTTAATCGGTTCGGCAACCAATGCCCTTAAAGCATCAAACTCAGGGGCAACCACCATCCAGTGTAACGTAAATATGTACAATAATACCATGACCAATTGTGGATTCCGCCAAACCAAAACCGGCCGTGGCGGATCAATCAATTACGAACAGGGGGCAAGGGGTTTAATTTACAACAACCTCATTTCGAACTGCCGTTTTGGATTAAGAATTACCACTGATGCTGATCAGGTAAATATAAAATACAACAACCAATATTATTACGGAAGTACTTCCGGGATACTGGCCCAGTTTTTAGCCAGCGATGGTGTAGCAAAAAACCAATCAGCCGATGTTAAAAGTGCAACAGCAAAAGATAAAAATCCGTTATTTTTTAATTACAATGCCGATCAGTACGATTATACCGCAAACCCGGGTCCGATAACCGCGTCGTTAATGCCGGCATATATTACTACGGTTGGCACGGCTAACTTCAGCTTACAGGCAAACTCACCAGGGCACAATAAAGCCAAAACAGATTTTACGCCGATGGCAGTTGTAAAAACAACGGGTAATTTTGGGGCAATTATTACTCCTCCGGGAAATGATATCGGTGCTTTCCAAACCGATGGAAGTGGAAATCAGCATTAATACGATAAACTGAATACTTACTGGTCTTAGCGTTTTCTACTGGTCTTAGCGTCCCGCTAAGACCTTTGTTTTTTCAGGTTTTTTTATGTGTGTATTCCGTGGTTCGTGTCCTCACGAACCAGTAGCATTATTTTTTGCCCTTCCAACCGGTTCAATGCTTTACTTCCTGCTTCCCTGTATTCCGTGGTTCGTATCCTCACGAACCAGTAGCATTATTTTTTGCCCTTCCAACCGGTGCAATGCTTTACTTCCTGCTTCCCTGTATTCCGTGGTTCGTGTTCTCACGAACCAGTAGCATTATTTTTTGCCCTTCCAACCAGTGTAATGTTTTACTTCCTGCTTCCCCTTAATATTTACTTAAAATCAAATCGTCAATATTAATAATATCATAACACTTTCTGTTTATACTGCTAATAGTTATAAATCATTTTTGTAATAAAAGAATCAGAGGTTAAATAATATGAGATTGGTTTCATGCGTAGGTCTTTTAATGGTTATACCGGCAATTGCATTGCTTACCCATAGTAATGAGCCTCATGCTGCTACTGAAACACATCAACAGGATAAAGCCAGCGCTAATGTGCATGAAAAAGCCATGCATCCTGATTCTGTACTGCTTTCTAAAGTAAACCATTTACCTGCTCAAAAGCCACTGGATTTTACAGCGAAAAGGGCTGTTAAACCCAATCCCGAAATTACAGATAATAAATAAAAGCATTATCGCTTTACCAGAATATGAATAGAAGATCGTTATTAAAAGGTGGCCTGCTGGCTGGCTTAAGTGTTCCACTTGTGGGGCTAAAAGATGTAATGGCCGCTCCGGTTGGGGGGACCAAAAAAGTAAAAAACATCATCATGATGGTGAGCGACGGAATGAGTACAGGTACCTTAAATATGGCCGATCTTTATGCTAACCGCACCTATGGCAGAAGTAGTAAATGGTTGGGTTTATACCGCGATAATAAAGCCGTTCGCGCTTTAATGGATACAGCTTCGGCCAGCTCGATGGTTACCGATTCTGCAGCAGCAAGCTCATCATGGGGCGGTGGGATGCGGGTTAAAAATGGCTCGCTAAATGTAGGGATGAATGGCGAAAAACCTCAGCCTATCCTTCAGAAATTTAAAGAAAAAGGGAAGAAGGTAGGTTGCGTAACTACCGTTCCCATTACACATGCTACACCAGCGGGTTTTTGTGTAAATATTGATAACCGTGGCGGACAGGATATTATTGCAGAAATTTACCTCGGTTTAAAATTCGATGTAATGATGGGTGGTGGCAGCAAATATTTCGGAGAACACAGGACTGGTGGTAACCTGTTGCCGAAGTTTTTAACTCAGGGTTATAAAGTTGCCGAAAACAGGAATGAAATGCTGGCCTTAGATAAATCGAAACCAGTTTTAGGCCTTTTTGCAGAAGATGGACTACCTTATGAAGTAGACCGTATGCACGATGCCGGATTGCAGAAAACCGTACCAACGCTGGCTGAAATGACAATGAAAGCCATCGAGCTAATGAAAGACCATAAAGATGGTTTTGCCTTACAGGTTGAGGGTGGCAAGGTAGATTGGGCCGCGCATTCTAACGACTTGGGCGGATTGATTTTCGATCAGTTGGCTTTTGATGAGGCGGTTGGTAAAGTGATCGAATTTGCCGAAAAAGATGGCGAAACTTTGGTCATTATTACAACCGACCACGGAAATTCAAATCCGGGTTTGTTTTATGCAGATGAGGCCAACAAAAAGTTCGATAGCCTGCAACGTTTTAAGCATAGCAATACCTGGCTGCTTGCACAATTGAATCAATCGTTCAGTGAGCAGAAAATTAGGGAAATGATTAAAGAAAACCAGGGTATTGAAATGAAGGGTGAAGATATAAAATCGTTGTTAAGCCATTTCAAGGATATTGTTCCCGGTCAGCTGTATAACGAAGCCAACCTTCCTTTTTATGAGTATGGCAAAATTTTAGGTAAATATACCGACGTGCAATGGGCAGGTATGAACCATACAGGCGACTATGTTGAACTTACAATGTTCGGTCCTGGTTCGGAACAATTAAAACCTTTTGTTAAAAATTACGAACTGCACAACTTCATGTTAAAGGCCGCCGAAATGCCTGAACATTTTTTGGTATCTGTAGGGAAGTAGTTCAATAGTTTATTGGTTCAATAGTTCATTGGTCATTTGTTCAATGGTCAGATTGCTAATTGTCATTCTGAGGGATAATTAATTTTATAAAAATCAATATGAATGATAGAAGAATCTTCGCGCAATGATAAGCCGCTAAGTTCGTCATTGCGAGAAGGCTTTTTCAGCCGACGAAGCAATCTTTCTAACAATGATCGCTAGCAGGAAAGATTGCTTCGTCGTTCCTCCTCGCAATGACGACCTTTCTAAATCTATCAATGGTAGCTTATTGAAGGACTTGCCAAAACATCGAATCGTCGTGCTGTCAGAGGTAACATCTGACAGCATATTTTACCGACTCTTATTTTTAGGCTCTGGACTAAGGACTCAAGACTCCGAACTCAAAACTCCCGGCTCCAAACTATTTCTCCTCCCACCAGGTTAAAGGAAATTTAATCTCATCAACAGAACTGGCGATCATATCGGGTTTAAAAGCGTAATGGCCTAATGTATCTTTGCTCGAGATGCCAGAAAGTACCAGAATAGTTTTATAGCCCATTTGTACGCCACCCTGTATATCCGTTTCCATCGTATCGCCAATTACAGTTGTTTCGCTGGTTTCAAGGCCTAAAAATTTACGTGCCGAGCGCATCATTACGGGGCTCGGTTTGCCCGTTACAAATGCTTTTCTGCCGGTTGCTTCTTCAATCATCGCTGTAGTAGCGGCAATCCCCAAATTATTCCACCCTGGTTTTTTTGGTGAGGGGTCTCTGTTAGTGGTTATAAATTTGGCTCCGGCCAGAATCATATCTACTGCCCGCTGAACCATTTCGAGTGTAAAATTCCTTCCTTCGCCCAACACCACAAATTCAGGATCGGTATTTACCAGTGTAATGCCATGGTCGTGTAAACTGCTTAATAAACCACCTTCTCCCAATACATAAGCCGTACCATTGGGGCTTTGATCTGAAAGAAATTTTCCTGTAGCCATGGCGCTGGTGTACACATGTTTTTCTTCAACCTTTATCCCTAATCCTTTTAATTTACGTATAACTTCCAGAGCTGTTCTTTGACTGTTATTGGTCATAAAAGCGAAAGGGATGTCTTCGTCAATTAAGTTTTTTATGAATTTATCAGCACCAAATATCAGTTCCTCCCCGCTGTAAATCACCCCGTCCATATCTATTAATAATCCTTGTTTCATGTTTCTTGTAGATTTAATTTGTTTGTAAACAAATTTAATATTTTCTTGTTCAATCAACGTTAAGGAAGTGGTATAATAGTTTTGGTTGCCTATAATAATCTAAATATAAATGGGTACCATTTTCCGCCAGTAACGGGCACGGTGGGCATTGCTTTCCCAGGTATGAAACTGATTGGGAATACCTTTTTCCCATAGCAAACTACTGAAGTGCTGGTTTCCGTTCAGAAACGGATCTGTTTCGCCTACGGCCAAAATAATTTCCATATTTCTCACTTCTGAAAGCAATTTATCATCATTGAGGTTGGCCAGGTATTGTGCGGGCATATTAAAATATACCTTATCGTTATGAAATCCGTTTAACAGATCCCTAAAATCGCCTATATTATCTGTAAGATCATACCTTCCGCTGATGCCTACCGCTTTTCTAAATAACCAGGGATATTTCATAGCCAGATTAATGGCGTGGTAAGCACCCATGCTACAGCCAGCCGTTTCTACATAATTACCATCGTTTTTTTGATAAATCAGAGGCATTACTTCCTCTAAAAGATATTTTTCGTATTGCAGGTGCCGCTCAATTCTAACTGAAGGAAAAACATCGTCGTTATAAAAACTTTCGCCATCAATGCTATCCACACAAAAAACCTGGAGTTCGCCATTTTCGAGCTGATGACTGAGCGAAGCAATGATCCCCCAGTTTTCATAATCATAAAACCTGGCCATACGGGTAGGGAAAAAGAGGACTGCCCGTCCACTGTGCCCAAAAACCAGCAGCTCCATATCCCTTTGCAGGTTATGGCTGAACCATTTGTGGTATTCCCTGTTCATCTATAAAATATCTTGATGGAAAAATAGTGCTCAGATGTTACCGGGATATTAATTCACGGTAATGATTAACCTATTTTTTCTTTAACGGTTTCTGCCCATAACCGATAACCTTCCTCACTTAAATGCAGTCCGTCGTGATCGTAAAGTGCCGGATTAGGGTGACCTGATTTATCGAGCATTTTTTTAAATACATCAATAAACTTCCAGTTACCATTAAGTTTAATAATCTCGCTCTCTATCAAGTTGTTAGTGTATCTGAACTGATCTGCAATATGCCAGCGGTGAATACTCGGTTTCAAAGAAATAAAATAACAGGGGATTGTTCCAAACCTGAGGTTAACTTTAACCATCAACTGCTGGAAAAAGATAAAGATCTCCTCAGGGTTCCTGCCATCGCCAAGGTCATTATCGCCCGCATACACTACAAGTGCTTTTGGCTTATAACCGGTCATAATCCTCTCAAAAAACCAAACACAGGCTGCTAAGGTAGATCCTCCAAAACCCAGATTGGTTACTTTGGTAAAGTCGAAATCATCTTCAATACTATTCCATAAACGTATAGAAGAACTCCCGTAAAAAATAATCCCCGGATGCTCGCGGTCTAAACGGTATCTTTTTTCTAATTGTTTAACCTCTTCTTCGTACCAATACATATTGCTAAAGATAAAAAGATCTGCCTTTTATAGGAGTGGAGGATGTGTTAAGTTTGTGTAAAGTGGGGAGGGGTTGGTGAATGGGTTAATTGTTGAAATTGGTTAACTGAGCAAAAGCACCGAACTCTGAATTTCTAAATTGGTTAATCGGTTAATTGTTGTAAGTAGTTAACTGACTCCAAACTTCAAACGCCTAACTAAACAATAGTCTCGTCATCATTCCGACCGGAGCAACGCGGAGCGGTGAGAGCTTTGAAAGATGTTACCGAAAGATTAAAGATTTTTCTCCACCTTTACGCTACCGATGAAAAAGCCGGTGAGTTTCACTAATATTATTTTATAAGTTAACTACCTTAATGTTCTTAACTTCTTAATGGTCAGAATATTAATATCGGTTAGTTCACCCCAATCTCGAGATCCGATATTTTATTATTCGTATAATCGACTTGGAATTAAGACTCCGGACTAAACAACGCGTCCCATTTTCTTTAATATCCGGTAATGCGATTGCAGCGCCGATAAGAAAGTTGTATTCTCATGATAGGGCAGCCCGAATTCAAGAGCCGTTTGTTTTACAATCCCTGATATCCTCCCGTAATGCACATGGCAGATTTTAGGAAAAAGGTGATGTTCGATCTGTCGGTTTAAACCACCCAGAAAAAAGGCTGAAACAGGGCATTCTGTAGCAAAATTGGCCGTAGTACGCATCTGGTGCTCTGCCCAGGCTTCTTCCATATTGCCTTCGTTATTGGTTACCGGGAAAGTAGTGCCTTCCACTACGTGGGCCAGCTGGAAAACCAAACCCATTGTTAAGCCCTGGGCCATATGTAATATCACAAAACCAATTACAACCTGCCACCACAAAAGCGGCATCACCAGCATTGGCAATCCGATAAAAACAAAATAATATAAGAATTTATAGAAAAACAGGTTGAAATATTCAACTTTCGGGTGTTTACTCTGGTGAGCACCAACACTTTTTTGAAAAAACTTTTTATAATCCTTACGAAATACCCACGATAGCGAAGCCAGGCTATATAAGGGAAAAGCATACCATTGCTGAAAACGCTGGTGCGGTTTTAATTCATCCTCGCTACAAATGCGGATCAATCCGGGAGCCACTTCAATATCTTCATCGTGCCCTGGAATATTGGTATAAGTATGGTGCACCACATTGTGCGTTATGTTCCAAACGTACGGATTGGCGCCAACCATGTTAAACAAGAAACTGAAAAATGAATTGATCCGTTTAGAACTTGAAAAAGAGCCGTGAATGGCATCATGACAGATGTTAAACCCAATAAATGCACAGGTTGCGCCCAGCAAAATGGTTAAGCCTGTAAGAATGAGGGTATGTAACGGTAAAAGCAATATTATTAAATAGAGGGACAGAAATACCGTAAGGAAAAGGCAAGCCTTAAACCACATCAGTTTATTGGCATTGGTGCTTCTGTTGTTTTCTTTAAAGTCGTTGTTTACCCTGCGGCGCACCTCAGCGTAAAAGGAGTTTCCCGGCAAACACGGGAATTTTGCTTTTAATTTCATGATCTTGTACTCTTATCTACCCCATGTACAAGGTCGATACTCCAAGTTCATTAAGCTTTTTTGTTTCTAAGGGCAATTCGCCCTGCTTCTAATACAAACGTAAACCAGCTTGTTTTAGTTTTCTACGAAGGTAATAACTTTAGTTATTGATTTACCTACAACAAACGTTAAATAAAAGCTCTGTTTAGTTAAAAAATGTTTCATTGTGGTAAAACCCTAATATGATGACAAACCTAGGGTAGGCGCTGCTGTTGAAAATATATGGCCGTATGCGTTTGGCCCACACCATTTTTGCGGGATATAAAAGCTATCGAAGATACAGGCTACTCGCTGTAATTCCTCTTATCAGCAGCATAAATATGGTACCAGATGTACAGAATCCATATTAACACCACCGTGCTGTAAACCAGTTCAGGATCAAATGAATCCTTTGTAAGCAACAACGCAATGGAGGAGATCAGGGCAGTCAGGAAGAAATAAAAAATATTTTTCATAACGTACTGATTTAATGAATGTTGGATTTAGTAAATATAATAAAATATCTGCTGTTTACCAAATATAAAAAGAGATAAATCTAATATTTCTTATTATCTCAGATTTTTCCTGCTGTTTTACCCTTAATTTCTGTACAATATTATTGTTTGACCTGTTTATTTAGAGATTTTGATGTTTTAAATGAGTAATACCTGCTAATGCCGGAGATTTTGAAAAACATGGTTAATATTCAGGATAAATAACACAAAATTGTGGCAATAGGTAATTTAGATTTTTTTGTATGTTTACCACACAACTAACCAAAAAAACAATAATACACACAAATGATTAAATTTTCTCTTAGCTTAATTTCCTTCGCTTTGTTCTTTTTTGGAATAAAAAGCTTTTTTCACGAACCAAAGGTACAATCTGTACCACCGTCAGAATTAACCATAACCAACTTCGCTGGCCCCGATGTTACGCCTAGTCCGGCTTGCTTAGCCGTTGCCCCAACAGGTGAGGTATATGTTGGTGTTGATATGATCGGCTCCCTCGGTAAAGATCCGGGCAAAGGCCATATCCTTAAACTGATTGATAAAGACAACGATGGCAAAATGGATCAGCATATTGATTTTGCTGAAGTTGATAACCCCAGGGGAATCATTGTGCAGGGTAGCCAGGTATTTGTATTGCATACCACATTTTCAAAAGAAACAAAACAGGCTACAGGAATGAACCTGGTTGTTTTTGAAGATAAAGACGGCGATGGAAAAGCCGACGGACCTGAAAAACCACTGATTGAACACATCAGCAATGAAAAATATATCCGCGAGCGTGGTACCGATCATGCTACAAATGGCATCAGAATGGGTATCGACGGCTGGATTTATATCTCTGTTGGCGATTTTGGCTTTCATGATGCGGTAGACCGTTCAGGTAAAAAACTGACCATGTTAGGCGGTGGTATTTTGCGTGTTCGCCCCGATGGAACCGAAATGGAAGTTTATACACACGGAACCCGAAATGTGTATGATGTAGCCATTGATCCATACATGAATGTTTTTACCCGCGAAAACACCAATGATGGGGGTGGATGGAACGTGCGTTTTTCGCACCACATCCAATCAGGAGAATACGGTTATCCGGTTTTATTTCAGAATTTTACAGATGAAATTATTCCCGCACTGGCCGATTTAGGCGGTGGCTCGGGTACGGGAGCATTATTTATGGATGAGCCCAACTGGCCCGAAAAATACAACCACGTACCAATGATGGCCGATTGGGGCAGAAGTATGCTGTATATTCACAGGGTTAGCCCTGATGGACCAACTTTTACCCAAAAAGACGAAGAGTTTATTAAACTTGCACAGATTACCGATCTGGATGTTGATGGATCAGGAAGGCTTTACCTTTCGGCCTGGGATGGAGCAGGTTATTCTGGCAGCCCTGATAAAGGATATATTGTCCGTGCGGTGCCAAACAACTGGACTTATAAAGCTTTTCCGGATGTAAAAAAACTTTCCATTAAAAAATTAACCGAATTGTTAAAGTCGAATAGTGCCGTTGCACGTTTAAATGCTTCGCAGGAACTCGTTTCCCGCAACAATAAACAGGCAGCAGAAACCGCTTTAAAAACAGCATCCGATCAAAGTTTAGCACTTGATGTACGGGTGGCCGGTTTATTTACCTATGCGCAACTGGCAAAAGAAAACGGCATTGAAACTTTAGCAGGGTTTACCAAAGATGCTGCCTTAAAGGAATTTGCTTTAAAAGCACTTGCCGATCGTAAAACGTATATCAGTAAAGTACCTGTTGAACCATTTTTGGAAGGATTAAAAGATGCTTCGCCACGTGTGCAGGCAGCTTCGATTATTGGCTTAAACCGTTTGGGCAGACCAGAAGTTGCCAATGTGCTTTTACAAACCAAAGTTCCGGCTTCATTTGTAGCGCCGGCAAAAGGTACTGAAGGTCCGCATGCCACACCAAACGCTGCCATTATATTGCCACACCTTGCCGTACGTGCATTGGTTCAGCTTAATGCCGTTGATGCTCTACTGGCAGCTGTGAAAACTGAAAACTCAACCCTTGCGCTTTGGGCACTACGTTATATGCATAATGAAAAAGTGGTAAACGGTTTAATTGATTCTTACAAACAATCAACAGATGAAAAACTAAAACAACAGATTCTGGTTACCCTGGGGCGTTTGTATAAAAAAGAAATTGCTTACGATGCCTCATGGTGGTGGGGTACCCGTCCTGATTCTCATGGTCCTTATTTTAAGGCCGTAAGTTGGGAAGGTTCGCCTGTGATTGAGAAATTTTTAAAAGAGGAAGCCACTAAAGCCGGTGCACAAGGCAAACAGTTTTATGTTGATTTAAATTCGCGCCAAAGGATGGATATCCCTGAATTTGCCGAAGAAGAAAAAGTGGCTGCAACGGAAGAGCCTAAAATCGATCTCGAAAAAATCAAAAACAAAAAAGGTCAGGTTGGCAAATCATCTATTGAAGATGTATTGTTGGCCATTAATAAATTACAGGGCGACCCTTTAAAAGGTAGAAACATTTTTAACAATCAGGGCTGTATCGCCTGCCACAGTTTAAGCAAAACCGAGAAAATGAAAGGTCCGTTTATGGGACAGATCGGCTCGATTATGAACCGTGAACAGATTGCTGAATCGATTTTAAAACCTAGCGCTTCTATTTCACAAGGCTTTGCTACCGTAATGATCATAGCAAAAGGCGATCGCACCTATATGGGCTTTATTACCGAAGAAACTGCAGCTAAGGTAGTGATGCGTAATATTGCAGGCGAGGTTTTTACCATTAAAGCAGGTGATATTTTATCGCGCAAAGAAATGGAAAATTCCATGATGCCAGAGGGTTTGGCCAATTCTTTATCTTATGAAGAACTTGCCTCTTTGGTTACCTTCTTATCAGAACAGAAAAAATAACAATTAATCGCATTTCCGGTCGATATGACGATCGGAAATGCTTTTATATTAATTCCTGCGGATAATAATAATTTCTCCGTTCACCAACTGAAAGATGTAACTGCAGATGCTTACCGACTTAAAAATCGCAATGCGGTACACCAGGCCCGACTTCTTCTCAAAAGTGATCTCCTCACCGATATAAATCTTATCTAATTCTTTTATAGTCGTTTCCACAGTAATCACCATATATTGCTAACATTGCCATGTAAGTCTTGTTTTGACAAAAGATGTTATTCTTATTCCTAAAAGGAGTGAGGATTGGTCGTTGGTCATTGGTGATTAGTTTATTGGTCATTGGTTCATTTGTCATTGGTTCATTGATCATTAGTTTGTTAGCCGCATCGTCATCTCGACCGGAGCAACGCGAAGTGGAGAGATCTATCCAGACAGATTTAGCCTGGCTGAGCCTTCAGGTTATCTCAATCCACTCCAAACTCCAGGCTAATCAACTTCCGGCTATGGACTGCAGACTCCCGGCTTTTTCTGTTATTTCCCCGCAATTTTTATAATAAAACTTAAGGAGTTGTTTTGGTTTAAAAAAACAAAACCTACATTAGCGATTAAATCTATATATCTAGTCGATGAGCAGATCGGCCAGGTTTGACCACCAATTATGGATAACCATTTTTTTGAACAAATATTTAAGAACCCGCTTGAGCAGCACAATATACCACCGAATGAAATAATATCCCGTTGGGCGGAGAGGCTGATCCAGGTACTTTTTCCGGAAAATACAGCAAAAGTATTTTCTACGGTTGAGGAAGTTAAAGCACAGGTGTCGGCTTTGGAGCTCGAGCTTTACGACATTATTTCGGCAAGTTGTAAATTAAAAAACAACGAGTGTAAAAACGCAGCAGGGCAGTTCTTTACAGAACTTCCGGAACTGTACCGCGTATTAAATACCGATATTGTGGCCATTTACGAAGGCGACCCGGCGGCACAAAGCAGGTTCGAAGTGATTAGAACTTACCCCGGTTTTTATGCCATCTGTTTTTACCGCATAGCACATTTACTGTATAATTTTGGCATACCGCTGGTTCCAAGAATACTTACAGAATATGCCCACTCTAAAACAGGGATCGATATCCATCCGGCTGCCAGTATTGGCGAATATTTTCATATCGATCATGGCACCGGAATCGTAATCGGCGAAACCAGTACCATTGGCCGTTATGTAAAACTGTACCAGGGCGTAACATTGGGGGCTTTGAGTGTTAAAAAAACGTTGGCCGGCAGCAAACGCCATCCAACCGTAGAAGACCGGGTAGTGATTTATTCCGGAGCCACCATTTTAGGCGGCGAAACCGTTATCGGGCACGATAGCATCATTGGGGGTAACGTATGGCTTACTGAAAGTATTCCAGCTTTTTCAACTGCATATCACTCTCCAATCATCACCATAAGAAATCATAAAGAAACCAATTAATATATATTATAATGGCAGGAATAATCGATCTGATCGGAAATACGCCAATGGCCGAGCTTCAAAAAATGAATATCAATCCGGCTGTAAAGGTTTTTGCAAAATTAGAAGGCAATAATCCGGGCGGGAGTGTTAAAGACAGGGCATCGCTCAACATGATCAGAAGCGCAATTGAACGCGGCGAAATAGCAAAAGGCACAAAACTGGTTGAAGCAACAAGCGGTAACACGGGTATTGCACTGGCCATGATTGCCAGTTTATACAATTTAGATATCGAACTGGTGATGCCAGCCAATTCTACCCGCGAGCGTAAAGTAACCATGGAAGCTTTTGGGGCAAAAGTAACTTTGCTCGAAAGCATTGAAGACTGCCGCGATTATGCCGAAGAAAAGGGCAGTAGCACAGGTTATTTCCTGCTCAACCAGTTTGCCAACCCCGATAATTACATGGCACATTATAAAACCACCGGACCTGAAATTTGGAAAGATACCGAAGGACAGATAACCCATTTTGTAAGTTCGATGGGTACTACAGGTACGATTATGGGCTGCTCCAGGTTTTTTAAAGAAAAGAATCAGGATATTCAGATTGTTGGCTGCCAGCCTACTGAAGGTTCATCTATACCCGGTATCAGAAGATGGCCGACAGAATACCTGCCAAAAATATTTGAACCGGAGCGTGTTGACCGCGTGATGGACATTGCGCAGGAAGAAGCCACAATCATGGCAAGGAGGATGGCTAAAGAAGAAGGTTTATTTGCCGGCATGAGCTCGGGCGGTGCCTGTGCAGCTGCTCTGAAACTGGCTTCGGAGCTGGATCACGGTGCCATCGTATTCATTACCTGCGATCGTGGCGACCGTTACCTCAGCAGCGATCTTTTTGGATAAAATCATTACTGTTTTTTATTTAAGATGAGGTTTTTTATCCTTTCGGTTATGGCTTCCATTTCAAAGGGTTTATCAATGTAGTCATCCCAATGGGCTTTATAATAAGAACTGTTCTGAAAACCACTTCTGGACGACATCAATAAAATAGGAATGTGTGCATGCACCGATAATTTTAATTCGGTGCATATCGACCGTCCATCGGTAGTGCCTAACAGCACATCGATTAAAATCACATCCGGTGCAAAAGTGGTTACTTCCTGATGCAAAGCTACTGCATTGGAAAGGCCGAGAACTTCATAACCTTCAAATTCGAAGATCATCCTGATTGCATCAAGCGTTGCATGATGATCTTCGATAATTAATATTTTAGGTTTGCTTAGGGAGCGCATTTAAGGTGTTTAAGGAAAGGTGAGGTTGCCGGTTCCCCGCTTTTTAAGTAATAATTCAAATATTTTCGAATCCGATTTGGTAAGACTGTCAAGTGAGTTGCGCAGGCTTTGGTTAACAAGGCTCAGGTTGGTAAACATCGTCCGCAGTGCTTCATTTTCATCTCTCAGCTCTAAAAGCTCATTGGCTATGCTACCAAACTCTCTTATCCAGGCATCAAATAAAGGTTTGTCGATAGCCAGTTCAGCGCAGATTTCTTCTGGCTCCCGGCCATTGTAAAATTCCTGAATACTACCAATAATCTGGGCAGGTGTGTTATTCGGTTTCATAGTCTGTTTAATATGTTGTTATGCAGAAGGATAAACTGTCCCGTATTTACTCCTCCGGCAGCACAGCAATACTTTAAATGTTACATTATAGAGATAGGACAAAGGAATAGCGTGTTTAAGGCTAATCAAAATTTTTATCTACGCAGTATTACGCAGCGTTTTTAAGTGCCTGGTTTACAGTTGTAAAATTAAAACAGCATTATTGTTAACTTTCATGGGATATGGATTCGGGTGATTTAACGTTTTTAATAAGCCATGCCGTCAGTCGTGTAACAAATCATCCCGGATAAGACCGTTTCTGTCGACATGGCTAAAATTTGAGTACAATTCAGACAAATGATTTGTCTGTTTAATTTATACGGCATCGCACCGTTTGCACTCCTGTATGTATATGCAAAGAGGGTGCGGTAGCTGGTTTTACGCCATACGCATTTCTACGCAAGCTCACTCAAAGGATTGTAGTAAAGCGTTTTAGCTATCGGAGCTGAGTTAAACGTTAAATTGACGTGAAAGATATTTTCTGGTTATTTTTGTATATTATTTAGGACGATTTGGTGAGATTCAGCATCCAGGCCTGCATATTTGTTTCGCCATCGATCCCCAGTTTTTTGCGCACCCTGTATTTCCGGCTTTCTACTGCACGTACACTTAGCCTGCAGGTGCGGGCTATTTCTTTCGTGTCGAAATTCAGCCTGATGTAAGCGCAAAGTTCCAGTTCCGATAACAGCAGCTGCGGAGAAATACGGAGCAATTCAGCAATAAACTGTCCCTCGGTTTCTCTAAACTTTTTCATAAATGAAGGATCCTGTGATTGCGCAAGTGCGGTAAGGTCTTTCAGCGATAGCTGCTCTGCCGGTTGTTCATTTTTCTGATTGAGCTGTTCGCGGTAACCTAGCATTTGCTCATGTAAAAGAATGCGTTGCCTGCGGAAATGGGCATTATGACGGGACAACAATTTTAAGCGCTGACCAAAAAGCCCCAAACTGATCAGGATTCCCTCCACTATCCCGGCTAAGGTGAGCAGGTTGAAACTATAAGATTGAAAAGGGATAATGGCCATCAGGCTAAAAACCAGGTAAATGGAAACCAGCGCTACCGGAATCCAGCCCAAAACATAACACCAGATGAGCAGGTTGTTTTTTGCATATCCGCGTATAATAATTACCTGAACGCTGCTAAAAAGAAAAAGCACGGAGGTTAATAAAAATAAAGCCTGCGTAAGTATATTGGTCAGGCTCCGTGCATCCCATAAAGAACAGATCAGTACGATGCTCCAGCCAATCATCAGTGCGGTAAATATTTTGTTAAGCTGTGGTAACTGCCGTTTAAGTTTTAAGAAATGACTGTTAAACAAAATGGTACAGATGTAGCCCAATGCGATAAAAAAATGAGCATGCACCAGGATAAATTTAGCAACCAGGGGGCCTAACAGTAAACCATATCCCTGCAGGTAACAAACCATTACAATATAATAAAGCAGTATAACCCTTGCAATGTAAAGTGCGAAAAGTTTACTCCGCGTAATGATGTACATAAAAATGTGAAAAATAAGGATCATCAGCGCTATACCCACATAAATCAGTTGTATGCTGTAGGCCTTAATAAGTGCGTGGTTTAATACCGATTCGGTAACCAGTTTAACGGGGACCAGGAGGGTATTCATAGCCTGCATTTTAATGTAGATATCGCCAACCGGTGCTTTTACCTGCTGTAACGGAAATACATAACCTGTACCCAGTAAAGCATCGCTTTCTTTGAGATTGTACATGCCGGAACTGATCATCTTGATGTTTCCTTTTGTATCCCGATAATATAAACTGATAGAATCGATGTTGGCGTAACCGATAAAAAGGTAGGGGATGGTTTGGCTGTTCCGTTTAAACCTGAGCTTCATCCACCATACTTTTCCGCTGGTACCACCATTAAAAATTGAGGAAGTTCCTTTTAAAAACCGCGTTGCCTTAAATTGCTCTACCTCCCCGAATGAGGCTTTCCCGAGACTGTCCTGCCAATAATATCCTGATTTGCCTACATTAACAAAAGATTGTTTCTCTACCTGAATAACAGGCTGAGCAATGCATAGGCTGTTTCCGATAATGAAAACAAGAAGAAAAAAAATGGTCTTCATTAATTAAACCAATGTAAAAGAGTTGGGATGACCTATTACAGGGCAGAAATTATGGCTTTATAATAGAAAAACCAAATTTAATCTTAAAAAAAAGAACAATCTGCCAGCGTTTGCGGTTCGGTACAAAAGTTGTATTTTAGAACCAAGCCAGAAATTTTATGCACCAACTCATTATACAGTATGCTTTTTTACTCGCGGTAATTCTTTTCGTTGTTATGCTGGCACAAAAAATCCGCGTGGCATATCCTATTTTACTGGTAATTGCAGGTCTGGCATTAAGCTTTTTGCCCATCCTTCAGGATATTGAAATAGAACCCGATCTTATTTTTGTGATTTTTTTACCGCCTTTATTATACGAAGCAGCCTGGAATACCTCATGGAAAGATTTTTGGAAATGGCGGAGGGTAATCAGCAGTTTTGCCTTTCCTATTGTTATTTTCACCTCCACAATTGTTGCCCTAATTTCCCGGAGTTTAATTCCTGGTTTTACTTTAGCCCTGGGGTTTTTATTGGGTGGAATCATTTCTCCACCTGATGCAGTTTCTGCAACGGCCATCCTTCGAAATATAAAAGTGCCCAAAAGGCTTACCACCATTTTAGAAGGAGAAAGCTTGCTTAACGATGCATCCAGTTTAGTGGTGTTCCGTTTTGCTCTGGCTGCAGTAATGACGGGGAGTTTTGTGCTCACAAAAGCCGCAGGCAATTTTGTTATGGTCATTGCAATGGGCATCTTAATCGGCATTGCAGTAGCCCTTGTTTTTTATGCGCTGCACCGGTGGTTGCCCACTACAACTAATATTGATATCATTCTTACCTTTTTAACGCCTTATGTAATGTACATGGCGGCTGAGGAGTTTCACTTTTCGGGGGTACTGGCAGTTGTAAGCGGAGGACTATTTCTTTCTGCCCGCAGAGACCGTATTCTTACCCACCGGAGCCGTTTGCAGGGAATTAACGTTTGGGAAGCGGTTGCCTTTGTGCTTAATGGTTTTGTTTTCCTGCTAATTGGATTAGAATTTCCGGTTATTATACATGGTTTGGGCAGCGATGGTCTTTTGCCGGCCATCCGCTATAGCGCCATTATTTGTATGGTTTTAATCCTCGGGCGACTGGCCAGCACTTACGGTGCCTTATTTTTTACCCGCTTTATTAGCCGTTACATTACCACTGCAGATCCAAATCCAGATTGGAAGGCACCATTGCTTTTCGGATGGGCAGGTATGCGTGGAGTGGTTTCTCTGGCGGCGGCTCTTTCTATCCCGATAGCCTTAAAATCAGGAGAAGCTTTTCCTCAGCGCAACCTGATCCTATTTATTACCTTCAGCGTAATATTGGTTACATTGGTATTGCAGGGTTTAACATTGCCCTGGCTGATTAAGTGGGTGGATATGCCCGATCCCGATTATACCATTTCTTTTGAACAGCAAAAACAGATGGTGAGGAAGAAATTATCCATGCTGTCACTCAAAATCCTCGATGAAAAATATCACGATGCCCTTGAACATAATGATATGATCAGATCGATAAAAATCCGTATCGAAGCCGAAATGGAATTGCTCAGTGATTGGGAAAAGGAAGAGAATACACAGAGGGCCGAAGACTTTTACCACGATTATCGTTTGGCGCTCGAAGATATCATGAATGAACAGCGCACCTTGCTAAAAGGATTGAATAAAAAGGAACAGATTAACGATCAGCTGATTAAAGAACAATTAGAATTGCTCGATTTAGAAGAAGAAAAACTGCGCAGGCATTTTAGTCAGCGTGATGAATAATTTTCAGTTTAATTCTGAACGGAATTAAAGATGTTTAAAACTTATGGCTGCCGGCACTTCCAATCATCAGATTAAATAATATATTTGCTAATTAATTTAGTAAGTATATGTCGGTAAAGGTTAACATCACTTCAAAGGGAATACAAAAGGTACTCAAAAACTATAACGAAAAACAGGCCATTGCCGAGTACATCTGGAATGGTTTTGATGCCAATGCAGATACTATTGAGATAGATTATACTGCCAACGCCCTGGGGCTTTTGGAAAGTTTAACCATTGCCGATAATGGGTACGGAATTAATTTTGAACGTTTAAAGCAAAAATTCGATCCCTTTTACGAATCAGAAAAATCACTGCAGATTGTAGCACCAAAACACACTTCAAAAATGCATGGACGTAACGGGGTAGGCCGGCTTACCTTTTTTACCTTTGCGCATGATGCCACCTGGCAAACCACTTACCAGGCCGAAAAAGGCTTTCGTTCTGGTGAAATACACATTAGTACCGGCGGCTTAAATAGTTATAGTCACGATTTTAACACCAGTCCAACCGCTATGGACAATACAGGCACTACTGTTTCTTTTACTAACCTGCGCATAGGCGAACAGGAAATGAAAGAATTGGTTTTGCCTTATCTGATCAATGAGTTTTGCTGGTTTATTGAACTGAACAAACATAAAAACTATTCTATTGTAGTAAATGGCGAAGCATTGGATTTTAGCACTAACGTAAAAACTCTTGAAGAGTTTAATCTTTTTTATCCGGATACGGCTGTTACCTTCAAAATTAAATATGTGCATTGGAAAGAAAACCTGCATAAAGAACTGTCTAAATATTATTTCCTGACAGGAGGGGAAGAAATTTATAAGGATTATACCACGCTGAATAAAAAGAGCGACGATTATTTCCACAGCATTTATATAGACAGCGATTTCTTCAGGGATTTTGATTTTAAGAGTTTCGAAAACGAAGGACAGGTGGCCATATTTGGTGCAGCTAAATCTTCGCCTGAATACCGCTTTTTAATTAAAGAACTTACTGCATACCTTAAAGAAAAACGTAAACCCTTTTTAAAAGAATATGCAAACCGGCTGATTGATTCTTACGAGCAGGATGAAATATTTCCCATTTACGCCAATGAACGTGATAAGCAATTAAAGAAACCAAAGCTCGTAAATTTATTGAAAGCTTTGTACGAGATAGAACCTAAGTTATTTAGCAGCTTAAATACCGACCAGAAAAAAACTTTAATGCATTTGATCGATCTTTTACTGCACTCAGATCAACGTGTACAATTATTCGAATTGTTTAATGGATTGATGGAACTGGAAACTGAAGAATACGACGAGCTGGCTTCGTTGCTTTTGGATAAAGATATGGTAGGGTACACTACCGGAAGCTAAAAATCAAGTAAATCTTTCGGATGGATATCAAGCCCTTTGGCCAGTTCAAAAATGGTAGATAACTGAACATCAAATTTACCATTCTCGATTTTAGAAATATTGCTATCGTCAATGTCGCAGTTTCTTGCCATTGCTCGCAAACTCAAGCCCTTGCTGTTCCTGATTTTCTTCAAATTGAAACCGAAATTATTCTGAATAGCTGAGCCTTCCTTTTTAATCATTGGGGTTAAATAGTTCTGAGCCCAAAGTCTCCAACTTATTCAAAATATTTGCGGTTATTTATTACCGTATTTTAAATTAATTTTTTATATTTGATTGAATAACAAAGTATCAATACGGGTTTAAGCTAGTAAGGCCTTTACCTTAATGGGGGATTATAACTTAAGTATATTTAACATGTTATGTCTGATTTCGTTATAAAATTTTGTTCATTCGCTTTTATTTGTTGCGTCATTATCATATATCAGATGTTACAGGAAACAAACGTAATTCACAATCCGTTTGCCTTTAATCAGGGCAGGTTTCCTGCTGTTTCCATATCCCAAAATCATCCACCATCCCGTGTAAGTATTAAACAGGAATGCTCTTTTAACTGGCTATATTTTAAAGCCAAATTCTGTTAAATACCTTTTTGCCCTATGGCAACGGTTAAATTGTTAAGGTTATAAAACTGTTGCTCATAGGGCATTTTCAGCTTTGATTTTCTTATGTAAATGTTAAATCGCCTGCCAGTAGATCGGGATGCATATTGGCTTGCGGAATTACGATTTCTGCTGCTTTTAAAAGTAGGTGGATAGAATCGTATTGGCTAAAGTTAGAATTATTTCATTTAAATAAAATATGCGGGAAAGTATTTTTTTAACATTGCTTCCGGTACGGAAAAAAGGTTAGGTTGAAAAGGGCCACGATTAATTAAACCGCTACAGTTTAACCTTACCTAAGCTAAATTTAAAGATACTTCCTAAGCCGGGTTCCGATTCTACCGCGATCTGTCCGTTAAGTTTTTCTACCAGGCTTTTTACACTGGCCAACCCGATGCCTGTCCCTTTTTGGTCAAAACGATCGGTTTTATTCAGTGTAACGTGTTTATCAAATATCTTTGCTAAATGGTTGTTATCTATACCCATGCCATTGTCGTGCACTTCAAAATGATATTGCTGATCACTTTCCTTAAAAACTATTTTTATTTCAACCGCTGCTTTGTCGTTATATCTGATCGCGTTGGTTAACAGGTTTAAGAAAATCTGTTCAACAGCAATAACAGAGCAATAAATGGGCTGTGTTAAAGCAGGGAAGGTGATGTTTACCCCGGTATCAACTTTAATCATTGTCGAAATCCTTTCCAGTAGTTCATTCAGGTCTATTTCGGCTTGTGCAGAGGTGAGTAATTCCGGTTTAAAAGAATAATCAAGCATGTCGTCTACCAGGTTCAGTAATTTCTGTGCCGAAGCAAGACTCATGTCAACCAGTTTCAGGTTATCTGTATCACCCGATGTAAGCAGGCGTTTCTGCAGCATCTGTGAAGTCATTTTTATCGAACTCAGCGGGTTTTTGATGTCATGAGCCGCAGAAAGGGCAAACTGCCTGATAAATGCATTTGTTTCTTCCAGCACATTGTTCGCTTTTTCCAGTTCAATAACTTTCCTTTTAAGTTCTAATTGCGTCATTACCTGTTTAGCCAGGATCCTTAGCGAATTTTGCTGCTGTTCACTCAGTTCGCGTGGTTTGCGGTCTATTACACAAAGTGTTCCTAAAGGGAAGCCTTCGCTGTTAACCAGGGGCACACCAGCATAAAATACAATATTCGGGCTTCCGGTTACCAATGGATTATTAGCAAAACGGCGGTCGGCACGGGCATCATTTATTATCATCAGCTCTCTTGGCTGCATAATGGCATGCGAACAAAAAGCCTGTTCTTTAGGTGTTTCGGTGGCATTTAGGCCAAAGTGACTTTTAAACCATTGTCTTTTATCATCCAATAAACTGATCAGGGCAATTGGCGACTGACAGATTTCGGAAGCCAGCACGGTGAGCTCATCAAAATCAATATCCGGAAGCGTATCCAAAACCCCGTAAGATTGTAAGGCTTTTAAGCGTAAAGGCTCATTTTTAGGTTCTGGAAAGACGCTCATGGAGAGGTATTGAATATTATTTTTTTGAAATCAGACAAATGTATAAATTAAAATGGTCTTAATGTGCTGTCCCTGCACTTATATGTATTCCTAATTGATCTTTTTATTATGGCATCTGTCATTACTCAGGGTTAATTTATCTGGCTTTTAAAGATAAAATGCATAAACCTTTGCGATTTTGATATTATATAATCATTTTTATGGCTAAACATTAGTCTCTATACCATTAATAAAGATGATTTAGGCTAAAATATGACCAGGTTTATTGATATGGCTGAACAGTGCGCGTATTTTTCTGCAGATTATCCGGTAAATATTTATGCATTAAGCGAACAATCTGTTACTGTGGAGTTCGGTACCATAATAAGCGAAGAATTATTGAACTTAATAACCGGTTTTAATCAGTTTTTGGTGCAGAATCCTTTTCCAGGATTAATTACCACTGTGCCGGCGTACGCTAGCTTAACCGTTTTTTTTGATCCCTTGGTGGTTATTGCATCCGATCTTCCCGGTAAATTTTCTTTCGATAAAGTATCGCAATACCTTAAAAAAATTGGTTGTGCTAAAAGAGAAGAATCCTACACGAGAAGTGATACGATTGTAATACCCGTTTGTTATGGCGGAGATTTTGGCCCTGATATTTCGGCTGTTGCACAAACTAATCACCTCAGCACAAAAGAAGTAATTGATATACATGCTTCGGGACTTTACACCGTATTTATGATCGGTTTTGTGCCCGGTTTTGCTTACATGGGTGGGATGGATACTCGTTTGACTACGCCAAGAAAGGCTGTTCCTGATGCAAAAATACCTGCAGGTGCAGTAGGTATAGCAGGAGGGCAAACCGGTATCTATCCAATGGAAACCCCTGGCGGATGGCAGATTATAGGAAGAACACCGCTAAAAATGTTCGATGTAAGCCGTTCACAACCTTCGTTATTAAAAGGGGGAGATCAGGTTACTTTTAAGTCTGTTGGTACAGACGAGTTTAATACCATGCTGCAAAACGAATATGAAAATCAGCATTATTAAACCTGGTATGTTAAGCACCGTACAAGATCCGGGCAGGTACCGGTACCTTTCGCAGGCCGTGCCGGTTTCAGGGGCAATGGATCAGCTGGCACACCGGCTGGCCAATAAAGCAGTCGGGAACGATGATGATGCTGCAACCATCGAGTTAAGCTATGCAGATGCTTCGTTTAGAGCAGAAACTGATATTTTAGTTGCCTATTCGGGCGATGGGGCTTTTCTGGTTTATAATGACGAAATAATGCCTGCAGAAAAACCATTGTTTTTTTGCGCAGGCGCTATTGTAAACCTTATTGCCAACACTGCGGGCGTGTGGACTTACATGGCTGTGGCTGGGGGATGGGAGGTGCCCGATGTAATGGAAAGCAAAAGTACCTATCTTCCTGCCGGTTTTGGTGGATTAACTGGCAGGGCGCTACGAAAGGGAGATGTTTTAATTCATAATCAGTCTGTAAGCCGGGTTTCCGCGCAGATATTCGATCAGCTGCGTCAAAAAGGAATCATTTATCCGGACTGGCGCATTTCGAGAGCGGATTTGCTGCCTCACGATAGGCATACAGTCAGGGTGGTGCTGGGCAATGAAATCAATTGGTTTGATGCTTCCTCCATTATTGCCTTTTTAACCAAAAGTTATACGATAGACAGGCGGAGCAACCGCATGGGCTATCATTTAACGGGAACACCTTTGGTAAGGAAAATTAAAAAAGAATTGCTCAGTACGGCTGTAACACCGGGAGTGATCCAGGTAACGGGAAGTGGCGGTTTAGTGGTATTAATGGCCGATTGCCAGACAACAGGCGGTTATCCGCGTATCGCACGTATTGCTTCGGTAGATTTACCTGTATTTGCTCAGTTGAAACCAGGTGAACTAATCCGCTTTTCTGAAATTTCAGCAGAAGAAGCCGAAGAGCTCTATCTTGAACGCGAGCGCGATTTAGCCCTGATTAGTACGGCGATAAGCCTTAAATATATTAAAATATGAAGATGATCGATCTTAATTGCGATATGGGTGAAGCATTTGGGAATTATGCCATGCCCAATGATGATCAGCTGATGGATTATATTTCATCTGCAAATATTGCCTGTGGTTTCCATGCCGGCGATCCCGGAGTAATGCAGCAAACGGTTGCTTTGGCCATAAAAAAAGGAGTGGCCATTGGTGCACATCCTGGTTTACCTGATTTGCAGGGTTTTGGCCGAAGGGAAATGAAGATTACCGCAAATGAGGCCTATCAACTTACCCTGTATCAGATCGGTGCCTTAAGCGGTTTTGTAAAAGCCGCGGGCAGTAAATTACATCATGTTAAAGCACATGGTGCACTTTATAACATGGCAGCAAAAGATGTAACTTTGGCTAAAGCCATTGTACAGGCCGTTTACGATTTCGACCCGGGTTTAATTTTGTATGCCCTGGCCGGAAGTAAAATGATTACCGAAGCAACAGAAAAGGGAATTGTAACCGCCTCAGAGGTTTTTGCCGACCGTAGCTATCAGGATGATGGCACACTTACACCTCGTTCTGCCGGTAATGCATTAATTGATAATGAGGAAGCGGCCATCAATCAGGTGCTCAATTTTGCTTTAAAACAAGAGGTAAGCAGTGTGAACGGAAACCCCATCGCGGTGGTGGCCGAAACAGTTTGCCTGCATGGCGATGGCGAACATGCCGTAGCTTTTGCTAAGCTCATTTCTGAAAGGTTGAAAGAAGAAGGTATTTTCATTAAAGCACCAGGTAAATGAAGCCAAAATACAACTGGAGTGTACTTTTAGGCGCCGCTTTTTTAATGGCTTCATCGGCAATTGGTCCGGGGTTTTTAACGCAAACAGCTGTATTTACCCAGCAATTGGGAGCCAGTTTCGCTTTTGTGATTCTGCTATCAATTATTTTAGATGCCATTGCGCAATTAAACATCTGGCGGATTATTGCCGTTGCAGATAAACCCGCACAGGATATTGCCAATAAAGTTTTTCCGGGTTTGGGTTACTTTATTTCTTTTCTTGTGTTTCTGGGTGGACTCGCTTTTAATATCGGTAACATTGCCGGTGCTGGTTTAGGCTTAAATGTGCTGTTCGGCATCAGTGTAGGGCATGGTGCGGTAATCAGCGCCATTATGGCCATCGGGATTTTTATTTACAAAGAAGCAGGCAAGGCCATGGATGTTTTTGCCAAAACCATGGGGCTTATTAAAATTGTACTGGCATTAATTATTGCCTATACCAGTTCGCCACCACTGGCAGAGGCGGCTTTGCGGGCCGTAAATCCTACCCAGTTTAGTTTCACAGCTGTATTAACCATTGTTGGCGGGACTGTTGGTGGCTACATTACCTTTTCGGGTGCGCATCGTTTATTAGATGCCAGGCAAACTGGAATCCACAACCTGGGTGCGGTAAATAAAGGTGCTTTAAGTGCCATAGGGTTGGCTTCTGTTATGCGTTTGTTGCTGTTTATCGCTGCTTTAGGTGTGGTGAGTAAAGGTTTTACTTTAGATCCATCCAACCCTGCAGCATCGGTATTTAAACTGGCCAGTGGCGAAATTGGTTACAAGATTTTTGGTGTAGTGATCTGGGCGGCAGGTATCTCTTCGGTGGTGGGCTCGGCCTATACTTCCATCTCATTTATCAAAAGCTTCCACCCTTTAATTTTAAAATTTAACAGGGAAATCATTATTGCGTTTATATCCATTTCATGCTTTATTTTTATACTGATTGGTAAACCTGTTAAAATATTACTTGCTGTAGGTGCTATAAATGGTTTCATTTTACCAATAGCCCTGGGGATTATGCTTATTGCAGCTTATAGAACAAAAATAATTGCAAATTATAAACAGCCGCTCTGGTTAACGTTAACAGGGCTGGCAGTAGTAATCACCATGGTATGGATGAGTTATGGTACCATTTTACAAATGATTAACGGAGAATAAAAATTATACCATGAACAAAGTCACAAAATATTTCCTTCTTTTCTCTCTTTTAAGTGCAAACGGCTTTGCACAACAGGGCGGGCAGAAAACTGCTGTTGAACCGGGTGTCTCGCTTGCACTGGCAACTGCCAGAAGCAACAACATCAGCAACATTCAGTATCGGCTCCACTTTAATATTCCTGCTGAACAAACCGCTCCGATTCAATCAACAGAAGGTATTGATTTTAAGTTAAATAAATCAGATCAGTTACAAATTGACTTTAAGCAGGATGTAGCTCATTTAAAAGCTATTGCCGTTAACGGAAAAGCGATAAATATTGATTTTAAAAATGAACATATCCTCGTAGATCAGCAATATCTAAAGTCCGGTAATAACCACATCGAGATTGGTTTTGTTGCTGGCAACGAATCGCTGAACAGGAACAAGGATTTTTTATATGCGCTATTTGTTCCCGATCATGCCAGAACGGTGTTTCCATGTTTTGATCAGCCAGATCTTAAAGCTAATTTTTTACTTTCGTTAACTGTTCCAACTGACTGGAAGGTAATGGCTAATTCGGTGAAAAAAGACTCATTAAAACTGGCAGACGCTATCACTTATCATTTTAAAAATTCAGACCAATTACCCACTTATTTATTCTCATTTACGGCAGGAAAATACACATATGTTAACCGGAAAATGAAAGACCGCGATATGGAATTTCTGCACCGCGAAACCGATTCGGCCAAAATCAAATTTAGTGTAGATTCTGTTTTCGTAGCCCATCGCGATGCTATTGATTTTTTAGAAAACTGGACAGCAATAAAATATCCTTTTCAGAAGGTTGGTTTTGCCGGGATTCCTGATTTTCAGTTCGGCGGAATGGAACACCCGGGTGAAGTACAATATAAAGCATCGGCTTTATTTCTGGACCAGGGCGCAACCAAAGATCAGTTTATTTCGCGTTCTAACCTCATTTCGCACGAAACTGCACACATGTGGTTTGGCGATCTGGTAACCATGAAATGGTTTAACGATGTTTGGATGAAAGAGGTATTTGCCAATTTTATGGCCGATAAAGTAACCGAAAAACTGATGGGTAAAAGTACTTTCGACCTTAAATTCCTTCAGGACCATTACCCGGCGGCTTATGGTGTAGACAGGACATTAGGCGCTAATCCCATCCGACAGCAACTGGAGAATCTTCAGGAAGCTGGTTCCATGTATGGCAATATCATTTACCATAAAGCGCCCATCATGATGCGTCAGTTAGAGCTGTTGATGGGAAAAGAGAACTTCCAGAAAGGAATCAGGGAATACCTTAAAAAATATGCTTATGGTAATGCCACCTGGAACGATCTGATTACCATTTTAAGCCAATACACTAAAAGCGATCTGTACAGCTGGAACAAAGTTTGGGTAAATGAGCCCGGCAGACCGGTTTTTAGTTATGAAATTAAGTATGAAGGCGATAAAATTAGTGATTTAAGCCTTAGTCAAACAGGCGAAACGGGAGGGCAAAGGGTTTGGCCACAATCTTTTACTGTAAAACTGTTTTACCCAACCAATAGCAAGGTTTTAACTGTAAATGCCATGACAGCTAAAACGCTTGTGGCTGAAGCAAAAGGTCTTCCAAAACCTCAATATATCTTGTTTAATGCTGATGGGGCGGGCTATGGCCTTTTTCCGGTCGATCAGCACATGGTTGCTGATGTATATAATATTGCTGATCCCTTAGAAAGGGCCTCAGCCTACATCAATTGCTATGAAAACATGCTTTCGGGTAAATGTTTTAAGCCTTACGAACTGATGGTGATACTGCTTAAAGGAATTACCGTAGAAAAAAATGAAATGAATTTGCGTTTGCTAACAGGCTATATGACTAATATTTACTGGACATTCCTCCCTGCAGATAAGCGTGAATCTATTAATGTTTTGATGGAGAAAACCATCTGGAACGCCTTAATAGCAGAGCCACTGGCCAACAATAAGAAAATACTGTTTAACGCTTACCAAAACATTTACCAAAGCCCCGAAGCAGGAAAACGTTTGTATGATATCTGGTTGAAACAATCAGCGCCTGAGGGCATCAAACTTCAGGAAGATGATTATAGTTCGCTGGCTTTAACCATAGCGCTTAAAACAGATACGATCAATAATATATTAAAAGAGCAATTGGCGCGTACAAAAAATGAAGACCGTAAAAACAGGTTGGTTTATTTAATGCCGGCACTATCGTTAGACGTAAAAGAACGTGATAACTTTTTCAATAGTTTAAAAGACCGTAAAAACCGCCGGAAAGAAGCCTGGGTAACCACTGCTCTGGCTTATTTGCATCATCCCATCAGGCAGGTTACATCAGAAAAATATCTTCCGGGAAGTTTAGATTTATTGGAAGAAATACAAAAAACGGGAGATATATTCTTTCCCCAATCGTGGCTGGCAGCAATATTTTCCGGTTATAACGACAAAAAGGCTTATGCCGTTGTGCAGGATTTCTTAAAATCGCATCCTGATTATAATCCTAAATTAAAAGATAAGATTTTACAGGCTACTGATAACCTCCGGAGAGCGCAGCAGATTGTTCATTAATTTAATGATGTTATTCTTTGTAGCTGAATTTGTTACATGCAGGCTTACAGAGAATTTATACTTTTGTTGCGAGAGCGTTAATTTAGATGGAAAGGGGTAAACATGAATTTGTTTGCCCTTTTCTTTTTTAATTAGCCAACATCTCGACTAAACTTCTGCAGTGCCGTCATTTCGAGCGGAGTGCAACGCAGTCGAGAAATCTATTTCGAGACAGATCTCTTTATTTCGTTACGCTTCAATCGAGATGACGATCATGTGTAATAAACTCTGTCTGGCTGTTCAAATCATCCAGTAAACTGCTTAAAACCATTTCTCTTTTATCTTCAATAGAAAGATCATCCTGGATATAAACAGTAAGGTTCGTGTTGTCTGCGGCTTGAGTATGCATGAGTTAGGGAATTATGTTTGTCAATTTAATGTCTACAATTATCTAACGCCGATATTTAAATATGGTTTGTAACTTTTTTATTTGAACTTTAATAATAGATCAGTTTAAGAATAAATCATATCCGGTCAAACATTGAGCTTCTTATTCAGGTTATAATAATGACAAAACAAATCTTATCAATGAAACATTACGACGCCATTATAATCGGAGCGGGGCAGGCAGGTACGCCATTGGCCAAAAAACTTGCCGAAGCAGGAAAAAAGACAGCCATTATTGAAAAAAGACTGGTTGGTGGTACCTGTATCAATGATGGCTGCACGCCAACTAAAGCAATGATTGCTTCTGCAAAAGCGGTTTATCAGGCTAAAAAAGCATCGGAACTAGGTGTTGAGATCGGATCGGTTAAAATTGATTTCAAAAAGATTAAACAACGTAAAGATGATATCGTAAAACAATTCAGGGAGTCGTCGGAAAAAGGAATTAACAGTACCAAAGGGCTTCAGCTGATTTTTGGTACGGCTAAATTTAGCGGAGAAAAGGAACTCACCATTGCCCTTAATGGTGGTGGCGAAGAAAAAGTTACTGCTGATTTGATTTTTATCAATACCGGCGCAAAAACAGCTATACCTGATGTTGAAGGACTGGATCAGATTGATTATCTTACATCGACAACAATTTTAGATATAGAAACCGTTCCGGAGCACCTGGTGGTAATTGGTGGCAATTATATCGGGCTGGAGTTCGGGCAAATGTTTAATCGCTTTGGTAGTAAAATAACCATTTTGGAAAAATCATCAGGCATATTGGCTAAAGAAGATCAGGATATCTCATCTGCCCTTACCGAAATCTTAACCGATGAAAAGATCGAAATCATCACGGATGTAAAGATTGATCACATCAGTCAGGATAAAAAACAGATCCATATTTCACTTGAATCTGGTAAAACGAAAAAGAGCATTACCGCAAGCCATATCCTCATTGCAGCCGGACGTACACCACAAACTGCAGATTTAGGCCTCGAAAATTGTGGCGTAAAACTCGATGATAAAGGACATGTTATTGTGAATGAAGAGCTGGAAACCAACGTAAAAGGAATTTATGCATTAGGAGATGTTAAAGGTGGGCCAGCCTTTACCCATATCGCTTATAACGATTATACCATTGTGTACCGTAACCTGATTGAAGGCACAAACTATTCCATTCAGGATCGGCCTGTACCTTATTGCATGTTTACCGATCCTCAGCTTGGCCGGATAGGGATTTCAGAAAAAGAGGCAAAAGAAAAGAAACTGAATTATGAAATTGCTGTAATTCCGATGTCGCAGGTGGCCCGTGGCATCGAAACCAACGAAACTTTAGGTTTAATGAAGGCCGTTGTTGATGCAGATACAAAAAAGATTTTGGGAGCAGCGATTTTGGCATCGGAAGGTGGAGAGATCATGTCTGTACTCCAAATGGCCATGGAGGGCGATATCACCTACGACAGGATCAGGTATTGCGTTTTTGCGCATCCTACTTATACCGAATCGCTGAATAACCTGTTTATGAAACTCGATAAATAACATGATCGAATTAAAAGGGATAAGTAAAAAATTTGGAGATACCCGGGCGGTAAATCAAGTCTCTTTTAAAGTGGCCGAAAAGGAAACGTTGGTATTACTGGGGACGAGTGGTTGTGGCAAAACCACCACCTTAAAAATGATTAACCGCTTAATTGAGCCTGATGAAGGTCAGATTTTTATTAACGGTGAAAACATTACCGGTCAGGATCCTGATGTTTTGCGTAAGGGAATAGGTTATGTGATGCAGAATATCGGGTTATTTCCACATTATACCATTGCAGAGAATATTGCGCTGGTGCCCAAACTTTTAAAGTGGGATAAAGAAAGAATAAAAAACCGTACGCAAGAACTCATTCAGAAGCTTCACCTTCCTGAAAGTACATTGGCGATGTATCCGCATGAATTAAGCGGAGGGCAGCAACAGCGTGTGGGCTTGGCCCGTGCCTTAGTTACCGATCCTTCAGTGTTATTAATGGACGAACCCTTTGGTGCTTTAGATAATGTTACCCGTACCAGTATTCAGAAAGAATTTAAAGCGCTTGAAGAATTGAAAAGAAAAACCATTGTAATGGTTACCCATGACGTTCAGGAAGCTTTTGAGCTGGCTGACCGGATTTGTTTAATGGATAAGGGCGAAGTGGTTCAGATCGGCACGCCTAAAGAATTACTTTACCAACCGGTAAATGATTTTGCCAGAAAATTTCTGGCCGGACAAAGGCTTGCATTAGAATTTAAAGTGGTTAATATACAGGATATATGGCCTTATCTACCTAAAGAAATTATTCAGGATGGAGAAAGTTATTTTGCTGATTTAAGTGTATGGGAAGCCATGGAACTATTAAGGAGTAATAACCGTTCCGAACTCCTGATTTCAGGTAATAACAAAGAAAATAAAGCAATCAATTTCGAACAGCTAACCAAAGGTTTTAACCAGTATCAAAACGCGCAGGTACATGAATGAGCAACATCAAACCTTATGGCAGTTTATGTCCGGGCAATCTGATAAATTGCTCAGTCAAACCCTGCAGCATGTAGGTTTAACCTTTATTTCCTTGCTTCTTGCCATTGCCATTGGCTTACCTTTAGGTATATTGATTGCGAGGAAAAGAAAACTTTCAGGTACGGTTTTGGGTATCGCAGGTGTGTTGCAAACGGTACCAAGCATTGCCTTACTGGGTTTTATGATCCCTGTTTTAGGGATTGGCGCCAAACCAGCCATTGTAGCCTTACTTATTTACGCCTTATTGCCCATTATCCGAAATACCTATACTGGCATTATAGGCATCGATCAGCACGTGAAAGAAGCGGCAAGGGCCATGGGTATGAGCAAAAGCCAGATTTTACTAAAAGTAGAATTGCCGCTGGCTATGCCTGTTATTTTAGCAGGTGTTCGTACCGCAACAGTAATTAATGTCGGGGTGGCTACGCTGGCCTCATTTATTGCCGCAGGAGGCCTGGGCGAGTTTATTTTCGGCGGCATTTCACTCAACAACACCAATATGATTTTGGCCGGGGCAATTCCTGCAGCTTTGCTGGCGATTATATTAGATGCACTGCTTTCCCTAATCCAAAAGATGGATTTTAAAAAACTGAGAAAGGCATTGTACATTTTTCCTGTCGTGATTTTAGTTTTGGGTGGTTTTTATGCTTTACCAACTGCATATGGTTCTACTTTAACAGCTGGTTTTACTCCTGAATTTATGGGCAGGCAGGATGGCGATCTTGGTTTAAAATCGACCTATGGCCTGAAAATCCATACCATCGTGATCAGCGATGCCGTGATGTATAAAGCCGCTTTTTCAAAAGAACTCGATGTAATCAGCGGTTATTCCACTGATGGACGTTTAAAAGCTTTCGACCTCAAAATCTTAAATGATGACAAGCATATTTTTCCGCCTTATTACGCCGCACCAATTGTTCGTGATGACGCTTTGAAGAAATTTCCGGAGCTGGAAAAAACGCTCAATTTACTTTCAGGGAAGATTACAGATTCCATCATGACCGATCTGAACTACAAAACCGATTACCTGCACCAGCAACCTGAAAGGGTAGCAAAGGATTTTCTGATCAGCAATGGTTTGTATAAAGCGCCTAAAAACGGGCATAATGGTACTGTAAAAATTGGTTCGAAGATTTTTGGCGAACAATATATTCTTGCCGAAATGTACAGCATGTTAATTAAAGGGAATACAGATTACGATGTGGCTACTAAAACCGGATTGGGTGGAACGAAAATCTGTTTTGATGCCCTAACGAACGATCAGATCGATTTTTACCCCGAATATACCGGAACAGGACTATTGGTGCTGTTGCAGCCAGATCCAAAAATTGCAAAGGAAATGGCCCACGATAAAGAGAAAACTTTCAATTATGTAAGTGCTGAATTTGAAAAAAAGTTTAAAATCAAATGGCTAAAACCCATTGGTTTTAATAATTCTTACGCTTTAATGATGCGGCAAAAACAATCAAAAGAACTGGATGTTAATAGCATCACAGATCTCAAAAATTATCTAGATAAAAACTAATGACACTGGTAGAAGAATACTTGCAGATTAGAAAATATTCCGAACAGATTTGTGAACCCTTACAAACCGAAGATTACGTGGTACAGCCTGTTGCAGATGTGAGTCCGCCCAAATGGCATTTAGGCCACACCACCTGGTTCTTCGAAACCTTTATATTAAAACCGTATGCCATTAACTATCAGGTGTATAACGAGGAATATAATTTCGTTTTTAATAGTTATTACGAAACCGTGGGCAACCGCGTAATCCGTACTAACAGGGGTAATTTAAGCCGCCCAGGTGTGAACGAAATTTATCAATATCGCAGTTATGTAGATGAAGCCATGGTAAAATTTTTAGCTGCTCCTTTAAAGGATGAAGTGGAGGAGTTATTGATTTTGGGCTTTAACCACGAACAGCAGCATCAGGAACTTTTATTAACCGATATTAAATATATTTTAGGCAATAATCCGCTTTTTCCTGTGTACTCAAAAGAGAAAAAAGAAGCGACTGTTAACCAAACAGCATCTGATTTTATCGATATCCCGGAAGGAATTTATGAAATTGGATATGAAGGATCAGATTTCAGCTTTGATAATGAATTAAACAGGCATAAAGTGTACCTGCACGATTTTTCTATCAGTAAAACATTGGTTAGCAATGCCGAATTTTTAGAGTTTATCAATGCAGGAGGCTACAAAAACTTTAACTACTGGCATGCAGAGGGCTGGGATTGGGTAAACAGTAACCACATCACATCGCCTATGTACTGGCATTTAATTGATGGCGCATGGTTTAATTATACTTTGGGTGGACTTTTGCCAATTGATTTGAATGCTCCGGTAAGCCACATCAGTTATTACGAAGCTTATGCTTTTGCCAGCTGGAAAGGCATGCGTTTGCCAACCGAATTTGAATGGGAAATAGCTGCAAAAAGCTTTAACTGGGGCGAAAGGTGGGAGTGGACCGAAAGCGCTTATCTTCCTTATCCCGGTTTTAGCAAAGCACCCGGTGCCATTGGCGAATATAATGGCAAGTTTATGGTCAACCAGAAGGTGCTCCGTGGGGCATCAATAGCCACTCCGGAAAATCATTCAAGAATAACCTATCGTAATTTTTTTCATCCGCATTTAAGATGGCAATATACAGGCATCCGCCTGGTAAAATAGATCAATATGAGTACGACCACCACCATTGAAACAACAACAGACAACAAAACACAATTTCTTCAGGAAACCTTAACAGGATTACAATCTGAACCGAAATTTATGCGCTCCAAGTATTTTTATGATGCTACCGGCGACCGCATATTTCAGCAGATTATGGAAATGGAAGAATATTACCTTACCAATGCAGAAATGGAAATTCTCAGGTACCAGTCTGCACAGCTTTCGCAGGCCATAACTGCAGATGGAACCGCTTTTGACCTGATCGAACTGGGTGCTGGTGATGCCACGAAATCCATTCATCTTTTAAAATCCCTGTTGGATAATAAAATGGAATTTAGTTATGTTCCGATTGATATTTCTGAGCATGTAATTTCAGACCTGGAGGAAAATTTACCTAAAAAACTTCCTGAATTGGATATAAAAGGCTTAAATGGTGATTATTTTGATATGCTTAAAAAAGCCACTCAATTATCTGATCGCAGAAAAGTAGTGCTGTTTATGGGGGCAAACATTGGCAACATGACAATTGCCGATGCTGAGGACTTTTGTTCATCTTTAAAACAACTGCTTTCTCCCAACGATCTGCTCATTATTGGTTTCGACCTCAAGAAAAATCCCCAACAAATCCTCGCTGCCTACAACGATAAAGGCGGAATAACCAGGTCGTTCAACCTTAATCTGCTACAACGCATCAATAAAGAACTGGATGGCAATTTCAACCTCGAAAATTTTGAACACTATGCCAGCTACGACCCTGCATCTGGTGCATGCAAAAGTTACCTCATCAGTTTAAAAAACCAGATCGTAAATATTGGTCGCCAGGCCATTCATTTTGCTGAAAATGAATATATTTTTATGGAAATCTCACAGAAATACGCCTTAAGTGACATTGATCAGCTTGCAGAAAAAACAGGCTTTAAACCACTGCAGCGCTTTTTTGATCAGCACCAGTATTTTGTAGATGCAATTTGGAAGGTAGATTAATCTTTTTATTTAAGAGCGATCGTCACCCTGAATTATTTCAGAGGCTTAATGCTAAACAGATGCTGATCCCAAAGATTCGGGACAGCATAACGACTATGATTGGTCAAGAACTTCTAGCAGTTTATCCAAATCTTCTTCCGTATTATAAAAATGAAACGAAATTCTAGTCCCCGTTCCCCTGGGAGAGCATAGAATTTTGGCAGCAGCAAGTTTATCAACCGTTTTTTGCTCTAATGGCAGGCTCATAATAGTTGATTGATATTTCCGGTTTAACATCCAGTCTGGGATCAGTCCTCTTGAACTGAGTTCCAATCTTGCTTTATCACAGCGTGTTTGGTTCGTTTTTTCAATCCAATCAAAACCGATGGCATCAAGATAATTTAAGCTTTCATTTAAAGTACCAAAGTTTAAGCTGTCTAAGTGGCCGGGTTCGAAACACATTGATAAATGATCTTTACCCTTTAAAAATGGCGCTGCAGGCAATGCTGCAAGTTTATTCTTCATGTAAATGGCAGCCTTCATCTGGTCGGAAAGAAAAACATAACCATTTCCATATCCGCCCAACAGCCATTTGTAACCGCTGCCTAATAAAGCATCTAAACCAGATTTTTCGAAGTTAAAATCAACAGTTCCCAAAAATTGTGTGCCATCACCGATTAATAAAAGATTAGGGTAAGTGCTTTTTAATTTCTGGATAAAATCGTCGTCCATTCTCAATCCACTAATGTATTGCACCATACTAAAAGCAAATATGGTGGGTTTAAAAGCATCAATGGCTTTAATGATGTTATCTTCAAGATTTTCATCTATATTGATTGTATGGTGATCGAATCCCATACTGATAACGGGGTAACTTACCGATGGATATTCCTCTTCAAGCAGCAGAAAACGATGATTTTTATCCAATCCGCTTAATAAAGTATTAAAACCTACCGAAAAATTTTGCACCAAAAAGGTGTTTTCTGGCTTTGAACCGAAAATTCTGGAAATATTGTTTCTCAGCTCATCGATTAGCGGTAAGTTTTCCATTCTGAAAATACTGCCACCGGCCATAAAGGCCTCATCGTGTTTATTTCTCCATGCTGCCAGATTTGTTGATAGCAGACCAGAATTAGCGGTATTGAGATAAGTGTAGTTTTTGAGGATCGGAAAGGATAGGTTCATATCCAAAATTAAAATAAATATGTATTAAAGTCATATGTCGCCTTCCGAAATTGAATTTTATACAAACCTATGAGAATCACGTTTGTTAAGTTAATACAATCCTTAAACGATTATGGAAAATCAAACTTCAATACTGATTACAGAACTTAAAAAATTATTAAACGGTGGCGGAGCGCATGTTGGACTAAAAGATGCCGTTGCCGATCTGCCCTTTGAGCTTTTAGGAGAGAAACCACACCATTTGCCTTACAGCATTTGGCAATTGACAGAGCACATTAAGATTGCCCAGTGGGATATGCTCGAATTTAGTAAAGATGGCGCACACCAGTCACCAAAATGGCCGGACGAATATTGGCCTAAAGAAGTTGCGCCAAAAGATGAAGAAACATGGAATAATACGCTTAAACAGATTGATAGTGACCTGAAAGAATTTATTGCCTTATTGGATTCGGTTGATTTATTTGAGCAGATTCCGCATGGAGATGGACAAACGGTGCTGCGTGAAGCTTTGCAGATTGCTGATCATAATGCTTATCACATTGCAGAAATTGTAGTAATCAGGCGTTTGTTGGGTGCCTGGAAAAGTTAAGTATTGATCACAATTAAACGCTGATGATATCTGTATGCATCCTTTTCATCTGTAGTTAAGTATTCCAGGATATTGTCTCGTTTAGGTGCATTATTTGCCGCTTTTGCAACCGGTTGATACTGAATATTCAATCTAAATTTACCATTGTTCTCATAAATGATTTAAAAACAAGGTTATGTTAGAAAATTCAAAAGCGTTCAGCTCATTTTCTGTAGATGATGTACAGAAAGCAAAAGATTTTTACCAGGGCGTATTGGGCCTCGAAGTTAAAGATAACCCGATGGGGGTAATCGAAGTGGTAGTTTCGGGATCATCAAATATATTGCTTTACCCCAAACCAAATCATGTTCCCGCTACCTTTACGGTACTTAATTTTCCCGTTGACAATATAGATCAGGCTGCTGATGAACTGATTGCTAAAGGCGTAAAGTTCGAAATTTACAACCAGGAGTCGATTAAAACCGATGAAAAAGGCATTTCCCGTGGTAACGGCGGACCAAATATTGCCTGGTTCAGAGATCCGTCAGGAAATATTTTATCTATTTTGGAAACGACCTAAATAGTTACGTCATTTCCACCATATCGGAGAAATCTATAAATTGCCTTGAAAACTTCCGAAGTTAGCCTTAGCCTTTTCGCGTTGCCGACTTCGGAAGTCTTGGGCTAAAGCCCATAACACTGGTGTGCAATTTCATATTCCTCATTGGTTGGAATCACCAAAATCTTAATTTTTGAATCAGCACTATTAATTTCTTTCATTTCTCCTTTGTAGGCTGTGTTTTGTGTAGGATCCAGTTTAATGCTCAGGTAATCCAGTTCAGTGCATACCGCTTCGCGCATATTACTATCATTTTCGCCAACACCTGCGGTAAATATAATCGCATCTATCCCGTTTAGGATGGCAGCATAAGCGCCGATAAATTTCTTAATGCGGTAAGCATATAACTTAAGGGCTAAAGCAGCAGCGGCATTTCCTTCACTAACCAGTTTTCTGATATCGCGCATATCACTCGATCCGCCCACGCCTAATAATCCCGATTGTTTGTTAACCAAAGTACTCAATTGTTCTAAAGTATAACCTGAATGTTCCATTAAATGGAAAATAACCGATGGATCGATATTTCCCGAGCGGGTACCCATCATCAATCCGCTTAATGGCCCGAAGCCCATACTGGTATCAATAGATTTTCCATCTTTAATTGCCGCCATGCTACATCCGTTACCCAAATGGATACTGATGATTTTAGAATTTTCTTTATTTAACCATTTAATGGCCTGTTCGCTCACATATTTATGGCTGGTACCATGAAATCCGTACACCCTGATGGCATGTTCTTTATAATACCATTCGGGAATGGCATAACGGTAGGCTTGCTCAGGTATGGTTTGATGAAAAGCAGTGTCGAATACGGCAATCTGTCGGGCATTTTTAAAAGTCTGCTCTGCAACTTCAATGCATTTATAATTAACGGGATTGTGCAATGGAGCAAGAGAAAACAGTTTTTTGATCTGTTGCTTTACTTCATCGGTGATGAGCGTTGCGCCTGTAAAATGTTCACCACCATGCACCACTCGGTGACCAACCGCGGCAATATCATCAGGACTGTTAATTACGGCATATTCGCCCTCGGTTAACAAGGCCAGCACTTGTTTTAATCCTTCGCCATGGTTGGCTATAAAACCCGATTCTTCAATGTTGTGCTTTTCACCATTACTATAAACGGTATGTTTGATAAACGAACCTTCAATGCCTATGCGCTCTACTAAACCACTGCAAACCGGTGCTTTTTCGGGCATTTTAAAAAGCTGGTATTTTAAGGAACTGCTTCCTGAATTGATAACTAAAATATTCATATTAAATGTCCTGACATTGGATTGCTGTAATCACAACGGTATTAAAAATATCATCTACGGTACAACCGCGGCTCAAATCGTTTATTGGTTTGTTTAATCCCTGTAACATCGGGCCAATGGCCAATGCACCGGTTTCGCGCTGTACAGCTTTATAAGTATTGTTTCCGGTATTTAAATCGGGAAAGATCAAAACGCTTGCCCTTCCGGCCACTTCAGAACCCGGTAATTTTTGCCTGCCTACTAATGGATCAACTGCCGCATCATATTGTATCGGGCCTTCAATTTTTAACTCCGGATGTCTTGCTTTTACAATCGCGGTAGCTTCCCTTACGCGTTCTACATCTTCACCTTCACCTGATGTTCCGGAAGAATAAGAAAGCATGGCAATGCGGGGCTCAATGCCGAATTTAGCACTGCTTTCTGCCGAAGAAATGGCAATTTCTGCCAGTTGCTGGGCAGTAGGATTAGGGTTAACCGCGCAATCGCCAAATATGGCCACACGCTCTGGCAGGCACATAAAAAAGATCGAAGATACCACCGATACACCTGGCTTGGTTTTAACAAACTGCAAAGCCGGCCTGATGGTGTGTTGAGTGGTATGTACAGCTCCCGAAACCATTCCATCTGCATCACCTTTATACACCATCATGGTACCGAAATAGGAAACATCAGTCATCATATCCCTGGCCATTTCCATGTTTACATTTTTGGCTTTACGCAGTTCGTGCAGGGTATCTACATAATCGTTATAATGAGTAGATTGTCTGGGATCGTGGATTCTTAACGTATTTAAATCTAAATTAAGTCCCAGCCTTTTTATGCTGTTGGTAATTTCGGCAGGGTCGCCTAAAAGTGTAATGTCAACAATATCCTGGGCAATCAGTTTTTCAACTGCTTTTAAAATACGTTCGTCATTTCCTTCAGGTAAAACAATGTGTTTTTTATCCCGTTTGGCCCATTTAACCAATTGGTACTGAAACATATGCGGCGTAATGCCCTGATAGCTAAAGGTAATGATCTTATCGTCAAGGGCTTTAATGTCTACATATCTCTCAAAAAGCTCAATCGCCAGGGCAATTTTTTTCTTGTTCTCAATTGTAATTTTTGAGTGGATACCCCCGATAGTTGTGGTAGTTTCGAAGGTTCCTTTTTGTACCGCAATAATCGGAATAATGGTCTGCAAACCTTCAATTAATTTAATAATCGGCTCATCAGGTAAACTGCCTGCAGTTAATACAATCCCTGCAATTTTGGGGTAATTGGCCGATAGATTGGCTTGTAATGCCCCAATAATAATATCCCCGCGATCGCCAGGGGTAACAATAAGCAGGTTATCTTTAATGTGCCTTAAAAAGTTGGGCAGCATCATGGCACCCGTTACGAAATTATCAACCTGGTTATCCATCAGTTCTGCGCCAAAAAGCACTTCACCACTCAATGCCAAAGTAATTTCTTTCATGGTAGGACTTTGCAATCCTGTTTCAGTCGGGATTACCGCAATAAGCAGTTCTGCCGGCAACTGGTTGGTTAAAGCCTGTTTAATACGCTCTGCTTCTTCAGGATTTACCATGTTGGCCACTACGCCCAATACCTGTACATCGCGCAACAGGAAATTGCGGTAAATATTAATGGCTGTTTTAAAAAGCTGACTGGCGGTTTTATTTTTCCCTGATACCACAATCAAAACCGGAGCACCCAGGTTTTTGGCCATTAAAGCGTTCGATTCGAATTCGAAAGCCATGCCTTCGCCCAGGAAATCGCTGCCTTCAATTACGGTGAAATCATAATTATCTTCCAGTTTTTTATACTTGCTGATGATGGTATTGATGATGGCACCGCTATCTTCCGATTGGTGAAGCATTTCCTGCCTGGTAAAAGCAAAGGCATCTTCATATTTAACCGGAAGCGAAAAATAATCCAGCATGGCTTCAACATGTTCGTCCCGCTGGTTCGGATCATCCTGCGCAATAATGGGTTTAAAATAACCTACTTTCTGGGTTTTGGCCAGCAGCATATTAATCATCCCGAAGGCAATAACTGATTTTCCGGTATAGGGCTCGGCAGAAGCGATGTATATATTTTTAGTCATAAATAAGGAGCAATTTATAGCAATAAACCAATTAGGCCCAATATAGTTGGAAATATTTATTTTAAAAATTTAAGGAGCTTAAGTTTTTAGTGACAGTAAAAATAATTTCATATTAATTTGTGAAACCGAATGGTTGCGTTTATATTTGCAACTGAACGGTTGCTAATAACCAGGTTTTATGAGAAGAGATGTATTTCAGGCAATTGCCGATCCAACACGCAGGGCCATTTTGAGTTTGCTGGCATTACAGGCCATGACGCCGAATGCACTTGCAGATCATTTTGACAGCAGCAGGCAAGCCATATCCAAACACATTAAAATTTTAACCGAATGCCAGCTTTTAAAGCAGGAGCAGAACGGGAGGGAAATTCATTATCATTTTAATGCACAAAAAATGCAGGAAGTAGATATTTGGATGGAACAGTTCCGTAAAAGTTGGGAAAGCCGTTTTAACCAGTTAGACAACCTATTAAAAAACCAATAAATACAAAGTTATGAGTAAAAATGAAGCAGTCTTTACGAAAGACGTTGCAAACAAAAAACTGACTGTAAAAAGAGCATTCGATGCACCTTTGGCCAGTGTTTGGAAAGCGTGGACGGATAGCAAAATTTTAGACCAATGGTGGGCGCCGCATCCTTACCGTGCAGTAACCAAAACGATGGATTTTAGAGAAGGTGGCTATTGGCTATACCAAATGCTGGGGCCGGAAGGGGAAGGATCGTGGTGCAAAGAAAATTTTAAAACCATTGAGCCGGAGTTACGCATCACCAATGCGGTTTCATTTTGCGATGAAGATGGTAAAGAAAATACCGGTTTCCCAACCATGTACTGGAAAAAAGAATTTTCGGCTGACGGACAGGCAACGATAGTACATGTAGAAATAACTTTCGATAAAGCCGAAGATATGGATGCTATTCTCCAAATGGGTTTCAAAGAAGGATTTACTGCCGGCCTGGATAATTTGGACCAGTATTTCGGAAATAACAAATAAGGAAATAATTTCCTGTCAGTTAATTTGTCATTCTGAGGATAAATGAAGACGCTTCACTATCAAATTCAATAGTTAAATTACTTTTGATAGAGCCTTCATTTTATTCAGGATGACAAATTTGGCGATTCTGATAAGGTTGAATCGTAAAATCATACCTTCTGCATTCGTATGCTATTGCCATAGCACTTAATTGTTTTAATTCCTCGTTTTCTGCATTACCAGTGCTGTTTTTTGCAGAAAGCAGCGCAATGCGGTTGATAACCAATTTGTAATCAGCGTCAGTTAGAATGGTTTCCATGTGTTGTTAAAATTTGTGTGGATCAAAAATCAACAAGAGAACAAATTTTAACGAGGGAAAGTTTTAAACGGATGTGGAAAATTTTTTTAGCAATTAAATCAGAATTTTAAGCGTTCGATTCGATCAAAAGCTTTAATATTTTTAACCGGTGAATAATTGGAATATTCACTTTGGCCTCCGGATTAGCTTTTAGAGGTGTTAAGTGACTTTCCAGAAAATGCTCATAATCGGTAATCACTGTAGCTTCATTAAGGTAAATAGGAACTTGTTGCTTCCCCGCCTGGGCAAAAAAATCTTCTAACTGTTGTATTTCTGGGATGGTCATGCTGCAAAGTTAGTAATTTAGTCCTTAGTCTTATAGTCGGGAGTCCGAAGTCTGGGGTTCGAAGATATAGTTTGAAAAAATAGCCATTCAACTTTGTGTTCTTTGCGCCATTTCTCCGCGTTCTCTGTGGTTCGCCACTTACTTAATGCCAACTGCTCCGCTCCAAAACTCTTGCCGTACTAAAATAATTAGCTTAAATTTGCTTTCCCTATTGATGATTTGCTTATGCCAACCGCATAGAATGGATAACAGTGAAATGAAAAAAGATATTCTCCCTACTCAGATAATCCCTGATATTGCAGCGCAGAAGAAAGAATATTACCGTAAAGAAACGGCCTGGCACCGCGACTGGAAACTGGCTTTTCCACCTTCTTTTAGAGAAGTCGCTTTTTACGATGCCGCAAATACCGACATTCATCGTGCCGATGTATTTACGCCATCGGGTTATACCATCGAATTTCAGAATTCGCCGATTACCGTTGCAGAACTCCAAAGCAGGGAAGCCTTTTACCCCAACCTCATCTGGGTATTGAATGGTAAAAAATTTAAAGGTTTTAAAATCCTGAAACACCTGCCTGATGTAGATGATCCAAAACTGGCAGATTACGAGTTTTGTCATTCCGATCACCTTTCGATGGTACGAAAAGCAGAAGTGGCAGGGGGAGTAACCAATCCTAAAATACTTAATTTTTACCATCCCGAACTTAAGGATATCAAACTGACCTCTAATCTATACTCTTTTTGCTGGAAACAACCACATAGTGTATGGTATTTAGCTACCGCAAAAATAATTGTAGACTTGGGAGGACATTTTTTATATGAGCTAAAACAACGAAAACAATTAAATGGAAATTATCCTTATCTGAAAATCATTAGCCGGAAAACTTTTGTTAACTGGCATACTCCACCTGAATTTTGAGTCTCAAAATACGCAAATCTGCGGTAGAATTTTATCATACAGCGCTGTAGGGTAATAATTACAGCTACTATATTTGAGTATGTGTTTAAAAAAATTGAGTATTTTTTGATATAAATCAAAATTATTCCAACTCAAATTAATGATATAACTGTTATTTTATAGAAATAAATTTGCTATTAGGCATATTTTTGGCAATACTATCTAAAAATATTAAATAATGCAACCATTTAATACCGCTCAACTCAAATGTGTTATTATTGATGACGATCAGCTCAGCATCGATATTTTAGGAAATTTTATTGCCCGTAATAATCAGTTAACTACCATTGCAACTTATACCGATCCTATTGATGGTATTTTGGCCATTAGAGAAATAAGTGATCTGGATATTCTGTTTCTGGATATTGGGATGGAAGTTTCAGGCCTTGATGTGGCTAAAGTAATACGAGATCATGTCCGTTATCTTATATTTGTTACCGGCCACGAAAAATATGCATTAGATGCTTTTGCTGTTTATTGTGATAAGTTTATCGTTAAACCCGTTACTTACGAAAAAATAAACTCGGCTATAATAGATATTATTAAGAGAGACAGCCGATAATAAAAACGTATTAAATCTCTTAAATTCAAGAGATTTAATACGCTGCACTGAATTATTTCATGCTGTCGTTAATCTTATTGATCATTACCAGGTGGCTTTGAACCGTAGGGGCAGTTTTAGTGGCGAATGCTTTCAAATCTGCATCTTTTCCATCTTTGGATTCATCTTCCATCAGTTTTAAGGTCGATTTATGTCCGTCTACCATGGCGCTAACATATGCTTTATCGAAATCTGCACCGGTTTTTTTGCTCAGATCATCCATTTTTTTCTTGTGCTCATCATCAACTGTACTTGGCAGTGTAATGTTTTTCTGTTTTGCAATGGCCATCAGTTCTGCATTTGCCATGCCGTGATCTTTAACCATCATGGTTGCAAATTCTTTAACCTGTGCATTGCTGCTTTTTTCGAGCGCAAGTTTACCTAATTCTACTTCGGCCATGCCACCAACAGCCGCCTTGGTAGTAAATTTAGCATCTGCATCATCTACTGCAATACCACCAGTGGCAGCCACATTCGATGTAGTATCTTTTGCCATGTTTAAACTATCGGCACTTTCTTTGGCATCTTTATTTCCACCACTACAGGCCTGAAAGGCTAGGGCTGAAACGGCCATTACATAAATTAACTTTTTCATATACATTGTTTTTGTTGTAGCTAAATAACATGCAGAGAGGCAAAAGGGTTTTAACCTTTTTTTATTAAAAGGTATGGTGCTAATATTCAGTATTTCAAGGGAGTTATGGTTTTTTGAGCAGTTGGCGCAGGGATTTATTTAAAACCTGTTCAATTCTTATTTGGACTTGATCTAAATAGAGGCTATATTTGCGGCAGATAAGAAAGCCACACGGTTCGGACCCGTGTGGCAAAACCGGAAATCCGGCTCACCTTTAATCTCTAATTAAAAGCCATGCAAATTAAGAAAATTTTGCTACTCGGCATGTTATGTGCCTGCGTAATTTTTACTTCTGCCCAAAATCGACTCTCCAGCATTTCGGGCCAAATCAAAACCAGTTCCGGCGAAGCCATCCCGGGTGCTACCATTAAAATCCACAAAACCAGTTATGGTACCATCACCGATCAGAGCGGGAATTTTAAAATCCTCAACATTCCTTTTGGCAATTACACCTTGCAGGTATCGGCAATGGGTTTTAAAACACAGAAAAAAGAAATTAATGTAACAGACGGACAGCTTAGCGCTTTTAATTTTAGTTTAGAAGAGTCGTCAGAACAGATGGAAACGTTGAACGTTATCGGTCGCACGGCCAACCAGCAGGTAAACAGGCAGGCTTTTAATGTTACTTCAATCGATGCCAAAAAACTGCACAACAGTACGCTCGATATTTCCCACGCTTTAGACCGCGTTTCGGGTGTAAGGGTAAGAGAAGCCGGAGGATTAGGCTCGAGAATGGATTTCTCACTGAACGGTTTTACAGGCAGGCAGGTAAAGTTTTTTATTGACGGGGTACCGATGGATAATTTTGGTTCTTCCTTTCAGATCAACAACATCCCGATTAATCTTGCACAGCGTGTAGAAGTGTACAAAGGTGTAGTTCCCGTTTGGTTAGGATCTGATGCACTGGGGGGTGCCGTTAATATTGTAACCGATAATACCACAAAAAGTTATATGGATGCCTCTTATTCCTATGGCTCTTTCAACACGCATAAAACAGCTGTAAATGTTGGATATACGGCTCCATCGGGTTTTAAAGTGCAGCTAAATGCTTTCCAGAACTATTCTGATAACGATTATAAAGTAACCACCGATGTGGCGGCTTTTAACGGTCAGTATTTTAGAAACCAGGTGGTTAAACGTTTCAACGATACTTATCATAACGAAACTTTAATTGCAGGTGCCGGTGTGGTCAACAAATCGTTTGCCGATCAGTTAATGTTCGGATTAACAGTTGGACAAAATTATTCGGAAATCCAGACAGGCGCAAGGATGATCAGCGTGTTTGGTGACTGGCACAGAAAGGGCAGTATTTTAATGCCAACAGTAAAGTATGCCAAAAAAGACCTGTTTACGAAAGGTTTAGACCTTCGCGTGAACGGAAATTTTAATTTCGGTACCGAGCAGAATATTGATACGGTTTACCGTCGCTATAACTGGTTTCAGGATTATAAAGAATACCCTGGTGCAGGTAGCGAACGCGAACGTTCAATGTATAAATTCCGCAATAATAACGGTTTAGCGACTGCAAACCTGAGTTATACGGTTGATGAGCACCAATCATTATCATTAAACAACGTATTTAACAGTTTTAACAGAAAAGGTTCTGATGAGCTTTATCCTGATGCCGAGAAATATGAACAACCACGCATTAATAATAAAAATGTACTGGGATTAGGCTATAAATACAGCGCTTCAGAAAAGTGGAATACTTCGGTATTTGTGAAACAGTTTTATCAATCCAATAAATATTCGCAAAGTTATAATCCAAGTGTTAACTGGGGCGATATTGCTTATTTAACGCAGAAAAACAGCTATAGCAAAACAGGTTATGGCATTGCATCTACCTATTTTATTGTTCCAAATTTACAGATTAAGGCATCATACGAAAAAAGTTACCGTTTGCCGGAAACCGATGAACTTTTTGGCGATTTGTTAAATCTTGAAGGGAATATCGATTTAAAGCCTGAGCAAAGCAATAACTATAATTTAGGTTTTAGTTACCAGGCGCAGTTAAACAAAATCCACCGCTTTAGTTTTGATGGCAATTTAATGTACCGCGATGCGAAAGATTTTATCAGGCCATCCTTAAACAATAACCAAACCAAGCAGGTAATGGGCAACCTGGCTGATGTAACCAATCTGGGTTTCGAATCTGAAATCAGGTATTCTTTCAAACAGCTATTTACGGCCGGAGTAAATGTGACTTACCAGAATTTAAGAAATAATACGCGTTTTGAACAGGGACAAACGATGCAAAGTCCTTTATTCAGAGATCGTATTCCTAACATGCCATACCTTTTTGGCAATGCCGATGCGTCGCTTTTCTTTAACAATTTTGGCAAAAAAGGCAATACGCTTACTCTGGGTTATAATGTACTTTATGTGCATGCCTATTATTTATCATGGCCAAGCCAGGGCACATCTGATACCAAATATGATATTCCCAGACAATGGATGCAGGATGTAAATGCCGTTTATACTTTGGGCGGGGGCAGATACAATATCGGCCTGGAATGTAAAAACCTGCTGGATAACCGCATTTACGACAACTTCTCCCTGCAAAAACCCGGCAGGGCATTTTATGCCAAAGTAAGGTACTTTTTTAGCAATAACAGATAACCGCAACCTAAAATATTATAACATGAAAACTAAATTTATACTTCCTTTATTAAGCTTATCGATACTGACTGTATTTTCTGGCTGCGATAAAGAGCTGGATTCATCAGAAGTAATAGATGTAGACACCGAACTTACCGGTGCAACCAAATTTGTAATTTCTGCTACACCAATTGGTACTTCTGGCATTGCCGATTACCTGCTTACGGCCAATTCGTTAGAGTCGGGCATGATTACCACACAGGGTAACGGAATTGAACAGGACGGATCGTACCGTTATTATCTTACCCATAAAAACCGTTTCTTTAGTTTGTTGTATGGTCAGGGGAATCCTGGCGCTGTAACTTCATACCGTTTAGATGGGGCAGGCAAACTGACTAAGCTGACCAACTTCCAAAGTGAAACCGTACAGCTTTTTGCACCCATAAAAGATGATGTACTGACCATCAAAGTTCCCCGTTCAGGAAACGAATTTGCCACCATGTTCAGGATAGATGCCCGCAAATACCAGATTGTAGGAGAGCAGCAGGTAAACATTGTAAAACTTGCAGGAAATGGCGAAAGGGCACACTTTACCTGGGCAACGCAGGTTGGCGATAAGCTTTTTGCACCTTACATGAGTATAAAAGGCGCAGCGCCTGATGCATTTGGTACGGCCTATCCGGATAGTTCGTGGGTAGCCGTTTATACTTATCCAGAATTAAAATTAGAGAAAATTATCCGAGATAACCGCACGAGTTATATTGGGGCTTATTTCACGGATGGACTTGTTGAAACAGATAATGGAGATGCTTATGCTTTTTCATTTGCTGCAGCAACCAACGGAGGTATTCCAACCTCTAAAAATCCATCGGCCGTTATCCGCATTAATAAAGGTACAACCGAGTTTGATAAAAATTATTTCTTTAATGTTCAGGAGATTTCCGGAGGTTACCATATCGCTGGGCAGACTTATTTAGGAAAAGGGATTTTTATCCTTCAGATGTATCCACAGCCTAACTCATTGGCAGGAACAGCAAGGAAATTTGCTGTGGTTGATGTCATCAGTAAAAGTTTTAAATGGGTAACCGGCATTCCTGCAGATATCACCAGAACAACAACGATTAATAATTATTCGCCAAAAGATGGCAAAACAGGATACATAGGAATTACTACTGCCAGCGAAGGAAGTTATGTGTATGTATTCGATGCAGAAATTGCAGCTGCAAAAAAAGGCTTAAAGGTTGAAGGTGGTACCATCACAGCAATAAATGCCCTTCAATATTAAACTTAAAACTATCACCCTCAACAAAACAGAACAATGGCAACGCTAAATAAAACTATTCCGGCAAAGAAAAAAAATAAAGATTCGTTATTTAACAGAATCAATAAATGGCTTCACCTCTGGCTTGGCCTGATTTCGGGTGTCATTGTTCTTATTGTTTGTGTAACGGGCTGTATCTGGGTTTTTAACGAAGAAATTACAGGTTTACTGGAACCTGAAACCAAAATTGAAAAGCAGGATAAGCCTGTAATTACGCCATCGCAACTGAGTGACATTGCTTTTAAACTTTATCCCGAAAAAATTCCTTCATATGCACAGTATCAGCAGGGAAGGACGATTAATTTAAATTTGAGGGGTAAAAAAGATGAAGGCAGAAGAGGTGGAGGAACAAGTTTAAAAATTAATCCATACACGGGCGAGGTCATCAGTAAAGTGGTACATAAAAAGGGTGAGGTAGATTTTTTCAGGTTCATTCTGAATGGTCACCGATTCTTATGGCTGCCATATGCCATCGGCAGGCCAATTGTAAACTACGGCACCATGGTATTTGTGGTGTTATTAATTACCGGATTGATTTGGTGGTACCCTAAAAAATGGAATAAATCAACCCGCGATAAAAGTTTCAAAATTAAATGGGGCGCCTCATTTAAAAGAGTAAACCTCGATTTACATAACGTGCTGGGTTTTTATTCCTTAATCTTTTTGCTTTTTATTGCCCTAACCGGAATGGTTTACGGCATTAAATGGTATAGCGAAGGCTTATATTGGGTAACGTCTGGAGGAGAAAAACTGGGCGATTTCCAGCGTCTGGAATCTGATTCATTAGCACTGGGTAAATTTTATACCCCACAAAAGGCAATGGACCTGGCCTGGCAGAAAGTAATTACCCGTCACCCCAAATCGCAGGGTTTTTATTATACTTTTCCTGATACCTCAAAAGCTAAGGCCACCATCAATATTACGGTTTATCCCAATACAGGGCAGTTTTATAATAACATTGGTTATACCTTCGATCAGCATACTTTAAAAGAGTTTAAACGCGAGGGTGTTTATGCAGTGCCTTATGAAGAGGCTGGTTTTGGAGGAAAGCTCAGGAAAATGAATTATGATATCCATGTAGGCAGCATTTTAGGCTTTCCTGGTAAAGTGATGGCTTTTTTGGCTTCCTTAATTGGTGCGAGTTTGCCGATTACTGGTTTTTTAATCTGGTATGGCCGTAAGTTTAAGAAAAAACCGGCTAAAAAAGAACCTGTTTTAACTGAAGGCGGGAATAATAAGGCTAATGTTAAACCAAGGGCGAAAATTCCGGTAAAAAAGGTAGAAGAAGTACTGGAATAACGCTGATTGTTTCATTCGATCTTCATGCTCAATTTATTTCAGCATCTTTCATGCTATAAAGACCCTGAAATAAATTCAGGGTGACGACAATTAAAAACCCGGGCAATTGCCCGGGTTTTATTTGTTTAAATGCTTTACAATTTTACCTTTTTAGCTTTTGGTTCAGGTTTTTCGGGTAATTGTATCGATAAAATCAAATCAATGCTTTCCGAATTGGTTTCATAATCGGCTGCAATTTTTTCCCATCTTTTGAGTTCTCCCTGTAAGGTTTCGATTTCCTTACCTAATGATTCGATCTTATTCTGGATTGATTTTCTAACGTTCGTATTTGCCATAGCACAAAATTATCATTTGAAGACATATCTTGAAACTTCTTTTTGCCAGTAGTGACAAAAAAAATGCTAAGTGTTCTATTTCAGCGGGTTTTATTCTTATAAAATTTTCAACAATAGTGAGGAAAAGTCGGGCCAGTTGATTTGTTGGGTTAATTGTTTAAATTGGTTAACCGGTTAATTGATACCAAATGTTCAAACCCACATTTATTGGTTAATGAGAAGCAGATTGCATGTTGCCATCATTAAGATCTTAACTTACTTAACTTCTAAATCGTCATAAGTTAGGCTAAGTATTTAAATTGGTTAATTGCCCAAAACTACTACTGCCCTTCGACTCCGCTCAGGGTGACTAATCTAGCTAATCGACTATGGACTTAAGACTATAGACTCAGGACTAGAAACTAAGGACTAAACTAAAAATATTTATCAATCGTTAATCCATAAGTAAGGTTTAAGTTTTCGCTATTGGTGATATTTAGTTTATTATAATTCAGCGCGGTTGTTAAACTGATCCATTTGCGGAGTTTTAACCCCAGCGTTGCCGAAGAACGTATAATATAATCGCCTTTTCTACTGAAAGAATTCTGTAAAAAATGGTTTCCATCAATAGTAATCAGTTCTTTGATCATAAAGTGATACTGTAACCTTAACGAATTTCGGTAGGTATGGTAACTATCGCCTACAATTAAACTACTTTGATCAAATAATACCCCATCGCTTAAATTTATATAGGCATTCGGTTTATCCAGCACACTGTAAGCAATGCCACCACCGGCAAGCAACTGATTTTTTAATTTTAACGAATAGCTGGTATTATAATTTACCAGTCCCCAATAATAAAAATGAGGAAAGGTTTTGTATAGGTTAAAGTTTAATGTGGTAGAAAAATCGTTGTTGGTTAAGCTGTTATTTTGTTTGCCATAAAGCCATGCTGAAGTAGAGTTTAATACGAAACTTTTCTTTTTCAACCCAAAATTTAGCGCATTGTTTAACAGATAGGCACGGTCTTCATTGGTGCGGTTAATAGAGCCTGTTGAGGTGAGCAATATATGATAATTGGTACTATCAGTATATTGGGCAAAAGATTGAGCAGAACACAAGCAGAGTAAAAATAGCGGCAAAAAAAACTTCATAAATGTTTTAACATCAATTAACCTTAATATGTTTACCCGAATTTAATTCAAATCATACCATTTAGGCACTGGTATGTAATCCTGGTTCCAGATAATTTCATCATTTTCATTTTTGTAACCTGCTGATATCAGTACAATACGAGGCTCTTCTTCTACAATTTCCTTTTTAAACTGATAAGCATCTACCGTTAAATGATGGTAAAGTTTATCCTGATCGGTTTTGCTTTCTGTTAACAAAATCAAAGCATTTTCGCCTGTTTTAAGGGTATAAATAAATGTGCCTTTAACTTTCATGGTATTTCTTTTTATTGGAATACAATAAAAACCAAAAATATGTTTTGTTCATCTTTAGTTAAGTAAGTGAAGCTTTATGCGCAAAAAAAAAGCCTGCAAGATTTAACTTGCAGGCCCTCAATGGTTAATGTAGGCAGATTAATTTAGCGTTAATTCAATTACAGGGATCTCAAAATCCGGCTTTTTCTTTGGCAGCTTTAATACCAGTGTGTTGCCTGTTGATTTTTCATTGTCGATTTGTACTTCTGAATTATCATGTAAAAACTGGGCATATTTTGCTTTGTCTTTATAGCCCTCAAAACTGATGGTACCTGTATTAGGATATTCGAAAAGGTGAACATATAATTTTTTTGCATCCTTATTGTAGGTGAGTTTAATACCTTCAGGCGCTTTAAATTCGGCCGGGGCAAAAGTACAGTGATAGATTGATTTTGAATTGGCGTGCATCCAGAGCCCTAAACTATCTAAAGCGGTAATGGCACGGTTATCAAACTCGCCGCGGGCCGTAGGACCAACATTTAATAATAAGTTACCGCCATTGGCTACCGAAGTGATCAGTAAATCCAATAATTTCCTGTTCGTTTTCCAGGTATTTTCATCGCGGTGGTAGCCCCACGATCCGGAGAAGGTTTGACAGGTTTCCCAAACTTTTCCACGGTATTTTTCCAGTTCCTTCGGAGACACCTGTTCAGGCGTGTCAAAATCGGTACCATCTTCGTAATCATCCAGGTCTAAACGGTTATCAACAATAATGCCTGGCTGTAACTTTCTGATCTGTTTCAGCAATTCTACCGATCCCCAATCATCGCGGCCTTTACCATGTTTGCCAGGATAAGAGAAATCAGCCCAGAGGATATCAATTTTACCGTATTTGGTGAGAAGTTCTGTAACCTGGTTATATAAATACTTACGATATTTAGCCATATCCCTGTTTTTGTTTAGCGCTGCATAAGCTTCCTCAGTTTCAGGTTGCGGTCTTAACGGGTGGATTTTGTCTACAGGAAAATCGGGGTGATGCCAGTCAATCAGCGAATAATAAAAGCCTACTTTTATCCCTTCCGCACGGAAAGCATCCAGAAACTCTTTTACCAGGTCTCTTTTAGCCTGTGTATTGGTGGCTTTATAATCTGTGTATTTGCTGTCGAATAAAGTAAAACCCTCGTGGTGTTTGGTGGTTAATACGGCGTACTTCATTCCTGCCGCTTTAGCTTCTTTGGCCCATTTTTTAGGGTCAAATAAATCCGGATTAAACTCATCGAAATATTTCTGGTAGTTTTCGTTGGTAATACGTTCCATATTTCTTACCCATTCGTGGCGGGCAGGTAAGGCATAAAGACCCCAGTGGATAAACATCCCGAAACGGGCATCTGTCCACCATTCCATTCTTTTGGTTTTTTGTGCTGCGGTTTCGTTGCCTAATCGCTTTTGGGCAAAGCCGGTTAAAGTTAAACTCAGCATCAGCAGTGCCGATAAAATAGGTTTTCTCATTTGTAGCTATTTTGGTTAGGTTAAAGTGCTAATTTACTGAGCTATATACTTTAAAAATGTTGGGATATGAGCAAAATATTAAGTTAAATTGGTTTAAAAAGGCTGTATGGGATTTAGTAATGGAAAACTTTGCTGCTGAAATTTTTGTTTAAAGAACTATAGCAGAATTTTAACCTGATAAAGCCAAAGCAATGAAAACTCAGAAAACACCAGCCAAACAAAATAAACAACCGGGCATTGAAGCTAAAATGAATCCAAAACCCGAAGTGATTAAAGCTGATTACAAAGGTGCCGGAAAGCTTGATGAAAAAGTGGCATTAATTACCGGTGGCGACAGTGGGATTGGCCGTTCAGTAGCCGTTCATTTTGCGAGGGAAGGTGCCGATGTAGCCATTGTTTACCTGGATGAAGATATAGACGCAAAGGAAACCCAAAAAATGGTTGAAGCTGAAGGTAAGAAGTGTTTGCTAATTAAAGGCGATGTGAAGAAACCGGCATTTTGCAAAAAAGCAGTAGAATCAACCGTTAAAAAATTTGGAAAGATCAATATATTGGTGAATAATGCCGGAATGCAGGTACCGCAGAAAGATCCGAAGAAAATTGATGATAAGCAGCTTGAAGATACTTTCCGCACCAATATATTCGGTTATTTTTATTTCGCAAACGAGGTACTGGAACATTTTCAATCAGGCGATACGATTATTAACACCACTTCGGTAACGGCTTACCGTTCTTCACCAAACCTGATCGATTATTCATCAACCAAAGGCGCAATTACTTCTTTTACCCGTTCTCTGGCTACAAACCTGGCTAAAACTGGTATCCGGGTTAATGCCGTTGCACCGGGACCGGTGTGGACGCCCTTAATCGTTTCTACTTTTGATGAAGAAAAAATTAAATCCTTTGGATCTGAAACGGCAATGGAAAGGGCAGGACAGCCATCCGAATTAGGTCCGGCTTATGTTTTCCTCGCTTCTGCTGATGCTTCTTTTATTACCGGACAGGTGATGCATGTAAACGGTGGGGAAGTGGTAAATGGTTAATGCTTACCTTTAGCCTAAATGTAATGCTATGGCATCAGATCAACCAAAAGACTGGCGGTTTAAACTTCACGAAGTCATTTACGAATCGAATACCCCTGCAGGTAAAGCCTTTGATATCGGATTATTAATCGCCATTTTTTCCAGCATTATCGTGGTTATGCTCGATAGCGTAGTGAGCATCCATTTAAGATATGGTAAGCTATTTAACATTACCGAATGGATTTTCGCTGCACTTTTTACCATAGAATATATTTTAAGGCTGGTGAGTATCCGCAAACCAATCAGGTATGTATTCAGTCCGCTTGGTATCATCGACCTAATTGCCTTATTGCCATCTTATTTAAGTATATTTTTTATTGGTGCACAATCTTTATTGGTTTTCAGGGCTTTAAGACTGCTAAGGGTGTTCAGGATTTTTAAACTTGGCCACTTTTTAACTGAGATCAATTTTCTCACCCAGGCCTTAAAAAACAGTGTCCGCAAAATCAGTATTTTCCTGCTTACGGTTTTAACCATTACCGTAATTCTGGGCTCCATTATGTACCTGGTAGAAAGGCGCGAAAACGGTTTCTCTAATATACCTGAAAGTATTTATTGGGCAATTGTAACCATTACAACGGTAGGTTATGGCGATATTTCGCCCATAACGCCGCTAGGTAAGTTCGTGGCTTCGGTAGTGATGCTCATCGGTTATGCCATTATTGCTGTGCCTACTGGTATTATAACGCATGACATAGCCGTTGCTGCCCGGCAGAAAAAAGAATTACCAGAATCATGCCCAAGCTGCAGCAGGGAAGGGCATGATAGCGATGCATTGTTCTGCAAATATTGCGGGTCATCCTTATTTAAATAAAAAATGCCAGACTGATCAACAATCTGGCACCGGTTCATTGTGTGTAAGTTATGGATTATAGCATTTCGCTGTCATCCTCATCATAGGCATTGGGGTCTTTGTCCAGCTCTTCAATGTCCGATTCATTGTAGTCATCGGTTTCTTCACCTTCTTCATCATCATCCTCTTCATCTTCAGGCCCTTCAATTTCTTCATTTAACCGGGTGCCTTCACCATCTGCAAATGGCACTTCATCTTCAGTATAATTTTCATCATCATCGCCTGGCTCCGGACTAGCATGTCCTTCTGCTGCATTTCCCTGCGATCTGTTGATCTGAAACTGTTCAATGTTTTGAATTTCTTCTTCCGGTTGATTATTTTCCTGATTTTCCATGGTATGTTCTTTTTATTATAGAACAGGTTTAAAACCAATTAAGTTTAAACAAAATGCATGTTTTTAAACCCTTACTGTTGTAAGCTTTTTATCGTTTTTGAAACTTTTTAGCCACTCTTAAGGTTGTAAGGATGTACACCAGAACCATTTAGCCATGAAAAATCATTTCTACATCCGTAAGATCGCCGCAATGGCAATAGCCATTTCAGCGATTTCGCTTAATTATCCCGTTAAGGCCGAAGCATATCTTTTTAGTATCGTTTATCAGCAGGATAGCTTAACAAATGCTCAGTTTTTGCAGCAGGCAGCCATTGCCGGGATGAAAGAAGTACTTACTGGAAAACTCGCAGCAGATAAAGCTTCCGATAAAAAGATTAAAGCATTTGGCCAGATGATGGTAGATGACCACAGCAAAGCCAATGAAGAACTGAGGGCTTTGGCCAAACTTAAAAAAATTGATCTGCCTATGAGTTCACCGGAAGGAGGGCAGCGGCCGGATGGGAGGGTAGATTCTGCTCCCGAAAACCTCAGGGACACTTCGCGGACAAAAAATACGGCTGGCGAAGCAGGCAATACAGGTTTATCGAAAAAAACCGGTGCCGAAGAAAGCACGGTAACCGATGCAATTGAAAAACTTAAAGCTTTAAACGGAACTGCTTTTGATAAAGCATATGTAGACATGATGGTGGCTGATCATCAAAATGCGATCGCACTATTTGAAAAAGCCTCAATGACAAGTGACCAGGCCATAAAAGCATATGCCAGCAAATACTTACCCATATTAAAAAAACATTTGAAACAGGTGAATGCTTTAGCTACAAAATAATTTCCTACATTCTTTAATCAATAGCCGGTTTGATCTAACAGACCGGCTTTTTTATGGTTTTTTCAGACTTTCCGTGTTTACAACGAGCATTATTGGTTTAAAATCAATTGGTGAATACAAAAACTTGTTTAACTTTATTTAACTAAAACGATTTATCAATCTTTCTGACACAAATAAACTTAATCAAATATGAGAAAACACTTATTCCTGTTCATTTTACTGCTGTTTTGTTCTGTAAAACTCTTTAGCGCACCAATTGAGCTCTTATCTCCCGATAAACGCATTAAAGTTTCTGTTAATATTAAAGATAAGATCAGTTATGCCGTTACCTTTAATGGCGATCTGCTTTTAACCAATTCCTATCTACAGCTAAATTTAGATCAGGTTAAATTAGGTGCCAATGCAAAGCTGATCAAAAAAAGCCTTTCAACAGTTAATTCCAGTTCAAATCCCATTGTACCACTTAAAAATAGTACAGTTGTAAATCATTATAATTTATTAAAACTCGATTTTAAAGGCGATTTCAGTGTCGAATTCAGGGCTTATAATGATGGAATTGCTTATCGTTTCATTACCAATAAAAAAGATTCCATCACTGTAACCAATGAAGATGTTCACTTTAATTTCAGCGATAATGTTAAAACAGCTTACCTGGAAACGGGGAGTTTTAAAACTGCTTACGAAATCCTTTATCGACAGGATGAACTTGGAAAAATAAATAAAGATAAAATGAGCGTACTGCCAGTTTTATTTAACACCGGAAAATATAAAGCATTACTATCTGAGGCCGATCTTTATGACTATCCATGTTTGTTTGTAAAAGCAACCGGCGATAAAAGCATCGATGCTGTTTTTCCTAAAGTACCTTTAGCTTTTGGAGAAGATGGCGACAGGAGCAGGAAAATTTTAAAAGAAGGTGATTATATTGCCAAAACTGTCGGAAAAAGATCATTCCCATGGCGGTTTTTGGTAATTACCGATAAAGATACTCAACTGGCTGCCAATCAGATGGTTTATAAATTAAGCACACCCAACCAGTTGCAGGATACCAAATGGATAAAACCCGGCCAGGTTACCTGGGAATGGTGGCACAATGCCTATATATATGGGGTCGATTTTAAATCAGGGTATAATCAGGATACTTATAAATATTACATCGATTTCGCTTCAAAATTTGGCATTCCTTATATCATTATGGACGAAGGCTGGGCGAAAACAACCTTAAATCCTTTCGAACCAAATCCTACCATTAACCTGCAGGAACTGATTGCCTACGGCAAGCAGAAAAACGTGAAAATTGTGCTTTGGTTTACCTGGCTGGCGGTAGAAAATAACTTCAACATTTTCGAAACCCTGGAGAAATGGGGCATTGCCGGGATGAAAATAGATTTTATGGACAGGAGCGACCAGTGGATGGTAAATTATTATACCCGTGTGGCAAAAGAAGCAGCGAAACACCATATTTTAGTCGATTTTCATGGTGCATTTAAACCTGCGGGACTCGAAGTGGCTTATCCCAATGTGCTTTCGTATGAAGGAGTTGTAGGGATGGAGCAAAATATCGGCGGCGGACTGGCAACCCCAAACAACAATTTATTTTTGCCTTTTCTGCGTAATGCAGTTGGTCCGATGGATTATACGCCCGGGGCCATGCGCTCTGCACACAAGCAGGATTATAAACCAAGCTGGGTAAATACGATGAGCATCGGCACCAGGGCGCATCAACTGGCCATGTACATCGTTTTTGAGAGTGGTTTTCAGATGCTGGCCGATAATCCGTTCAATTATTTGCGCGAACCCGAAACTACCTCGTTTATCACAAATGTTCCTGTAACCTGGGATGAAACCAGAATTTTAGATGCCAGCGTTGGAGAATATATTGTTACCGCCAAACGCAAAGGAGAAAAATGGTTTATCGGTGCTATGGGCAACGACCAAAAGCATGATTTAAAGATAGAAACCGGCTTTTTAAAACCTAATGCCAGCTATCAGATCACTTTGATTAAAGATGGGATTAACGCCGATTTTCAGGCCATGGATTTTAAACGCATTGTAAAACCGATTAAAGCTGGCGAAACCATCGATATCAATATGGTAAAAGACGGTGGTTTTGTTGCAGTAATTGAACCGGTTAAATAAAGGTTGAAGGTAAAAGGTAGCGGCTGAAGCTCATTCAGTAACTCATTTTATAATGGAAAGATAGTTTCAAAAAGGGAGCATCATAACAGGATCAGCTCCCTTTTTTAGTGTAAAAGCATAGCTGCTATGCTAAAGGATAGCGCTATCCTTTAGTATAGTAATAGCTTTTTGATACTTCGTATCCATAATTTTGTCGGGCACAAAAAGGCAAAAAATGAAAATATTACATCTTATATCAAGCCCAAGGGGCGGAGCATCTTTCAGTATTAAATTGGGAAATGCCATAGTAGAAAAATTACAGGCTGCAAATCCTGACAGCACTTTAACTACCCGGAATTTAGCTGAATCTCCATTTCCACATTTAGAGGAGGTTCACATTAATTCTTTCTTTACACCAAAAGAAAACCATACACCCGAGTTCGCAGAAGCGATAAAGCACTCTGATGAAGCTATTGCTCAACTTAAAGATGCCGATGTACTGGTTATTGGCGTGCCATTGTATAATTTTGGTATTCCGTCTACCTTAAAATCATGGATTGATCATATTGCACGTGCCGGCCAGACATTCAGCTATACTGCAAACGGTCCGGAAGGTTTAGTGAAAAACAAGAAACTGTATCTGGCTATTTCATCGGGTGGTGTATATTCCGAAGGACCAATGAAAGCTTACGATTTTACTGAATCTTATTTAAGGTCGGTTCTTGGTTTTATGGGCATGACCGATATTACAGCATATCGTGCAGAAGGCCTAAGTATTCCGGATTTAAAAGATGTGGCTTTAGATAAAGCGATCGAAAGTATAGCGATTTAAACTCAATAGTTCATAACACGAGGTCGTCATTTCGAGCGGCGCGCAGCGTAGTCGGGAAATCTAATAGATCTCTCCCTGGCCATACAAGCGGCCATTTCACTTCGCTTCAGTCGAATTGACGACCTATTATATTATAGACTGTGAACTAAAACTAAGCTGCTAAATATTTCTCCACCCTGCTGGCAAAATCATTCAGATCAAAAGGTTTATTGATAAAATCTTCCGCGTCGCATTTTGCCTTTACAGCATTTAAATGGTTATTTGCTGACATCATCATCACCGGTATATTGTGCGTTTTAATGTTCCGCTTTAAACTATTACAGATATCCAGGCCATTTCCATCAGGCAACATGATATCCAAAATCACCATATCAGGAATGTGTTTGTTCATTTGAAGCCAGAAGTCGTTGGTGTTCGGGCACGTTCTTACCTCGTAAAGTTCTTCAATCAATAAGAATTCGATAATCTCCCTAATGTTAGGATTATCTTCCACTACATAGATGCACTTTTTCATAAGCTCTATTGTTTATAATAGAATAACCTATCTAATTATCAGATGTTTAAATGAGTTATGCACAATTGTAGAGTTATCAACTTTTATATAATTGATGTCTGTTCTTCTCTAATCATTAATTTTACTAAAAAAAGTATGATAATAATTTATATTACTAATATTTTTAGTATATTTGTTTAAGGAGAAACCCGATAACTTGAGTTTTCCCTGCACATGCAATTGATTTTTTAAGAATAGCTTAAGCTAATTTTATTTGCCCATTCTATGACTGTTACCGTTTTACCCATATACGAAACCGATTTTAGACCCGATGCTTCTTTAGGCAAAATTATGAATGAAAGGCTCAGGATTGCTGCGGCCGATCTGCAGGATATTCATTTACAGCATTTAAATGCCATTGGTCAGCGGAGCGATGATGTGGTAGTTTATGTGAGCTATAACCCTAAATATAAAATCAGGTGGCGCGTAGTTAACGATGTTCCGGAAGAGATTGAAGACTTTGTAACGCAGATTTGCGGCAAATTAGGTTACATCCAATGGAAAACCGCCGCAATTAATGTTTTTAAGGGGATTGAGTAGTTAATTTGCAAAGCCCTCTTTGTTCACGATAGCTCAATTCATACCGTCATTCGTGTTTGAATTTATTACATAAAGATCAATTTTACAGACGGAGTAGTTAATAAGTACACTCCCAATAAATACCGTCATTCCGAGCGGAGTGCAACGCAGTCGAGAAATCTGTCTCGAGATAGATCTCTCTCCCGAATATTCGGGACGTTTCGGTCGAGATGACTAGCGTTCTATTGAGCTATTATTAAGATGCTGATTCCAACGTTAAAATCAGAACAATATGATGATTGCTATTTAAGTTGTAATGGATAGTCTGTTAAATCAAAAATCCGCCACCCAATAAATCATTTCCTTCATAAAAAACAGCCGATTGGCCTGGTGCAATGGCCGAAACATTATGATCAAACACTACACGCATTTTATCTTTCTCCTGAACAATTGTACTTAACATACCCGCATCTTTATAGCGGATTTTCGTAATCACATCATTCATCGGTTCCTCAATGCTGGCATATTTAACCAGGTTTAAATTACGAACCATGGCTTCTTTACGTTCAAGTTCTTCAGCCCTGCCTAAAACCACGGTATTGCTTTCTGGCAAAATCTGGGTTACAAACATCGGCTCACCGAATGCTACGCCCAAACCTTTACGCTGGCCTATGGTGTAAAAAGGATAACCCTTATGTTGTCCAACCACCATTCCATTGCTTAAAATGAAATTTCCGCCGGCAACCCTGTCTTCTAAATCTTCTACTTTGTGTTTTAAGAAAGCCCTGTAATCGTTATCCGGTACAAAACAGATTTCGTAACTCTCCGATTTTTTAGCCAGTTCTTCCTGTCCCATATCCAAAGCCATCTGCCTGATTTCCGATTTTGCAAAACTGCCCAACGGAAATTTAGTACGCGAAAGGTTCTCTTGCGAAACACCCCACAGTACATAAGACTGATCTTTATTTTCGTCTTTTCCTTTCGAAATAACATAACGGCCGCTATCTTGCTGACGTATATTGGCATAATGCCCCGTTGCAATAAATTCGCAATCCAGTTTATTGGCACGTTTTAAAAGCGCTTCCCATTTAATGTGCGTATTACACAATACACATGGGTTTGGTGTTCTTCCCGCCAGGTATTCATCTACGAAATTGTCGATTACATAATCACCAAATTCGTCGCGGATATCCAGAATATAATGCGGAAAACCATAGTTTACTGCAAGTGTACGGGCATCGTTAATGCTATCCAGCGAGCAACAACCGGTTTCTTTACTGCTACCACCAGAGCTGGCATAATCCCAGGTCTTCATGGTTAATCCAATCACCTCATAACCCTGCTCATGCAACATTACAGCCGCTACAGAACTATCAACCCCGCCACTCATGGCAACCAGAATTCTACCGTGTTTACTCATCTTAAAAATATAAGGATGCAAAAATAAGGTTTATTTAGCTGAAATTATTTAAACGAAGTCAGTTACTTGTAAAAAGCGGTTGTCAAATTGCTTATGTTTATCTCTTCGTTGTGTTAACGTGGCTTAGGTGATCAATATTTTTTGAAAAGGAGTGGTTCGGTGTTAATGGCTGCCGGCAGTCCTGCTATCTCTTCAAGTCCTCGGCTCGTACCTTGCCTGTGGGCTTTCCGTTCTATCAGGTTTATTTAACAGCGCCTTTGGTCTAAGGAACATAAACCCCGCAGGTTTTCTAAATCTGTGGGGTTTAGCACTGCAATAAATCGTATCTTCAACAGTCTGAAATGTATTTTTTATTTTACTTAAACGTTTTAGTCTGGTGTTTTATGCATATTTGAAGATAAATTTATACCTTAGAATTTTCAACAAAACAAGCTAATTTTAAAAAGATATGATTAAAAAAGTTATCCTGCCTTGTCTTTTGCTTTCCTCCATGGTGGCATCGGCACAGCAGAATCTGGTGCAGTATGTAAAGCCTATTATCGGCACCTCAAAAATGGGGCATACCTATCCTGGTGCAACCGTTCCCTTTGGCGCGGTACAGTTAAGTCCCGAAACGGATACTTTATCTTACGAAGTAAACGGAAAATACAATGGCGATGTATATAAATACTGCGCAGGTTACAAATATGAAGATAAAACCATCACCGGTTTCAGCCATACGCATTTCAGCGGTACCGGCCATTCTGATCTGGGCGATTTCCTGATCATGCCAACACAGGGAAAATTACAGTTAAACCCTGGTGTTGCGTCAAATCCTAAGGGTGGTTACCGTTCTGCATATTCGCATGCCAACGAGGTTGCAGAAGCTGGTTACTACAAAGTAAAACTGGATGACGATAACATTACCGCAGAACTTACCTCAACCACAAGGGTAGGGATGCATCAATATACTTTCCCTAAATCAGATCAGTCGCACATTATTTTAGATCTGATGGCTGGTATTTACAATTACGAAGAAAAAACCGTTTGGACTTATGTTCGCGTGGTAAATGACACCTTGGTTACAGGTTACCGCCAGACTAATGGATGGGCCAGAACCAGGACTGTTTATTTTGCCATGAGTTTTTCCAAACCTTTTAAAAGCTACGGACGCAAAAGCTACGATGCTAAACAGGCTTACAGAGGTTTCTGGGGTAAATTTAACCAGGATCAGAACTTCCCTGAAATTGCAGGCAAAAAGTTAAAAATGTTCTTCGATTTTGATACCCAGGAAGGGGAGAAGATCAAAATTAAATTTGCTTTATCGCCGGTTAGTCAGGAAAATGCTTTGCAGAACATGCGTGCAGAAATTTCGGGCTGGGATTTCGAAAAAGTAAAAGCACAGGCGCAGGCTACCTGGAATAAAGAACTGAATAAAATTCAGGTAAAAACCTCAAACGATAATAAAATAAACTTTTATACCGCTTTATATCATGCCTACATCAATCCAACAACCTATACCGATGTTAACGGCGAATATAAAGGTTTAGATCAGGGCGTACATAAAGCTGATGGTTTTACCAATTACACCACTTTCTCTCTTTGGGATACTTACCGGGCTTTACACCCATTCTTCAACATTACACAACCAGCCCGCAGTAATGATATGGTGAAATCAATGTTAGCGCATTACGATCAGAGCAGCTTGCACATGTTACCCATTTGGTCGCACTATGCCAACGATAACTGGTGTATGAGTGGCTACCACAGCGTTTCGGTAATTTCTGACGCGATTATAAAAGGTACTTACACCGGCGATCCGAATAAAGCACTGGATGCCTGTATTGCAACAGCTAAACACCGCGATTACGAAGGCATCGGCTATTATATGGATAAAGGTTATATCCCTGCCGAAAAATCGGGTATTTCTGTTTCCAATAACTTAGAATATTCGTACGATGACTGGTCGATTGCACAATTGGCCAAGAAACTGAACCGCATGGATGTTTACAACGAGTTTATCAAACGTTCTAACAACTGGAAGAACAATTACGATAGCGCTTCGGGTTTTATGCGTCCGAAACTGGCAGACGGAACCTTTAAAAAGCAGTTTGACCCGAAAGATACTGAAGGACAGGGTTTTATTGAAGGAAATAGCTGGAATTATAGCTTCTTTGTTCCACAGGATCCGGCTTCGCTAATAGAAATGATGGGCGGTAAAAAGAAATTCGCAACGCGTTTAGATACTTTATTTACCATGCATTTACCTGATGAGTTTTTTGCCCATACTGAAGATATTACCCGCGAAGGTATCATTGGTGGGTATGTTCATGGAAACGAACCGGCACATCACATTGTATATTTTTACAACTGGACCGATCAGCCATGGAAAACACAGGCACAGGTTCGCCACATTTTAAATATGCAGTATAAACCTACTGCTGATGGTTTAGGTGGAAACGACGATTGCGGACAAATGAGTGCCTGGTACATGTTCTCTTCTTTAGGATTTTATCCGGTGGCACCAGGCTCTGATGTTTATTCATTAGGTAGTCCATTGGTTAACAATGCGGTAATCAATTTAGAAAATGGCAAAACCTTTACTGTTGAAGCCATTAAACAGAGTGATAAAAATGTATATGTTGAAAAAGTTTTATTGAATGGAAAGGAAATCACCGACCATAAAATCAAACATGCAGATATCACCAATGGCGGAAAGCTTACCTTTTACATGAGCCCGAAACCTAAGAAATAATATCTAAAATTTTCGTAAACCAAAAAACGTCGGCTATTTTTAGTCGACGTTTTTTATTTTAGTGGTTCATTAGTCAATAGTCTGATAGTTCATAGCTTACGGACTGCCGACTTAAGACTTTGGACTAATTAATCATCTTATCCAATAACGCCTTAATGTTCTTAACTTCTTAATGATGAAAATTAGTGCTTAAGTCGATTCCGTGCTTTCTGTACCTCCATGGCTAAAAATAAACACCAAATCTTAAAGTAATATCACCAAACTACCCGCTACAATCATCCCTCCACCAATTAATGTCTTTGTATCAATCGGTTCTTTTAAAATCAGAAAGGCTAAGCCCATGGCAATGGCCACGCTTAATTTATCAATAGGGGCCACTTTAGAAACACTGCCGGTTTCGAGTGCCTTAAAATAGAAAATCCATGATAAACCTGTTGCCAAACCTGATAAGCCTAAAAATATCAGGTTGTTTTTACTCAGCGTTTTAAGCTCTGCAATTTCTCCGCTGGCTAAAACAATGCCCCATGCAATAAATAAGATCACAATGGTTCTTACAGCATTTGCTATATTTCCGTTAACACCTTTTAATCCAACTTTGGCTAAAATGGCCGTTGCCGCTGCAAATACAGCAGAGAGTATGGCATAAAATTTCCACATAACCTTTTTGCTTAATTTTTATTGATAAACACGATACAGTAAATAAACTATCCAATTCTGTAGATAATCTGTTTTTAATGAAACTGAAAATTAAAATAAAGTTTTGATTTCTAAAATATCTATCGTAATATTGCGATGTAAAATTATGGGACTTACCAAAACCGAAATCTTCTCTGAAGAACAAAACCAAATGGCGGCATTGCTAAAAGCGATGGCACATCCCGCGCGTATTGCCATTCTTCAACGCATTCTTAAATCAAATACCTGCATTTGTGGCAATCTGGTTGAGGAACTGGGCTTGGCACAGGCAACCATTTCTCAACATTTAAAAGAGCTTAAAAATGCCGGTATTATACAGGGCACCATAGAAGGGGTAAGTATTTGTTATTGTATCGAACCTAAAACATGGAAATTACTTCAAAATCAATTGGGCAATTTTTTCGCTTCTTATAAAGGCGAACAAAATTGCTGTTAAAATTTTTTACCTAAATCAATCGTTAAATTGCAATATTATGATTAATAAATTTTCAATCGAATGGAGCAGCTTTAAAGCTGAACTTCAACAACATCCCGAGCTGATTTTACAGTTTCAATATGCCCGAAATAATTGGGTAAAAGCCAATTATCACATCACAGAAATTAAACAGGCACCGATTACTTCAGTTGATTGCGGAGGGGTGATGAACGCCTGGACAGAAATTATTGTGCAGCTATGGGAACCTACAGAAGAGGAAGAAGGCAGGGCTATGCAGGTGAAAAAAGCATTGTCAATTATCGATCTGGTAGAAAGTAAGCTCTCTTTAAATTCTAAAGGAGTGGTGAAAATCGAATTTGGTAATTCCGAATTTGATACCAGACAAATGTATCCGGCTGAGTTTATAGTTGATGGTGATAACCTGGTTGTAAATTTAACACCCGATGCCACACAATGTAAGGCCATTAGTCGCGGCGGAAGTTGCGGCACCACAGAAAACGGTGAAGAATGTTGCGCACCTGCTCAAACTGAAAAAAGAAAGATCGAATTGGTTAATCTGGCGGCTGATCAGAACAGCTGCACACCAGGTAGTGGTTGTTGTTAATTAATAAAATTTATATCAATGAAAAATGTATTGGTGCTTTGCACCGGAAATAGTTGCCGTAGTCAACTTGCAGAGGGGTATTTAAAATACTTTGCTCAAAATAATGCCAGAATCTACAGTGCCGGAATTGAGGTTCATGGTGTTAACCCCAGGGCAATAAAAATAATGGAAGAAGATGGAATCGATATTTCCGGCCAAACATCGAACAATATTGCGGAGTATTTCAATGTGCCCTTCGATTATGTGATTACGGTTTGTGATCACGCGAAAGAGAGTTGTCCGTATTTCCCCACAAAGGCTATAAAATTACACCACAACTTTCCCGATCCGGCAAAAGCAATTGGCACCGAAGCCGAAATTATGGCTCAGTTCAGAAGTACAAGGGAGCTGATCAAGACTTATATGCAGGATTTTGTGAATGAAAATGTAAAAAGTTAGTGTGTCGGCAGATCTTTTTTTCAATTAGAACCCAGCAATAAGGATAAAAACCTTCGTTTTGACGGGCTTTAATAAAAATCGTCATCTCGACTGAAGCGCAGTCCCGAAGGTCCGGGAGAGAGATCTATCTCAAGACAGATTTAGCTTCGCTGAGCCTTCGGGTTCCCGACTGCGTTGCACTTCGCTCGAAATGACGATTAAGTCAGTACTACGCCCCAACCTCCTCGAAATTGGTCGCTGTTGCCAGATATTTCCAGTTTGCCATGTCTCTTTGTACATCTGCAATTTTTGCATCCGCAACCTGATAAGCATCGGGTCCTAAAAATAAATGAAGTGGCGGGTTTTCGCTTTTCGAAGCTTCGATAATTACCTCAACTGCTTTAGCCGGATCGCCTGGCTGTTGATTATTGATATCGTTTTGGTGCGCTGCCTGCGATTCGCGAACTTCTTTGTAAGCATCAATTGGTGAACCTGGAACAGCTAACGAACCTTCAGTAAGAAATGCTGTCCTGAAATAACCTGGCTCAACAACGGTTGCTTTAATACCCAAAGATTTTACTTCTGCAGCCAACGATTCGGTAAAACCAACTACCGCGAATTTTGTAGCACAGTAAATTCCGAAGCCAGGAAAATTGCCCGAAAAACCACCTATAGAAGAGATATTAAAAATATGACCAGATTGTTGTTTCCTTAATTGTGGAAGCACTTTTCTGATCACGTTTAAAGAACCGAAAACGTTTACATCAAAATTCTCACGCGATTCTTTATCGCTTAATTCTTCCAATGCGCCCAACATACCATATCCGGCATTGTTTACCACTACATCAACCTGACCGAATTTACTGATGGTTTGGCTAACTGCAGTTTCTACACTGTTTTCGTTAATCAAATCAACGCTTAGCGGTAAAAAGTTTTCGTGTTCACCCACTGCTTTAATTAAATCGTTTAGATTTCTCGATGTTGCGGCCACATTAACGCCGTTATTTAATAATGTTTTTACTAAGATTAAGCCCAGACCTTTGGACGCGCCTGTTACAAACCAAACTTTTTGATTTTCCATGATATTGTTTTTTAAGTTGAAATGAATTGATGAAGTTGGATTATAAAACTAGTTTCTCTAAAATTTGTCATGTTGAGCCTGTCGAAACGCCTTAGACAGTTTTATCGCAGGTCCTTCGACAAGCTCAGGATGACAATTCTATATTTATAATACAGCCTCTTTTTTGATTGCTAATTCGTACTTAGCATTTGATTAGTTGTCGAAATCTGTTGAGATCGTAATGGCTTTCCAGTCTTTAAACTCTTTGGTTAAAGCCTCTAGTTTACTGTTTGCCCTTTGAAAAGCATCGTTGCCTAAAAGTAGATGCACTGGTGGATTTGGCATACTGGCCAGCGAAATCATAGCGGCAGCTGCTTTTTCCGGATCACCAATCTGTTGACCATCCATTTTTAAATATTTGTTGTGGATCGCCCTCACTTCTTCGTATTCTGCAATTGGATTGGCGGCCAATGTTAATGAATCAGGAGTAAGGAAGCTCGTTCTGAAAGCTCCCGGAGCAACAACCGTTACTTTTACACCAAATTCTTTAAGGTCTTCGGCCGATACTTCCGATAATGCAATAACCGCCGATTTTGCTGCAGCATAAACCGCCCAGCCCGTTGCGCCGGCAATACCTGCAATCGATGCAATGTTGATGATATGTCCCGAACGTTGTGCCCGTAAATAAGGTGAAGCTTTTCTGATTACATTTAAAGTTCCGAAAACATTTACATCAAAACTATTGCGTGTTTCGGCATCGCTTAATTCTTCAATACTGCCTCCTATACCATAGCCGGCATTATTGATCACTACATCAATCCTTTCGAATTTTGAAATGGTCGCTTTAATTGCATCTTCCACACTTTTTTCATCAGCCAGGTTTACAGCCAGTGGAAGGAATTTTCCCGTATTAGCATTTACAGCTTTTTTAAGTTCATCAATATTTCTTGAGGTGGCCGCAACAGATTGACCAGCTTTCAATAATTGATTGACCAAACTTAATCCTAAGCCTTTTGAAGCACCGGTAATAAACCAAACTTTTTTCATGCCCATAATTTTATTCTTTTTTCTTAGTACAAAATTACAGTGCAAACGACTTCTAACTATTACGCCAATCAAACTTATGATTACGAAATTCAAACAATTCGGTAAGAAGTAGGGGTATGGTTGGTCAGTTTTTTGAAAAAGTTATTAAAATGAGTAGGTTCTTCGAAGCCCAGGCAATAACCTATTTCAGATATATTCCAGTCTGTATGCTTTAATAAAGCTTTTGCTTCACTCAATAAACGTTCTGTGATATAATTTGTGGTGGTTTTGCCGGTGGTTTCTTTAATGGCCCGGTTTAAGTGGTTTACGTGTACCGAAAGTTGTGCCGCATAATCTTTCGCTGAGCGCATGGTAAGTCTTTGCGTAGTCGTTTCAATCGGGAACTGGCGTTCCAGCAGTTCTGTAAATACTGAGGTAATCCTCGTATTGGCGTCAGTATGTTTAAATAAACTTTCTGAAGGTTGTGTTTTTAAGGCAAAGTGGGTAATTTCGGTAATGTAGTTTCGCAGGAGGTCGTATTTATAAACATAATCCGTATTAATTTCCTCAAACATTTTAGCAAAAATAGCTTCTATTTGTTTGTCCTGCTGTTCGTTTAGAATGTATGCAGGTTTTCCGCCTGGCGTAAACATGGGCAGATCGCCGATATTCCCGCGGATTTTTTCCTTAAAAAAAGCTTCTGTAAAAATACAAAAGTAACCTGTTACTTCACTTTTATTACCAGTGGCCAGTTCCCACGTGTAGGGTACTAACGGATTGAAAAAGATGAGCGCTGTTCCGTTAATTTCGATACTTTTATCTGCGTAATGATAAACATTATGGCCGCGTGTAAGGCATATTTTATAATAGTCCCTGCGGTTATAGCTCATCGGTTTGTGGTCGTCCCTTAAACAATCTTCCAGTTTAAAAACATTAAAGTGTCCAACGCCATTCTGTAAATTATCCGGCAAAAAACTGAATTTGTTCTGATAAAAGTCTTCTATACTTTCTGGTTTGTTCATAAATCAAAGTTACAAAATTCAAACGTAAAACAAATAATCTGCTTTCTGTACGACTTATGATCTATTGATTTAGGTATTGCGAAAAGGAGATTGTAATGATAAAATGATTTGTAATTAATATACCGATTGGTATATATTTGCATTGTCAATCCAGAATAACATGACTAAAGCAGAAAAAACGAGAAATTTCATTGTAGAGAAAACCGCACCGATTTTTAATATGAAGGGTTATGCGGGTACTTCTTTAAATGATATCACGGCTGCTACAGGTTTAACCAAGGGTAGCATTTATGGCAATTTTGCCAATAAAGATGAGGTTGCGCTGGCCGCTTTTGATTATAACCTGAATAATGTTTCTAGCAGAATAGAAGCTGAAATGAGCAGGCAAACCACCATAAAAGATAAGCTTTTGGTGTACATCGATATCTATCAGAAATTTATTGATGGTTCGGTGTCTGAAGGAGGCTGTCCCGTTTTAAATACGGCAATTGATGCCGATGATACCCATCCGGAATTGAGGAACAGGGTATTAAAGGCTGTTTTAGACTGGAAAAATAAAATCGCTAAACTGGTTGAAGCAGGAATTGCCAATAAAGAAATCAGTGCAGATCAACATCCGGAACAAATTGCTTTAACCATTATTGCAATGGTGGAAGGAGGAATCATGATTTCTAAATTAACCTCGAAAACAGAATACTGGAGCCTGATTATGGGCTCCCTAAAAAAATATGTAGATGGCCTAGGCTAAAAATTTTTAGCCAAAAATATACCGATTGGTATTTTAATATGGAAAGAAAAAGAACAATAACCTGGGATGACCCCATGAAAGGCGCAAAAGAAGCCATGCAAATAGACGGAATTGATTATTTACAGGCCATGAGCGACAATAAATTTCCTCTGCCGCCACTTTTACATACGCTTGATTTCAGCGTTACATTAATTGAGGCAGGCAATGTAGTTTTTGAATTTACACCACAGGAATTTCATTACAACCCCATCGGTACTGTACACGGCGGAGTAATTACAGCCATTTTAGATTCGGCCATGGGCTGTTCGGTGCATTCTCTCTTACCTGCAGGGAAAGGTTATACCACTTTAGAATTAAAGGTAAATTTCCTAAAGGCCATCACCATTAAAACCGGGAAATTAAAAACCAATGGCAAAGTGATTAATCTGGGCGGTCGCATCGCTTTGGTAGAGGCACAATTGATTGATGAAAATAATACCGTTTATGCTCATGCTGTGAGCACCTGTTTAATCTTAAAATTTTAAAAAAAATATAGAAATGAAAACTTCACAAAATACTGTTTTATTAATCGGCGGAACAGCCGGTATCGGTTTAGAAATTGCAAAACAATTAACCGCTTTAGATAACCATGTGATTATTACCGGCAGAAACCAGGAAAGGCTTGATGCTGCTGCTGCGTCGCTAAATAACGTAACGACTATTCTTTCTGATGTAAGCAAAGCTAGCGATGTTGAGCAATTGGTAGAAAAGATCAAGGTAGATTTCCCTCAGTTAAATATCGTAATCAACAATGCTGGTAGGGCAATTCTTTATAATTTAGCAGACCAAGGTCAGGATGCTTTTGCAAATGCAGAAGACGAAATGCTGACCAATTACCTGTCGATCATCAGGATCAATCAAAAATTATTGCCTGTTTTACTGGAGCAGGAATCATCGGCAATTGTTAATGTATCTTCTATTGTGGCTTATGTTCCGGGTATAAGTTTGCCTACTTATGCGGCCAGTAAAGCAGCGCTTCATTCGTACAGCACTTCTTTAAGATTAAGTCTGGAAGATACAGCTGTTAAGGTTTTCGAATTGATGCCTCCATTGGTGGATACTGAATTTTCGAAAGAAATTGGTGGACATAACGGTATCAAACCATCAGTGGTGGCCGATGACTTAGTGGCTGCTTTGGCCAATGATGAATATGAGATCAGGGTGGGTGATACAGCTAAGATTTACGAACTGTTCAGGCAATCGCCGGTTGATGCATTAAACGTAATGAATGCCAGCAGAAAAGCCAATATTGATTCGGTCCAACATTAACGGAGAACAGACCGGCAAGGATTTTCCTTTGCTTTTATTATGACATTTTTCACCGCAAGAATGCTTACTTTCGCGGCAATAAGTGTAAAACTCGAATGATCAGGCATATTATATGGTCTAATTATTTGGGCTTAGTGACTAAAAAACATAAAATGAAAAGAGTAGTAGTTACAGGTTTAGGTGCTATAACCCCGCTTGGCAATACTGTTGAGCAATTTTGGCAACAGATTTTAGCTGGTAAAAGTGGCATTGGCCCCATTACAAAATTTGATTCAAGCAAATTTAAAACACAATTTGCAGGTGAAGTAAAGGATTTTAATCCTGAAGAATACCTGGAGAAAAAAGAAATTAAAAAGTACGATCTTTTTACGCAGTACGCCATCGGCTCGAGCGATCAGGCGATAAAAGATGCAGGATTGAATTTCAGTACAATGAACGACGATCAACTAGCAGAAGTTGGGGTAATCTGGGCAACCGGAAATGGCGGTATCGGTACTTTTGAAGCGCAACTGGAAGAATTTCATGCCGGAGATGGAACACCAAGGTTCAATCCTTATTTCATTCCGAAAATGATCGTGGATATCGCTGCCGGGGCGATTTCCATCCGTCATAAACTTCGCGGACCAAATTATTGCACGGTTTCGGCTTGTGCATCATCAAACACAGCAATTATCAATGCGTTTGATACCATCCGTTTAGGAAAGGCAAGTGTAATGATTGCCGGAGGCTCGGAAGCGGCTTTAACAAAATCATCAGTTGGTGGATTTAATGCAGCCCAGGCATTGTCGAAAAATAACGAAGACCCTCAGGGCGCTTCTAAACCTTTCGATAAGGACAGGGACGGTTTTGTGATGAGTGAAGGTGCCGGAGCTTTGGTTTTGGAAGAGCTGGAGCATGCTTTACAACGTGGTGCTCATATTTATGCTGAAATTGTTGGCGGTGGAATGGCAGCTGATGCCTACCACTTAACCGGAACACCTCCGGATGGAATTGGAGCAGCTTTGGGCATGAGAAGTGCACTAAAAGACGCCGATATTACAGCTGATAAAATCGATTATATCAATGCACATGCTACTTCAACCGGATTGGGCGATTTAAGCGAATTAAATGGTATTAATACTGTTTTTAATGGCTTACCTGTGGTAATTGGAGCTACTAAATCGATGACTGGCCATTTATTAGGCGCAGCAGGAGCCGTTGAAAGTTTGATTAGTATTCTTTCAATCAGGGATAATGTGATTCCTCCAACCATTAATACAAAAAATCTCGACGAAAATATCCCGAAAGGATTAAATATTGTGCTGGGCGAACCAATTAAAAAAGAAATCAATTATGTTTTAAACAACACTTTTGGTTTCGGCGGACATACTGCGAGTACGATTTTTAAAAAGTATGAGGCTTAATTTAGGTTTATAGATTAAAGTGATTTACTGGTCTTAGCGTCCCGCTAAGACCTTTTTTGTTAAGTTTTGTTTTTGCCACGGAGGCGCGAAAACACGGAATAAAGGTGTCGTCATCTCGACTGGAGCAAAGTCCCGAAGGTTCGGGAGAGAGAGCTATATTTACTGGTATTAGCGTCTCGCTAAGACCTTTTTTGTTTACGTTAGTATAAATCGGGTCGTCATCTCGACTGGAGCAAAGCGGAACGGAGAGATCTATTTCAGGACAGATTTCTCGACTGTGTTGCACTTCGCTCGAAATGACGAATATAATATGGTTTAGCACTTTACTGGTCTTAGCGTCTCGCTAAGACCTTTTTTGCCATTTGTTTTTGCCACGGAGACACTGAAAACACGGAATAAAGGCGTCGTCATCTCGACTGGAGCACAGTCCCGAAGGTTCGGGAGAGAGATCTATTCCGAGACAGATTTAGCTTCGCTGAGCCTTCGGGTTCTCGACTACGTTGCACTCCGCTCGAAATGACGGCTTTTAGGGGCGCTCCGCTCGGAATGACGGAGTTGGTTTAGGGGTAGCAAACCAATAAACCAATGACTAATGAACCACTGAACCTACTTATCCATCAACAAATTGACCAGCTCTTTTAACTCCTCTACTTCTAATTCCAGTTTTTCAATACGGTTTTCCAATGCTGTGGTATCAAAAGTTGGTGCTGCAAGGGTTTCGGTTTCTGTTTCGGTGGTGGTTTCTGCCTGCTCGCCTAAAAGGTGAACAAAGCGGGCTTCCTTTTGTCCGGCTTTTTTAGCCAGCTGTTTTACAAATGCGGGTTCATCATCGGATAGTTTCTGAAGCTGCTCCAGTACTTCTTCTATGCTTTCAAATTCGTATAAACGGCCCGAGTTGCTGTTAATTTCTCCAGGAGTTAAAGGCCCGCGCAAAAGTAAAAGACAGATAATAGCCAGTTCTGAAGGCAATAACGGATAAACTATCGCCAGATTATGCTTGTATTTAGTTGCACGACTTGATCCGCCGGTTGCGGTTGAAATCAGTCCTTTTATTTTAAGCTGGTTTAAGGTTAATGTAATGGTTTCTTCATCGTAATTTACTACAGGATTCCTGGAACTTTTTTGGTTACAGGCAGCCGTTAAACTGTTCAAAGTCATCGGATAATAATCGGGCGTGGTCCGGCTTTTTTCTATTAAAGCGCCTAAAACGCGTTGTTCTTCTGCGGTTAAATCGGGGAGTGGTTTTACATTGTCCATTTTATAAAAATATAAATTGGATGAACATTATGGAAATTATTTTGTTAATGATTTATTTCTAGTGAGTTATCTTAAATATTGTTAGATAGAATAATTCTAAATTTCTGATTTACTACCATTTGAGTTATAGAATTACGAACTTAGAAAAACATCCTAAAGCTAATCTCATTCAATTATGAAACCTTCTGATCAAAAACCAAATCAGGGCGATAGCAGACGCGATTTCCTTAAAAAAAGTTCCGTAATTACGGCTATTGCCTTAACGCCGGGCATCGCGGTTAAAGCAGCTGAAAACAATGCCGATGAACGTTTCGCCGAGCTTTTTGAGAAAATTCCACTAAATCTGACTGTAAATAATAAAGCATATAAAGCATCAGTTGAGCCAAGGGTAACCCTTTTGGATTACCTGCGCGAAGAACTCCATTTAACGGGAACCAAAAAAGGCTGCGACCATGGTCAGTGCGGTGCCTGCACCGTACACGTTGATGGGCAAAGGGTAAATTCATGTTTAAGCTTAGCGGTGATGAACGAAGGAAAGAAAATTACCACGATAGAAGGTCTGGCCGATGGAGATACCTTACATCCGATGCAGGCCGCTTTCATCAAACATGATGGTTTTCAATGCGGTTATTGCACATCCGGACAGATTATGTCGGCGGTGGCCTGCATCCGCGAAGGACACACAAGTTCTAGGGCCGAAATCAGCGAATACATGAGTGGCAACATCTGCAGGTGCGGTGCCTACCCGAATATTGTTGATGCCATTGTGGATGTGAAGGAAGGAGGGGCAAACGTATGATCAATTTTCAATATTTAAGAACAACCTCGGCCAAATCGGCCATTGCGCTATTGCTAAAAGATAAAAGTGCTAAATTTTTAGCTGGCGGTACTAACCTGATCGACCTGATGAAAAGAGGTGTTACCGCACCCGAAAAGCTGATTGATATTAATCACATTCCCTTAAAACAGATCGAACAGATTGGAAATAAAATCCACATTGGGGCTTTGGCTACCAATACTGCGGTTGCAGATCATGCTTTGATCAAAGAAAAACTGCCATTGCTTTCGTGGGCTTTGCAGGCCGGTGCTTCGGCGCAATTGCGGAATGTAGCCACGGTAGGAGGAAATATGATGCAGCGTACGCGTTGTGGTTATTTTTACGATACCGAAATGCCCTGCAATAAACGTCAGCCGGGTACAGGTTGTGGCGCAATGGAAGGTTTTAACCGTATGCATGCCATTTTTGGTACTTCCGAAAAATGCATTGCCGTACATCCGAGCGATATGTGTGTTGCCTTAACCGCTTTAGATGCCGAAGTGGTGCTGGCCAATAGCAAAGGCGAGCGGAAAATAGCTTTTAAAGATTTCCACCGCCTGGCGGGAGATACCCCACAGCTAGACAATAACCTCAAAGCAGATGAAATGATTATCCGACTGGAAATACCGGTGAATAATCTCGCTAAAAACTACCATTACTTAAAAGTACGCGACCGTGCTTCTTATGCTTTTGCACTCGTTTCGGTTGCAGTTGCTTTTGAATTGAACAATAACAAAATTACCGACATCCGTTTGGCTATGGGTGGTGTGGCGCATAAACCATGGCGTTTAACGGCATCCGAAAATTTCCTTAAAGGAAAAGAAGCCACCTCGTCGAATTTCGAAAAGGCAGCAGAACTGGCCATGACGGGTGCTAAAGGTTTTGGTGAAAACAATTTCAAGCTTAAACTGGCACCCAATACAATTATCGAGGCGTTAAATCTTGCAAAATCGAAAGCTTAATTATGGAAAAGCGCATGTTAAAAGAAGATACCGACCGCGTAGATGGCATTTTAAAAGTTACGGGAAAAGCTAAATATTTTGCAGAATACGAACTCCCCGGCTTAACTTATGGGGTATTGGTAACCAGTACAATCACTAAAGGAAAAATTACCGGACTCGATACAAAAGCTGCAGAAAATGCACCTGGCGTAATTGCTGTGGTTTCGCATTTAAATAAACCATCGGCAACTGCTTACGAGCAGGAAGGTGGTCCGCAGATGAAGATATTTTATACTGATAAGATATTTTACAACGGACAACCGATTGCTATCGTAGTGGCCAATACCTTCGAAAGGGCTACTTATGCGGCCTCTCTGGTGAAAGCAACTTATGCAAAAGAAGAATTTAATACGGATTTTGCAAAGGCCTTAAAAGATCCGAAGGCAAAAAAACTACAAGGGCAGGCCGACTATAAACGGGGTGTGGAAAATGCTTATAAAACTGCCGAAGTAAAACTCGAAGAACGGTATTTTCTTCCCATAGAAACGCATAATCCAATGGAATTGCATGGGATTATTGCCGATTGGCGTCCGAATAACCAGGTAACGGTTTATGCCAAAACCCAGGGTGTAAAAGCTACTCAGGGTACTATTGCCAATGTTTTTAAAATTCCGATGGAAAATATACAGGTAAACTCGGAGTTTGTTGGTGGTGGTTTCGGTATGGCTTTGCGTACCTGGCCATTGGAAATTGCAACGGTAATGGCTTCCAAACATATCGGTAAACCAGTAAAGGTGGTAATTACGCGGATGCAAATGTTTACCATGGTGGGTAACCGGCCGGCAGCGATCCAAACCATTGGTTTGGGTGCAGATAAAGACGGTAAATTAACGGGTATCACCCATCGTGCCTATGGCGAAACTTCTACTTACGAGAACTTTACCGAAGGCGTGGTAAACATGGCGAAATTTATGTATCAATGCGATAATGTAAATACTTCTTACGCCATTGTTCCGGTTGATTTGGGCGTGCCGATCTGGATGCGTGGTCCTGGTGAAGCAACCGGAGCTTTTGCTTTGGAAAGTGCCATCGATGAAATGGCACATGCTTTAGATATGGATCCGCTGGATTTTAGGATCAAAAACGATCCAGAAACCGACCAACAAAAAAATAAACCTTTCTCAAGTAAGAATATTAAGGAAGCCTATAAAATCGGTGCCGAAAAAATTGGCTGGAGCAACCGTAAAAATAAACCGGGTAGTTTGGTTGAAGGGCCATGGCAAACGGGTTATGGAGTAAGTGTTGGTGTATTTAATGCCAACAGGGGTAAGGCCAGCGTTAAAGGCATATTAAAGGCAGATGGATCGCTGCTTTTACAAAGTGCAACAAGCGATATTGGTCCGGGAACTGGTACCGGTATGACGTTAATTGCCAATAAACTGATGAAAATTCCGGTGAATAAAATTACTTTCGAACTGGGCGATTCTTCTTTACCTCCTGCAACTAGTCAGGGTGGTTCAGCTACCTTATCTACCGTCGGATCTGCTGTAAATGATGTTTGTGTGGCTTTGAAATCGGCAATTGCAGAACTGGCAGCAAATTCGAATATGGATGCCACTGCTAATTTTGTGGAGGTATTAAAAAAGAACAATTTACCTTCTATAGAGGTGACTAAAGAAAGCCAGAGCGGTAAGGAAAAGGATAATTATTCGATGTATTCCTTTTCGATCCACTTTGTGCAGGTAAAAGTTCATGCTTTAACCGGAGTGGTAAAAATGAGCAAAATCGTTTCCGTTGGCGATTCGGGTACGATTGTGAGTCCGAAAACAGCGCGGAGCCAGATGCTGGGCGGTGCGGTAGGCGGTATTGGTATGGCTTTAACAGAAGAATCTATTATCGATCACCGCTATGGAAGATACATCAATAACAATTTTGCCGATTATCATGTTCCGGTAAATGCTGATGTGCCGGAAATTGACGTCAATTTTATCAATAAACCAGATCCATATATCAACCCGATGGGTGCAAAAGGAATGGGCGAAATTGCGTTGATCGGTTTTTCTGCAGCGGTTGCCAATGCAGTGTTTAATGCCACTGGTAAAAGGATCAGAACCTTGCCGATTACGCCAGATAAGGTGTTGGCTTAGGTTTGTGCAGTATCCATAGTATATAAACCCGATCGAAAGCGGTATTCCGATTTTTCATCGGAACTTAGCATAGAGCGGGACTAAAGATTTCTATGGAAAACCGAACCCTACATTTTCTGGAAATATTAGCCATTTTTGAACAATTAAGAAAATCACTATAAATTTTAAACCTGCGATATTTGCATGTAATAGCGTAATTGCAACTAGATGGCACCTGCCGAAATGAACCCGCGCTGACAAAGGATAATACTTAATCTTCTAGCTTTGAACAAAATTTAAAATAGATATGATAGCTGCAAAAGGATATGCTGTGCACAGCCAAACCGATAAATTGGCTCCATGGAATTTCGATAGAAGGAATGTTGGGCCGAAAGATGTATTAATAGAAATTTTATTTAGTGGTATTTGCCATTCTGATATCCATCAGGTAAGGAGCGAATGGGGACCAGCAAGGTATCCGATGGTTCCGGGACATGAAATTGTTGGCCGCATTACCGAAGTAGGATCGGAGGTTACGAAATTTAAAGTGGGCGAATTGGCAGGTATTGGCTGTATGGTAGATAGTTGTAAAGAATGTCCTACCTGCAAAGGCGGTCAGCAGCAGTTTTGCGAAAAAGGCGAAACTGTTTGGACATACAATAGTGTTGAACGCGATAAAACCACACCAACCTATGGCGGTTATTCGAACAAAATCGTTTGTACCGAAGAATTTGTAGTGCATGTTTCAGATAAATTACCTTTAGCAGGTGTTGCACCGTTATTGTGTGCAGGTATTACTACTTATTCGCCGATTAAGCGTTGGGGGATTACAAAAGGCCATAAAGTTGCAGTTTTAGGTTTGGGTGGTTTAGGCCACATGGCCGTTAAATTTGCGGTTGCCTTTGGTGCCGAAGTAACGGTTTTAAGTACTTCTCCATCAAAAGAGGCTGATGCCAGAAATTTAGGTGCACATAATTTTGTAATCACCAAAGATCCGGAGCAATTGAAACAATATGCCAAACATTTCGATTTCATTATCGATTCGGTATCTGCACCACACGATTATGAGATGTATTTCAAATTGTTAAATGTAAACGGGGTACACATTTGTGTAGGAATTCCCGCAGAACCTATAAAATTTCCGGGTTCAGGTTTAATGCACGGAAACAGGGTTTTAACGGCCTCGAGTATCGGTGGTATTGAAGAAACACAGGAAATGCTTGATTTTTGTGCCGCACATGATATAGTTTCGGATGTGGAAGTGATTAATATCAACTATGTGAATGAAGCTTACGAGCGTGTATTGGCCAGTGATGTTAAATACCGTTTCGTAATTGATATGGATACTTTATAGTAGAATTACAGAAGTCAGGTTTTGAAAACTTGCCCGAAGTATCGTCATTTCGACCGCAGTGGAGAAATCTTTTAAATTTAAATAACTTTACCCAAAGATCTTTTTCCCGAACGTTCGGGACTGCACTACAGTCGAGATGACGACCATTCTATTAGAATTTGTTAATGATAGCGTAGTCGAAAACCATTTTTACGCAATAATAAAAGTTTTTGACTACGCTCTGTTTGATAAAAAGGCTACTACTATTCAGGTTTCAGAAAATCAATATTTCTTTTAAGTCCTGCAAATTTGGTGCGTTTTACGGCCGATCCTTTAAAAATCTTTTTAAATATATCATCCGTAATTTCTGTTAAATCTTTCGCACTTAAATCCAGCAGTCCGCTTTCAGGTTTAAAAGCATCTTCATTATGTGCTTTTGAAAATCGGTTCCATGGGCAAACATCCTGGCAGATATCACAACCGAACATCCAGTTGCTCATTTTATCTTTAAACTCATTGGGAATTTCATTTTTGAGCTCAATGGTAAGGTAAGAGATACATTTGGTTCCATCTACCACTTGCGGCGCAATGATCGCATCAGTAGGGCAGGCATCTAAACAACGCGTACAGCTTCCGCAATAATCGGCCTGGTAAGGATGGTCGTAATCCAGTTCGAGGTCAACAATCAGTTCTGCAAGGAAGAAAAAAGAACCATTGGTTTTGCTGATCAGGTTGGAGTTTTTCCCGATCCAGCCAATGCCCGATTTTTTTGCCCAGGCACGGTCTAAAACAGGAGCAGAATCTACAAAAGCCCTTCCCGAAACCTCGCCGATGTTCTCCTCAATAAAATGGGTGAGGGCTTTCAGTTTATCTTTAATTACCGTGTGGTAATCCTGTCCGTAAGCATATTTTGAAATTTTTGGTGCATCCGGATCTGACTGTTTTTCTTCGGTGTAATAATTTAAAGATAAGGAAATTACCGATTTGGCGCCTTCAACCAGAAGTGTAGGATCAAGGCGTTTATCGAAATAATTTTCCATGTATTTCATTTCTCCGTGATGATTTTGATTGAGCCATTTTTCGAGCCTTGGCGCCTCTTCTTCCAGAAATTCAGCCTTGGAAATGCCGCAAGCCATAAAACCCAAACGAAGGGCTTCATCTTTAATCAACTGGCTATATTTTGCAGAATTGTTATACACCGGACTACAAAGATAAGGCTTAGGATTTAAAACATTTTCATTAATCACTTGTTCTAAATACAGAAACTAAATTAATTGATTATCGCACTTCCTGATCTGGATTTCAGCTGAAAGGAAGGGCTTTTTAAAGATAAGATATGGAAAACATCAATCCACAACATACGGAATCAGGAGAAGCTCCGAAGCCGATTGAAAAAGATTACGAAAGTCATAAAGAAGACCCGGGACCAGCTAAACCAGCGGTAACCGAAAAGGATGAAAACGGCGCCGGACAAGCCTTGAAATGGGTATTGCCAATCGCCGTAATTATTGGCCTGATTATATGGTTTATAATGAGAAAGTAATTAGCTTTAGATTAAAATGAAAATGCCGGCTCATTAATTTGACCGGCATTTTTTATGGCTGTTATTTTAAGAGTTTAACCTGGTAAAGGTCTTTCCTCCGGTCTTTTAATACTTTTACAGTTCCGTAATGATGCAATTCGTCGAGTAAATGTAAATCAACATCTACTACCAGAACCATTTCTGTATTTGGCGTAGCTTCTGCTTTAATGGCATTTGTTGGGAAAGCAAAATCAGATGGTGTGAAAACTGCCGATTGCGCAAACTGGATATCCATATTATTCACCTTTGGTAAATTACCCACACAGCCGGCAATGGCTACATAACATTCATTTTCTATTGCCCTGGCCTGTGCACAATGACGAACACGGGTATAGCCATTTTGGGTATCTGTTAAAAACGGGACAAAAAGAATCTGCATGCCCTGATCGGCATAAATGCGGCTTAATTCAGGAAATTCTACATCGTAACAGATTAAAATACCCACCTTGCCGCAGTCGGTATCGAAAACCTGAACCTTATCTCCGCCAATCATTCCGTAGTATTTCTGCTCGTTAGGGGTAATGTGGATTTTCCTGTATTCATCTATTTTACCCGTGCGATGGCAAAGATAAGTGGCGTTGTAAAGTTTACCGTCCTCAATCAGCGGCATGCTGCCGGTAATGATATTGGTATTATAACTTAATGAGTATTCGTGCATTTTCTGTACAATTTCTTCCGTTTTTTCGGCAAGCTTGCGCATGGCCTCAATTTCTGGCAGGTGATTGTAAGGCTGGAGCAAGGGCGTATTAAATAACTCCGGAAACATCACAAAATCCGATTTGTAACCACTCAGTGCATCTACAAAAAACTCTACCTGTTCATAAAAGGCATCCATATTAGGAAATAAACGCATTTCCCATTGTACCAAACCCAAACGAATGGTCATTGCAGAACGGGCAGAAGCATCAATACCCTGATAATAAATATTGTTCCACTCAATTAACGTGGCATATTCTTTTGATTCTCTATCGCCGGGTAAATAGTTCTTCAATACTTTTCTAACGTGGAAATCATTGGAAATCTGAAAGGTAAGCGTTGGATCGTAAATTTCTTTAGATTTTACCTTATCAATGTATTGTCGTGGACTAAGTCGATCTGCATATTCATGGTATCCGGGAATCCTGCCACCCGCAATAATACTTTTAAGGTTTAAGCTTTCGCAAAGCTCTTTCCGGGCTTCATATAGCCGTCTTCCTAAACGCAAACCACGAAATTCGGGGTGAACGAAAATCTCGATCCCGTACAGCGTATCCCCGTTCGGATCATGTGTGGAAAAAGAATAATCACCTGTAATCAGTTTGTAGGTGTGGCGGTCTCCATATTCATCATATTCTACAATAATAGCCAATGAGCAGGCGACTACTTTATCGTCAACGGCGATACAAAGCTGTCCTTCAGGAAATATATTTAAAAGTTTAGCGATGCTTGATTTTGGCCAGATGGAACCGCCCATACTGTCGTATGCCTGAAGCATAGATTCTTTTAAGTCTGCGTAATCCTCGAGCGTTAGCTTACGTAATTCAATATTCATAATGTTTGATTTCTATAGTATTGAACACAGAAAGGGCATAAATGTTCAAATGGATTTTATTTTTAGTATAATGCATCGAACTGAAGGGCGGGGCTAAGTAGATATTTCTTAGTGTTTTCGTCATTTCGACCGCAGTGGAGAGATCTTTGAATTCAGCTAAATAGATTTCTCCAATCCGTTGCACTCCAGTCGAAATGAAGACCTAACCAGGGATTGCAAAGTTATTAAAACAACTTCCCTGTTTGCCTGGATAATTTTTCTTAAAATTCAGTAAATAGATTTCTCCATGCCGTTGCACTCCAGTCGAAATGACGACCTAATCAGGGATTGCAAAGTTATTAAAACAACTTCTGTTTGCCCCGGATAATTTCTTAAAATTCATGTAAATAGATTTCTCCATTCCATTGCACTCCAGTCGAAATGACGACCTAATCAGGGATTGCAAAGTTATTAAAACAACTTCCCTTTTAGCCCCGGATAATTCTTCTTTAAATTCAGGTAAATAGATTTCTCCATTCCGTTGCACTCCAGTCGAAATAACGACCTAACCAGGGATTGCAAAGTTATTAAAACAACTTCCCTGTTTGCCCCGGATAGTTCTTCTTTAAATGTTTATATGCGGCTTCTGTAACCTCACGGCCGCGTGAAGTACGCATAATATACCCTTCCTGAATCAAAAATGGTTCGTAAACCTCTTCGATAGTGCCTTCATCTTCTCCAACGGCCGTTGCAATGGTTTTTAAACCCACCGGGCCACCTTTAAACTTATCGATAATGGTAACCAGAATCCTGTTATCCATTTCATCTAAACCGTGTTCATCTACATTCAGCGCATCTAAAGCGTAACGGGCAATTTCGGTATCGATGTTTCCATTTCCTTTAATCTGCGCAAAATCCCTCGTTCTGCGTAAAAGTGCATTGGCAATACGTGGTGTACCGCGGCTACGGCGGGCAATTTCATAAGCACCCTCATCACTGATGGGGGTTTTTAATATTTCGGATGAACGTAAAACTATGGTAGTCAGTAGTTTAGCGTCGTAATACGCCAGGCGGGCATTAATTCCGAAACGTGCCCTCAAAGGAGCGGTTAACAAGCCGGAACGCGTTGTTGCACCAACAAGGGTAAAAGGATTAAGCGATATCTGTACTGAACGGGCATTCGGACCGGTTTCGAGCATAATATCGATCTTAAAATCTTCCATGGCCGAATAAAGATATTCTTCTACCAGGGGCGAAAGGCGGTGAATCTCATCAATAAAAAGAATATCTCCTTCATCAAGACCGGTTAACAGCCCCGCCAAATCGCCGGGTTTATCTAAAACAGGACCAGAAGTTACCTTAATTCCGGTAGCCATTTCGTTGGCGATGATATGGGATAGGGTGGTTTTGCCCAATCCCGGAGGGCCATGTAAAAGCACATGATCTAAAGCCTCACCACGGAGTTTCGCCGCCTGAACGAAAATTTTCAGGTTCTCCATCACTTTTTCCTGTCCCGTAAAATCCTCAAAAGCCTGCGGCCTCAACACCCTTTCAATATCACGATCGGTAGGGGTTAAGTTGTTTGCTTCAGGATCCAGATGCTCATTCATACAGCAAATATAAAATTAAATGCTAAAAAAATTAGGATTTTTTAAATTTATCCGAAACAACCAGCTCTTTTGATCCTGCGGTATATTGATAAAAGCCTTCGCCGCTTTTGGCACCTTTTTTACCTGCAGCAACCATATTTACCAGTAAAGGGCATGGCGCATACTTCGGGTTTCCAAAACCATCATGTAATACTTTAAGGATGGCCAGACAAACATCCAGTCCGATAAAATCGGCCAATTGTAAAGGCCCCATCGGGTGAGCCATGCCTAATTTCATTACAGTATCAATCTCATACACACCGGCTACGCCTTCATAAAGGGTATAAATGGCTTCATTAATCATGGGCATTAAAATGCGGTTGGCCACAAAACCAGGGTAATCGTTTACTTCTACAGGTACTTTTTCCAGGCTTTGAGAAAGCGACATGATCGTGCTGGTGGTTTCATCACTGGTGGCATAACCGCGGATGACTTCAACCAGTTTCATTACCGGAACAGGATTCATAAAATGCATGCCTATTACTTTATCGCCCCGGCTGGTTACCGCAGCAATCTGTGTAATGGAAATGGACGAAGTATTGGAGGCGAGAATGGCATGAGCCGGAGCATGTTCATCTAAATCTTTAAAGATTTTTAACTTCAGTTCTACATTTTCGGTTGCAGCTTCTACCACTAAATCGGCATGTTGAACACCATCTTTTATAGAAGTGCAGGTGCTAATGTTTTGAAGCGTATTTGTTTTCTGTTCTTCGGTTAAAGTCCCTTTGGCAACTTGCCTGTCGAGGTTTTTTCCAATCGTTTCTATGGCTTTATCTAAAGCAGATTGGTTAATGTCGATCAGGTTTACCTGATAATTAAATTGTGCAAAGGTATGGGCAATGCCATTTCCCATGGTACCAGATCCTATAACTGCGATTTGTTTCATCTTTTAACGGATTTAAAAAAGCGAATTTACTTATTTGTATCTGAGTTCTGTTAATCTTTGCCCATTATAAAATTAAGTCGGTTTAAAGGTTTTGATGCGAGAATTATTCTCTTTTTCGGGTTGATTTTAGTTTTAAAGCTGGTTTTAGGTTTTGTTTGTGTTTTTTTTGATGTTTTTGGTTTTGTATTTATTTTTATTTGCGATTTTGGGTATAAATATTGGGTTTTTGTGTCTTTTTTTATCTGTTAATAAAAAATATTCAATTTTTTTATTAAAAGGTGTCATTTAACATTGTTAAAATGGTTTATCGATACAAAATCTCATTTCGTCGTTTCTTAAAATTTTAGTTGTTGGCATTCTTTTTTATTAGAGGCTGAATTATTAATCACCGCATTTGTTCGTAACGAACCGGATCTTCTCTCAGTTTCCGTGTATGGTGAAAAATTTAACTAACCATTTTACATGTTTCAATTAAAGCCGGGCGTTGGCTGCTGTTGCGATTCTTGTTGTGATTAATTTTTCAGACACATTATTAACTTATTAAACTAAAAACGTAAATGAAAAGAAAACTACTAAAGTGTTTGTTGTTCTTTATTGTTTTGCTCGTAACCAGGGTTTCGGCGCAGGAAAGAACCGTTACCGGGGTGGTATCGGCCAAAGAAGACGGCTTACCGCTGCCCGGGGTGAGTGTAAAAGTGAAAGGAACAAGTAATGGCGTAACCACTGGCGCCAACGGAGTTTATTCCATCAAAGTATCATCGGGTGTTCAAACCCTTGTATTTACTTTTATCGGTTACAAAACAAGAGAACAGAATGTAAATGCCAAAAACATTGATGTTACACTCGAATCTGATGTTAACAGTCTGGATGAAGTGGTAATTGCAGCCGGCGGTATTAAAAGAACAGCCAGGGAGCAGGGATATGCTTCTACCAGAATAGATAACGAATCGTTAACGGCTGGTAAATCGCCAACCATTGCCGGAGGTTTGGTAGGTAAAGTACCGGGTTTGCAGATTAATGCCGTTGGTAGTGGCGTAAACCCAAGTTACCGTTTGGTATTAAGGGGTAACCGCTCCATTACCGGTAATAACCAGGCGCTTATTGTGTTGGATGGTGCTGTGGTACCAAATGCTATTCTGGGAAATCTGAATCCCGATGACATTGATGATATCACCGTACTAAATGGCGCAAGCGGAGCCGCGTTGTATGGTTCGGATGCATCCAACGGTGCTTTAATCATCACCACTAAAAAAGGTAAAATCGGAACGCCGGTAATCAAAGTAGCTAACACCACGGTATTGGAACAGGTGAGCTATTACCCGTTGTTGCAGAACCGCTTCGGATCAGGTTCTACCTCTGGCGCTCAGGTGTACGATCCGATTGAAAACCAGCAGTATGGCCCTGCATTTGATGGAACTTTAAGGGCAATTGGCCGTGTAACCGAAAGTGGTGCGCAACAATATACGCCTTATTCGGCTACTGATGATAAATACGATTTCTGGAAAACAGGTGTATCTAACCAAACCGATTTTTCGATTTCATCAGCTGATGAGAAATCATCTACTTATTTATCTGCCCAGTATTTAGATGGATCAGGAACCACACCAAAGGATAAATACACAAGAGCGGCTTTAAGGTTTAACGGTTCGCGCAATTTTACCAAAAGGTTTTCGGCAAATTATAATGCCAGTTATACCCAGAATAAATACGACATTACCAGTGCAACTTCTACAGTTTATGATAACCTGTTAAATACACCTGCACAGATACCTTTACTGTCGTATTCAAACTGGCAGGATGCAGCGGGTTGGGGCAATCCTGATAGTTATTACAACGACTATTATAAAAATCCTTACTGGTCTATAGATAATTACAGGCAAAATACCACCAACGATTATTTGACGGGATTACTGGAGTTGAAATATAAAGCGGCTGACTGGCTGGATTTTACCTACAGGGCAGCTATCTCTAACCGTTACTACAGGAACAAAAATAGTACTACAGGTTATAATTACACGCAATACACTTTAGATCATTCGGCCAAAACAAACCAGAGCAGTGGTGTAAGTGATGAAATGCTGAATACGAGTAACTTTAGTACCGACTTTTTTGCCAATATTAAAAAAGATGTGAAAGATTTCTCTTTCAATGCCTTGCTTGGAACCTCTTTAAAAAGTTATACATACAAAGATCTGAATGCTTCAGGCAGTGGTTTGCAGGTAAGTGAACTGTATAATTTAGGTAACATTACCGGAACGCCATCTGCAGGAGAGGCCAATTACAATACGCGTCAATACGGGGTATGGGCCGATGTAACTGTGGGTTATAAAAAATACCTTTACCTGCACGTAACAGGCAGGAACGATTGGGTTTCGGTACTGGCACCAGCGAACAGGTCGTTTTTCTATCCTGCAGCAGATGTGTCGTTTATCCCGACTGATGCTTTTAGCTTCCTGAAAAACAGTAAGGTTATTGATTATTTGAAAATCCGGGCAGGGGTTTCGAAAGTAGGTAACGTAAACGTGGGTAATACTACAAACGGTGGCGCTTACTCGTTGCAATCTACCTTCGATTCTCAAACAGGTTATGGTTACGGTACAGGTTATACTCCTAATAATACTTTAGTTTCTAATAATCTGAAGCCAGAAATTACTACAGGTTATGAGGGTGGTGTAGATTTCAGGTTATTTAAAGGTTTAATTGATGGAACGGTAACCTATTACAATACCAGCTCTACCGGACAAGCCATTACCGCCGGTGTTCCGGTTACTACGGGCTATAGTTATTATCTGTTGAATACAGGAGAGTTAACCAATGAAGGACTGGAAACTGCCCTGCATTTTACACCAATAAGAAAAGGCGACTGGAAATTAACCCTTGGTGGCAACTACACTTACAACAATAATAAACTGGTTTCATTATCAAACGATTTAACCCGCATTGGTGTAAGTAACAGTTCGACCATTTTCGGACAGGTTGGTAATGTATATCCGGTAATCATTGGGTCTGATTATATCCGCGATTCGGAAGGCAGGGTAGTGGTTGATAAAAACACAGGTTATCCGGTAGGAACAACAACCGGTAATATTTTAGGTAATACCATTCCAAAGAACAGGTTGGGGCTTGATTTTCAGCTTTCTTACAAAAGCTTAACCCTATCTGGCTTGTTTGAATACAGGTCGAACTATGTTCAGTACAGCACCGCAGGTTCTACTTACGATTTCTCTGGTTCATCGGCCAGAAGTGCTTATTACAACAGAGAGAAATTTGTTTTTCCTAATTCATCGTACTACGATTCGGCCAGCGGAACTTATGTAGCCAATAACAGTGTTACGGTATCAGATGGTGGTGCAGGTTTCTGGACCAGCAGCAGTTTATATTCTGGTGTAACCAGCAATTATGTGTACTCGGGTAATTATTGGAAACTGAGGGAGCTTGCCCTTGCCTATAAACTTCCTTCTTCGGTATTGCGGAATGTGAAATTTATTAAGTCGGCCACCATCAGTGCGCAAGGTAGAAACTTGTTTATCTGGTTACCAAAATCGAACGAATATGCCGATCCTGATTACAGTAATAACGGATCAGACAGTAACGCGGTGGGGATTACTTCATTATCGCAAACGCCTCCAACAAGGTATTATGGTGGAACTATATCATTAACTTTCTAATGACAAGAATTATGAAAAGATTTTTAAAATTAACTGTCCTTTTAACCATCATTTTTGCTGCTCCTGGCTGTAAAAAGAGTTACCTGGATATCAACGAAAATACCAATTCGGCAACCTCTTCTTCACCAGAACTGGTTTTGCCGGCTACCCTAAATAATACGGCCTCAAATTTTATCACCTACTTTAATTATGGTGCGTGGATGGCTGGTTATCAGGCTAATGCAGGTGGTTATTCTTTTTCCGGGTCTACCTTTTTTACCTATAACTGGAACTCAGGAACAAATAACGGCCTGTTTAATAGCGCATTTTCTGATTTAAGAAGTTATCAGTATATCATTACTTCAACTTCTGGCGTAAGCAAATATGTACTCTTTAATGCAGTTGCAAGGGTAATGAAATCTTATTACTATCAGATTCTGGTAGATGAATATGGCAATGTGCCTTACACAGAGGGTTTGGCTGGTGTTGATAACCTTACGCCACATTATGATGATGCGGCAACGATTTACAAATCCCTGGTGACAGAAATCGACGCTGCTATTGCACAGCTTAAAGCAAATGGATCAAGCACAGTGGTAAAAGCTTTAGGTTCTGCAGATGTGATGTTTGGTGGCGATGTTACCAAATGGATCCAGTTTGCAAACAACATTAAACTGCGTATTTTAACAAGGGCGCAAGATGGTCCGCTGGCTTCTTTTGCAGCTACCGCTTTTGGTACATTTTCTGCTGAAGGTTTTTTAACCAGTGATGTACTGATCGATCCGGGCTTTGTAAGCACAAGTGCGCGCCAAAATCCGCTTTGGAATACCTATCATTCTACCTACACCGGTAGCAATGGCGCGTATGCAGCACAGCAGATTCCAACAAAATGGATCTTCTCTTTTTATAATGGCACAAAACTAAGCGATGCTACCCGTGGTGCACTGATTTACAAAAATTATGCTGCCAATACCACACCAACCAATCAATTGGGTAACGAAAGCAATGTACCTTCGTGGATTTCGGGCTACCCGGCCTGGTATATCGGTGTTGGAACAGCTTTAAGTGCTCCTGCAACTCAGGGAATACTAAAAAGCAGGGTAATGGGTCAGTTAATTATGCCAGCTGCTGAAACCTACTTTTTACTTGCCGAAGCAGCATTAAAAGGCCATACTTTATCAGGAGATGCTGCAACCAATTTCGACAATGGCATCAGGGCATCATATAATTACCTGCAAAAATCAGGTACAACCACAACATCAGCTACAAGTACTGTTTTAGATGCTTATTTAGCGGCTTATAAAGCAGCAAATGCAGGTAGTTATCTGGTTAATTATAATCTGGCGACTACCAATGCACAGCGTTTAGAAGCCATTATAACACAAAAATACATTGCCCTGAATTTTGTAAACGGTTACGAGGCCTGGCAGGAATATAAAAGAACTGGTTATCCGGCCGTTTCAGGCACGTCGGCCACTACTACTTTTGTGTCCTTGCAATCGTCGGCTACCACAGCAGACCGCTTACCTGTACGAAACCTGTATCCAACTACAGAATATAATTTAAATCCAAATGTTCCCACTGGTTTGAGTGCATATACTTCAAAAATTTTCTGGGATGTTAACACCAACTAATTTTTAGATAATGAAAATAGATATGAAAAATTATAAAAAAATCGGCTTTGCCTTATTGGCAATGGCAGCGGGCTTTTCATCATGCACCAAGCAGGATGGTATTTATGCCGAAAATGGTTCTGCCGGTATTGTAGAACTGGCCGATCTGCCTTCGAGAACAAGTTCTACCGCGTATGCATCGGTAACTAAATCCTTTGAAGCCGTAACAGAAGTTGATTGTCCGATTTTGATCAACTATACAGGCGTAGATGGTGCTCCCGAAGATATAACGGTAACGCTGGGCTTTGATGCTACAATAGTGAGTGCAATGTCTACGTCTGCTGCTGTGCTCACAAACCTGGATGCCAGCCTGTACACTGTGCCATCTTACACGGTTACCATTCTAAAAGGACAGAAACAGGGTATATTCCATGTTAAACTTAAAACCAGTGCTTTCGATTTCAGCAAGAGCTATGCGTTGGGCGTAGTAGTGAAATCGACTTCATCCGGTACGGTGAGTGGTAATTATGGTAGTGGTTTATTTAAAATTAATGCAAAAAATGCCTACGATGGAATCTATTCTGTTGGCACCGGAAGTAGTGTAATCAGGTACACTGCACCCGGAGTTCCTGCAAATGATGCGTTAAGCGGCAGTTTGGCCGGCAATCCTAATCTTACTTTGAGTACGGTAAGTGCAACCACCGTTGAAATTACCAATTTAAGATGGGCAGGCGGAACTTCAAGTGTTTCTGGTATCGATAACCTCAGGGCTACTGTTGATCCTGCTACCAATCTGGTTACCATGACTTCTTTAGGTAATGCAACATTAGCTAATTTAGCGGGTAAGGATAATAGGTACGATCCGGCTACCAAAACATTTACCTTAAATTTCAGGTGGAACCCAACTTCGACGACCAGAGATGTAAGTTTGGTAATCAAATACGCAAGCGCCAGGTAAAAGCGTTTGGAAATTAATTTAATAGAAATAATTTATTTCTGCTTGTCACGTTGGGCCTGTCAAAACGCTTTAAATAAATTGATTTTATGTAAGGCCTTAAACAAGCTAACATTAACAGACTCAATAAAAAACTCCTCATTGCGAGGAGGTAAAACTAAGCAATCTTCCCGGCAAGTAATTCTTGCAAGAAAGATTGCTTAGTCGGCTGAAAAAGCCTTCTCGCAATGACGATTCTTCGCATCTTATTACAACGAAATAGTATCCCGTTACAACTAAATTTTTACTTTTTGTTTATGCTTTAAAATGCTGATTAACAAAATTATAAAGTTAAATTTTGTTAAATAAAATGTAAAAGTTAGGATGTGTTTTATTTATCGATACAAAGCAATTATTCATCGATACCTGCTTCATTTTAATGTCTTTTTTGAGGATTTTTGATTCATCAGGAAAAACAAAAAAGCAATAAGATTGCTTAATACAATAAAGAAAATTACCGTTAGCATTTGTAAAAATGCAGACGTTTTAATAAAGGTACTTCCTAGTAAATTTAGGTTAGTTAATGATTAGTTAAAATAGAGATCTTGCTGGATAGCCGATCTCTATTTATTTTTTTAAGCAATTTATGGCGCTAACCTGGTTTTGGTCCAGATGCCTTTTATCAGTTCGAAGTTTATCCTGTCGTGCAGCCTGCTTCTTCTTCCTTGCCAAAATTCTATCCTTGTCGGTTTTACAATATAACCACCCCAATGCGCTGGTTTAGCAACACCCTTATCGGCACTTTTAGCTTTAAGTTCTTCAACTTTTTCTTCTAAAAATGTCCTGTCGGGAATTACTTGGCTTTGTGGCGAAACCACTGCTCCAATCTGACTGGCAATTGGTCTGGTATTAAAATATGCTTCAGAAGTTTCTTTATCTAATTTTTCTACCGTTCCTTCAATTCTCACCTGTCTTTCCAGTTCCGGCCAGAAAAACACCAAAGCGGCATAAGGATTGCGTTTAAGTTCTTTCCCTTTGGCACTCAGGTAATTGGTGAAAAACCTAAATCCGTCTGCATCAACGCCTTTTAACAGTACAATACGCGCATCAGGCCTTCCTGCTTTATCAGCTGTAGCCAGGGTCATAACATTGGGTTCGTATATCTGGGCATCTACTGCGTGCTGAAACCACTTTTGAAACTGGACAACCGGATCTTCATCAACGTCAGATTCATCCAGCGAAGCGCTTTTGTAATCTTGGCGCAGGTTTTGTAGAAATTCATTTGTAACTTGCATACAACAAAAATAGGCATCTTTTACGGTGTAACAAATGATTATCATCATGCTGAACAATATAAAACCAAAAACCGGCCGCTTGCTCATTTCAGAACCTTTTATGGCTGATCCCAATTTTAAAAGATCTGTGGTATTATTAACCGAACATGGCGATGATGGCACGGTGGGCTACATCCTGAACCAGGTAGGAAATTTAATCCTGAACGATGTAATACAGGATTTATGGGATGCGAAAAACTACATTTATTTTGGTGGACCGGTTGCTGCGGATACCTTACACTTTATACATAGGTGTTATGATAAATTGCAAAGTGGAGAAGATATTGGAAATGGTTTGTACTGGGGTGGAAATTTTGAAACACTTAAAATCCTTTTAAATACCAATGCCATCAGCGAGAATGAAGTGAAATTTTTTATGGGTTATTCTGGTTGGGACAAAGGCCAGTTAGACCGCGAAATAGAGCAAAATGCGTGGATGGTGAGCGATAAATTTGATCCTGAGCTTATTTTCAGCAATGATGATGAAAAACTATGGCGGGATGTTATCGTAAACTTAGGACCCAAATACGCCCATATCAGTAATTTTCCGGTGGATCCGAGTTTGAATTAGTTTGGAGTTGGATGGGCGTGTTGAGTTAATATCTTTGGTAATAAAAAAGAATTAACAATGTCGTAAATCCAGCTACAATTAATAATATAATTGCTTCTGCATTAACATAACTCCATGCCGTTCTTTATTAATTTTTCTTGATAGAGAAATTATAATTAAAATGGGTGTACATATAGATATTGCCCACATGGTATATAAAAGTGAATACCAAATGAATATTTAGGTAAAATTATTGATGATTAATTCATTAATTTCACCATAAATGATCAAAAATAAAGAAGAAAATACTAAAGAAACAATCGATATAATCAATGCTAACTTAAAATTATTTTCTTTAATATATACATTATTTATATCACAGACTAAAAACTAAGCATTAATGTCTAAAATTGAAAAATATATCGCGTTTTCAAAGTGATTTTCTTTCAATAAAGGTCCAATTTTTTGAAATGATTCTTTATGCTGTTCAGTGTAAATTAAATACACAGGAAACACTTTTTCGCCCGTTTCAATAATAAGTGGTACCTGCACCTGCATCTCGTTAACTAAGTCATAATACTGCATCAGTTGCTGTTTGATTTTGATGCCATTGGTATCGCAAGCTTGCTCTATATAGGCCATAATAAGGGGCAGGTCTACCGCCAGATTTCCGGTTGCAGTACTTTCAAAACGGTCAATTCCCAATTGCGCTATATTGGTATAGGCAAATTTGGTATTGAGCAGGTTATAATTTTCATATTTAAAAATGGCACCGGAACTGATATCATAAGCTACTTTTTTGCCTAAAACGATTCCTTTTATGATTACAAAGGGTGCAATGATAATAAAGGTTAAAAAACCGATAACTGCAGCAATAATGCTGCTGTAAATTGCCCTTCTGCTGATACAGGCCTTGTAAAAAAGATCCCAATAATCATCTAATGATCCGGTTTCGAAACAATATTCGACGATATTAGACAAATTGGTTAAATTAATAATTAAATTGTAGAGGATTATAAATCCAGCAAAGAGAAAAACTAAGAGCGCCATGTTAAGTGTTGATTATTAATTTTAAAGATTATCTGCAGACTCTTCTACTTTCCTCCTCAGTTCATCTTTATAAGCCTGCATTTTAACGGTTAAAGATTCATCAGCCGTAGCTAAGATCTGAGTAGCCAGTAAACCTGCATTTTTAGCCGCATTTAAAGCTACTGTTGCAACCGGAATACCATTTGGCATTTGTAAAATCGATAAAATACTGTCCCAGCCATCAATAGAATTTGATGATTTAACCGGTACACCGATTACAGGTAGGGTAGTGATAGAAGCCACCATGCCTGGTAAATGGGCAGCGCCGCCGGCACCTGCAATAATTACTTTTAAGCCACGGCCTTGTGCTTCTTTAGCATAATTGAACATGCGTTCTGGCGTTCTGTGCGCAGAAACGACTGTAATTTCGTAATTGATTCCAAATTCTTTTAATACATCAGCTGCATCTTGCATCACAGGCAGGTCTGATTTGCTGCCCATGATAATTCCTACTAATGCCCCTAAATCCCCTGAAGGGGACTTTGAATTTCCAGCGTTCATATATATCGTTTAATCTTTATTTATATTTTGTAGTGCTCTTTTAAGCATTTTGCATTTCCACCCTGCTATTAGTTCCCCCTTCAGGGGGCCAGGGGGCTATGCGATTACTTTCAATGTTTTTTGTACGAAACGTGCTTTTTCTATCGCTTTTTCCCTGTCTATATCTACAATGGTAACGTGGCCCATTTTGCGGAAAGGTTTGGTATATTTTTTACCATACAGGTGAACATAAACACCATCTATAGCTAATATTTTCTCTAAATTTTCATATTTAGCTACACCTTCATGACCTTTTTCGCCAAGCAGGTTAATCATAATGGCGTTGGTAATGCTACTGGTATCGCCAAGCGGCAAATTATAAATGGAGCGTAAATGTTGCTCAAATTGCGAAACATAATTGCCTTCAATGGTTTGGTGGCCACTATTGTGCGGACGAGGGGCCACCTCATTAACCAATAACTCGCCATCTTTACACACAAACATCTCAACCGCTAAAATTCCGGTAATGTTCATTGCAGAAGCAATATTTTTAGCAATATTTTCTGCCTTTTGCTGTAAACTTTCGGCAAAAGTGGAAGGGGAAATCAAAAATTCTACCAGGTTGGCTTCAGGATTAAATTCCATTTCTACCATCGGAAAGGTTTTCATGTCGCCATTGGCGTTACGGGCCACGATTACCGCAACTTCTTTATCAAAATCGACCAGTTTTTCAATAATACAAGGTGCATCAAAAGCTTTGTCTAAATCGGAAGCACTATTAATTTTCATCACCCCTTTACCGTCGTAACCATCTTTTCTCAATTTCAAAATGTATGGGAAATGGAAAGGACTGTTCTCCATATCTTCCCTGGTATTTACAATCTGGAAAGGAGAGGTAGGGATATCGTTTTCTTTAAAAAACTGTTTTTGTACGCCTTTATCCTGGATTAAACGGATTACCCTCGATTGTGGGAATACCTTTTTACCTTCTTTTTCGAGCTGCTCAAGCGCATCAATATTTACCTTTTCAATTTCAATGGTAATAATATCTGCTTTCTTTCCGAAGTTATAAACGGTATCAAAATCGGTAATAGAGCCATTTTCGAAATAATTTGAGATATGTTTACAGGGAGCATCAGGATCAGGATCTAAAACCAATGTGGTTACGTTGTAGTTAATTGCCTGTTGGATGAGCATTCTGCCCAATTGTCCGCCACCTAAAATACCTAATTTTAATTCGCTAATCTGTTTTGCCATGCGCTTGAAAATAATGCTATTTTTGCACAAAAGTAACCATAATAAATTTTATTGATGAATGCTGATGCAATAATTATTGGTGCAGGTGCTTGTGGATTGATGTGTGCGGTGCAGGCAGGCTATCTGGGTAAAAAAGTAATTGTGCTCGAAAAAAATGAAAAACCTGGCGCTAAAATTCTGATTTCCGGCGGCGGTCGCTGTAATTATACTAACCAATTTGCAACTGCTGAGCAGTTTATATCAGCGAATCCGCATTTTATTAAATCCGCCTTTACACAGTGGACAGTCGACGATACCATCAGTTTTTTTGAAACTTATGGTATTGAAGGCAAAGAAAAAACTTTGGGACAATTATTTCCTGATGATAAAAATGCAAAAGATGTAGTGCAGGTTTTTACTTCCATCTGCGAAGATTTTGGACAGGAAATCAGGTGTAATGCTGATGTTAAGGACATTGAAATACTGCCCGACGCTTCTTTTAAAGTAAGTTATGAGAAAAATGGCAAAACAGTTGTTTTAACGGCCGAAAAACTGGTAATTGCTACCGGAGGTTTACCGATTTCAAAAATGGGCGCAACTGATTTTGCCTTGCGTTTTGCCAGGAAACACGATCTGAAAATTGTTGAAACTGCCCCGGCTTTAGTGCCTTTAACCATTACCGGGAAAGACGAAGAATGGTTTGCACAACTTTCTGGCAATGCTGTTTTTTGCGAAGTAAGCAATGATGAAATTTCTTTCGAAGAAAATATCCTTTTTACCCATTGGGGATTGAGCGGTCCGGCTATTTTGCAGATTTCTTCTTTCTGGAGGAGGGGTAAAACCATCAACCTGAATCTGCTACCACACCAAAATGTGTTTGACTTATTGAATGAGGAAAGGAAAACAAACGGTAAAACTTTATTGTCTACCTTGTTAAACCGGATTTATACGAAAAAGTTCACCGATGCTTTGGGCAAGTTTTTACCTTTAAATAAGCCTGTGGCTGCATTAACAAAGGTTGAAATTGATTTAATTGAACAAACCATTCATCATTTTAAAGTGAAGCCGGCAGGCGATAAAGGCTACGATAAGGCCGAGGTAATGCGCGGCGGGATAGATACGAATGAAATTTCTTCTAAAACCCTGGAGTGTAAAAAAATCCCAAATCTGTTTTTTGGCGGCGAATGTTTGGATGTTACCGGTTGGCTGGGCGGCTATAATTTTCAGTGGGCCTGGGCCAGTGGTTTTGTGATCGCGCAGAATATTTAGTCAATAAACCTGCGAGGTTTTAACTTGATAAACACTTAGATTCCCTCAGTTGGCTAAGGTGATTGATGTTTTTTTGAAAATGAACAGTTCAGTTTTCATCGGGGAGTTCAGCCCTGCTATCACTGCAAGTCCTCGCTGCGCTCCGGGCTTTCCGTTCTATCAGGTTTATTAACATAAAACAGTGGTTCTTTTGGGGCAAACTAAATTAAAGCTCACATTTTTTTAAACCCGCGAGATTTGGCCTCAATCCTAACAGTAATTTACAGGCTTCTTATCTAATTAAGGTAATCGTGCCTGTTAAAGCTTGACTAGTGTTTTTCGATTTTATTAAATAATAATAAACGCCAACATTAGCAGGATTTCCCTTTACTTTTCCATCCCAGAACGGTGCCTTGCCTGTAGTAGTATGAATGATATTTCCATATTGGTTAAAAATCTGAATACTACTCTGAGGATCGCTTTCAAGTCCGCTTACCTGCCAAAGGTCGTTCACATTGTCATCGTTCGGACTAAATGCGGTTGGAATGAGAATATCTTTACAATACTGAATAACGGAGTAATTTACTGATTTCGTGCAGCCATAAATATCTTCAACAGTTAGGGAATAATACCCTGGCTTGTTTACCTGATAGAACGGGCTTGAAGTCTTTTGGCCTTCCCATATGTAAAAGGCAAACCCTGCGGGCGCTTCAAGTGTTACTTTTTCTTTAGCAATCACACAAATCCGAAGCTGTTCGGGCTGAAATAACAAAAGCGGTTCGTTTACATTTACCTCAACTGTTTCGCTTTCCCTTTTACAGCCCGAGGTGCTGGTAAAGCTGACAGAATAAATCCCGCTTTTGTTAATTTTTATGGTTTTAGTAGTTTCACCTGTACTCCAAAAGAAATCAGTACCAGCTTGGTTGGTTACAGCAGTGAGTATTACTTCTTCTCCACTGCAGAGTATTTTATCCGAACTCCTGCTTATGGTTACATCCGGAATTGCGTTAAAGCTGATGTTAGTTGCAACTGATGTATTTGCACAGCCATTGTCATTAGTTAAAGATGCCGTGTAAGCTCCCGTCAATGCAATTGAAATGATATTCTGGTTTTTAAACTCAGGTAGTTCCAACCCGTTTCGGTACCATTTTACAAGGTAATTATTCGGATTATCAACTTTAATTTCTGTGGTTTCACCAATGCAGTAAGCTGTTTTTGCTGTTGTGAGTTGAACCGTTGGTATAACAATCTGATTAATTTTCACTTGCTTTGAGAGTTCATAATAGTTTTCACAGTTACTTACTTTTACCTCATATATGCCAGGTAAGGTTGCATTATAGGTGTTTTGTGTAGCATTTGGAATGTCAGTGCCATTTTTTATCCATTGGTATTTGTAGTCTTCTATGCGTTTTGTTTCAAGGAGATAAGTTTGTCCTGAACATAAATTTATCTCGGCAGGATAGTTAAACGTTATTTCAGGAGTTGTATTATTTTTAATAATGATGGGTAAGGATGTCAGTGTAAGATTCTCACATAATGCAGTAACTTTGAAAGTGTATTTTCCAGATTCTTTTAAGTCTGCAGACGCTTTTCCTATCCATTCGCTTATTTCTACATCATCTTTAAACCACTGAAATAATAACTGATTTTGTAAACTAACAGGTACCCTTGTTTTTACATTGATGCTTTGGTTACCGCAGGTTTCAAATATGACCTCGTCCTGATTATAGCCGTTTGAAGGGGTTTTGCTATAGATGAAATCAGTATATTTCAGATTCTGATAATAATCCTGATCCAGGCTCAAATATATCTTTGAAATACCTTGATCCTTGGCCACCCATAATACTTTCTCGCACATGGTTTCCCTCCAATAATTATAGTTGGCCTCTTTTAAAATTTTAATGTCGGTATCTACACATACAGAATTAATTTTTATGTTATTAGATGCTGGAAATTTAATGAATTTAAGCCGATCAAGCCGCTCTGGACTTGAGGTTAATTCATTAAATATTGAAGCAGGCGTATAGTATAACCCCCTGTCGGTTGCTGCAAATGCAAAGTTTTGCTTAAAAACAGGTGTTAAAGCATAAACTTCTTCCAGATCATTAATCTTCTCATTTTCAATTAATTTTTTAATTTCTAAGCCAGTACATGAAACATTGTTATAGGCGTATAGTCCCTCATCTGTACCCCATAGGCTATACCATATCTGCCAGCCAGACCCTGCGGGCAATCCAAATTGCCAGTGATGTGCAAAGAGTGTGCAGTTTATTTTTGAAGGATAGGGTGCTCTGTCGGGAATAGCCGAAACGTATGTGGTATAAGCCTGATAGTTAACTGCAGCATGGTCATTAACAAAGCACCGTGCCATCGTGTAAATGTACTGGAAGTCGACTGACTTGTACCCTGCATTGGTAATTCTCCAATCTGGTTCATTAACCAAGGGCTGGTTAGGGTAAATAAACTGATTGGTAATGGTGAGGTTTCCCCGAAAAATTTTATAAGCATGTTTGTTGGTAGCCACTGCTAAGTAATCATTAGCAGGGTTATAAGCATTAGCAGGTTCATAATCAATATTTCTTTTTGTATTTATTACTGAAATATTATTAACCCTTGTAACGCCCGGTTCCTCAATCTTTATTTCATGTTTTACGCCGCCCTTAAAATGTACAATAACATTTGGCTTAATCAGAAAATACATTTCTGATTCATTAAAGCCGGTAATTTCATTAATCACGAGGCCGTTTGTAGGCAGATAAGGTTTAAAAGCAGCTTCGGTATCTGGTTTGTAAAAAACTGTTCCTGAATTATTGAGCGCCCAAACAGTATGATCTTCTACTGAAACAAAAATCTGTTTAAACGATTCATTTTCCAGATATTTCTCTCCTGAGGTTAAATTTAACTGTGCCATACACAAGAGGGGAGATAGTAAAAAGAAAGAAAGAAAGAGGCGGTAACTTAAACTGGTAATCATACCACAATGATATTAAAAACCAGCAATAAAAGCTAATACGGTACCTACAAATAAACATCTGGCATAATTTCCCATGCCCATGGTTTTTTAAAGGTCTTAAATGTTCTCAGTTGCGAAAAATACAAAACCTCACTCGTTCTCCTGTTGGCAATGTCCCTTCTGTGTAAGTTACCAACGGTAGTAAATAATTCACGTGTTTTAAAGTCGTAAACCCTTTCGGTCATATCGCCGCTGTTCTGGTTAAAATAAAGATTAATGGCGCTTGTTAAAAACCAGTCTTTATTTTCGTATTTAAAAGTATAACCCAGTTCCCAGCGCCACTCTGCACCTCCCTGAAAGCGCAGATAGAGTTGTTGGTCTTTAATGGCCACTTGCTGTAGCGGATCGCCCAGTTTACCACCTTCTGCTGAACGTAAAATGAAATCGTTATTTTGCGTAGATAAATTAAAAGTCCCTGTCGATTTATCTTTAAAAAATATGGCCAGTATCCTTGGTTTCTGAGTTTCTTTTATAATCGCGCTGCTATTGTCGCCATAAACCCTGGTTTCATCAATTGTTCTATTGTATTCGAAAACTACTGCCAAATCTTCTATGGCATCATTGTTTAAATCACCATAAACCTGATCTATCGCTGTCCAATTAGGAGGGGTAAGCTGCTCAGAAGAAGTGCCTTGTGGTTTAATTTTAGGAAATATAAATGTTTTTTGCGCAAAGCAAATTTGCGCGCACAGCATCAGGAGGTAAAAACAAAAAACTTTCATTCAGGTAGAAAAAAGGTGTTGATGTAGATATAAAACGTTTGGTTTGGGTTTTTAGTTTAACTGAATCGTATCTCGCGACTCGTCACGCTGTCCCGATATTTACATCTGGATCAGTATCTTTCCCGCAAAATGGACCCTGAAATAAATTCAGGGTGACGACTGTATAAAAATTCCCGTACTTTTGCAAAAAAAAACAATTCCTTTTGAAAACCGAAATATTTGCCATTACGCCGCCATTTACCCAACTGAATACTCCATATCCGGCAACCGCGTATATAAAAGGTTTTCTGAATACCAAAAATATCAGTACAACACAAGCAGACTTAGGCATAGAAGTAATTTTGGAACTGTTCTCTAAAAAAGGATTACAAAATTTATTCAGTCACACTGAGCGGAGTCGGAGTGTAGATAATAGAAAACCTAAAAGCGATAATGCCAAACGTATTTTAGCTTTGCAGGATGAATATTTAAAAACCATCGACGCGGTAATCGCATTTCTGCAAGGGAAAAATCCAACTTTAGCTTTGCAGATCTGTAGCGATGATTTTTTACCCCAGGCTTCTCGTTTTTCGCAGTTAGAAGAGCTCGACTGGGCTTTCGGAGCCATGGGCACACAGGATAAAGCGAAGCATTTAGCCACGCTGTACCTTGAAGATATCTCCGATTATATTGTAGAATGTATCGACGAGAATTTCGGTTTTAGCCGTTATGCAGAGCGTTTGGGCAGAAGTGCAAATTCTTTTGATGAATTATATAATGCCTTATTGCAAGAGCCTACCTATATTGATCATATCCTGATTTCGGTTTTAAAAGAAAAAATTGAAACTGTTCAACCTAAATTGTTTCTGATTTCGGTTCCTTTTCCGGGTAATCTTTACAGTGCTTTCCGTTGTGCGCAATGGATAAAAACCAATCATCCTGAAATTATAATTTCGATGGGTGGGGGTTTTCCGAATACGGAACTAAGATCGTTATCTGATGCACGGGTTTTTGAGTTTTTCGATTACATCACTTTAGATGATGGTGAATTGCCGATCGAACTTTTATACCAAAATATTACGCATCCCATCCCGGTGGAAGCCCATTTTTATAAAAGAACTTTTCTGCTCGAAAATGGCAAAGTAGTTTACCGTAACGATGCTTTCAGAAACGATTATAAGCAAGCTGATGTAGGTACGCCGGATTATACAGGACTACTTTTAGATAAATATATTTCGGTAATCGAAATTGTTAACCCGATGCACCGCATGTGGAGCGATGGGCGCTGGAACAAACTCACCATGGCGCATGGCTGTTATTGGGGGAAATGTACTTTTTGCGATATTTCGCTTGATTATATTAAGGTTTATGAACCGGTTGCGGCTAAATTGATTGTAGACCGGATAGAAGATTTATATGCCAAAACAGGACAGAATGGTTTCCATTTCGTTGATGAGGCTGCACCGCCAGCGCTAATGCGTGAAGTAGCCTTGGAAATTATCAGAAGGAGATTAGCGGTTACCTGGTGGACAAATATTCGTTTTGAAAAAAGCTTTAGTCAGGATTTATGTTTATTGCTTAAGGCTTCTGGCTGTATTGCGGTTTCAGGAGGATTGGAAGTAGCGTCTGATCGGTTGCTGAAACTGATTGATAAAGGCGTAACGGTAGAACAAGTGGCCAGGGTAACCCGCAATTTTACCGAAGCTGGGATCATGGTGCACGCTTATTTAATGTACGGCTATCCAACCCAAACCGTACAGGAAACAGTTGACAGTTTAGAAATGGTGCGTCAGTTGTTTGAGGTCGGGATATTACAATCGGGTTTTTGGCATCAATTTGCCATGACGGCGCATAGTCCGGTGGGCATGTACCCTGAAAAATTTGGTGTAGTAAAGGATACAGAAGTGATTGGAACTTTTGCCAATAATGATATCAATTACACTGATAAAACAGGTATTGATCATAATAAATTCAGCTTTGGCTTAAAGAAATCACTTTTCAATTTTATGCACGGGATCTGTTTTGATTATGAGCTGCAGGATTGGTTTGACTTTAAAATCCCAAGGACGAAAATCCCTGCTGATTTTATTGAAAAGGCTTTAACTGATGGCGATCATTTTAATACCAAACCTACTGCAAAAGTAGTATGGATAGGAGGAAAGCCCTCTGCCGATTATTTCACCAAATCAAAAAAGGGCAATACCTGGGAAATGGCCTCGCTCACTTTCCACGATAAAAAGGAAACTTTTACCATTCAAACCAATAAAAAAGAAGGTGAATGGTTAGCTGCCATTTTAAATCAAATTTCGATCTCGAACGAGAAAGTATTTACTTTTCAGGATGTTAAAGCCGATTTTGAACAGGAACTGGAAAACTTCGAACTGTTCTGGTATTCAAAACCCATTAATACCTTAAGGGAATACGGTTTGCTGGTTTTGTAAACAGAAACCGTCACCAAAACTTCACAGAGCGGCGTCATTTCGACCGTAGCGGAGAAATCTATTAAAAATAGTTTTTGATTTAGATCTCTCCATTCCGCTATGCTCCAGTCGAGATGACGGCCGTTTATTGGATACTATCATCTTGAGCGGAGTCGAAGGATCTCTACAGTTAACTTTAATATCAAAAAATTCTTCACTGCGTTCAGAATGACAGAAATGGGAGTTTCAATCGAGACGAATATGCCTTAAAAGCGCTTAGCTCTACATCTTCATTTTAAAATGTGTAAGGAAATAGATGATACAAATGAGTATAATCGAATTTATAATGAGCAATAACCACGATATTATGGATTTCCGGTCTTTCATCAACGCTATAAATGAAGTGATATAAGCCATGGCAATAAGTGCAAGAAATAAGTTTACAGTCTGGATACCTAAAATGTAATATCCGCTATAAGAGAAAACAAGTATGCTTAATATTAAGAATATAACTGAGGCGGTAGTGTAAAGTTTATTTGGTTTCATATTGTATATTCTAAATTAACTGTTTATCAAATCTTTTAATACTCCAATTCACTTTGGCTTGTGAGATAACCAGCTAAATATGGTTCATTTCTATTTTGATTGATGGTTCAGGTATTGTACGTTCGAAACATTAACCAATAAGAAAATATTAGTGCTATATTTTTGACCATAGAAGGGATGTAAGATCATTTAAGCTTATATGTACCTCATATGTCTTATATGGTCAAAAAATGTTTCTGAAATACTTGCTAGGTTTAATCACAATGTGGAACAGTAAAAGTCCAGGTTTCTGATTCGCCGTTTGGAATAATATAACCATTTCCCCTCGCGTTTTCAAACCAGAGTTTACCTCTTAATTTTTCTCTTGTACCTACTTCATTTAAGGTTGCGCTATCGTAAAGACGACCATTAATCATCACATATTTGATTTTCTCCGAATTGCGGATATCATCTAACGGGTTGGCATCCATAATCACCAAATCTGCCAGTTTACCTACTTCAAGCGAACCGATTTCCTTATTCATACCCAAATAGCCAGCGCCATTTAATGTTGCAGCCCGGATGGCCTGCAGCGGACTAAAACCACCTTGTACCAGCATCCATAATTCCCAGTGTGCACCTAATCCCTGAATTTGTCCGTGCGCACCAAGGTTCACTTTTGTACCCCCATCTGCAATCTGTTTGGTCGCTTTTGCAATGTCGATATGGTTGTAATCACTGTATTCGGAAGTGGTTCTGCGTCTGGCCCTTGCATCAATAATCGTGCGTGGCGTATAAGTCATCAGCTTTTCGTTTTCCCAAACGTTGGTTCTGTCATACCAGTAATTTTCGCCCCACTGACCACCATAAGCCACAATTAAAGTAGGAGTGTAACCCACTTCCGTATTGTTCCAAAGCGTGGTTACATCTTTGTAAACCGGTAAAACAGGTATGCTGTGTTCAATTCCGGTATGGCCATCGGCAACCATATTCATATTAGTAAAAAATGTTGAACCACCTTCAGGCACCACTTCCATTTTTAACTGACGGGCAGCTTCTAAAATCTGTTGGCGTTGTTCTCTACGCGGTTGATTGTACGATTTAACTGAAAAAGCACCAACCGCTTTTAACCTGCGCAAATTGGCCAAAGCATCATCCAAACTGTTAATTACAACCTTAAAATCGCCATCTGCACCATATAAAATTGATCCGGTTGAATAAACCCTTGGTCCAACCATTCGGCCAGCCTTAAGCATTTCACTCTGACTAAAAACCATTTCAGTATTACTCGATGGATCGTGAGACGTAGTTACGCCAAAAGCCAGATTGGCCATATAACTCCAGTCGCTTTGTGGCGTTATCCCATCCGGACTGGTGCGTAAATGTGCGTGCACATCAACAATCCCCGGCATAATGGTTTTGCCGTTTACATCAATTACTTTAGCATTGGCCGGAATGTTTACCGCATCCGATTTCCCGATTGCAGTAATTTTATTTCCATCGGTAAGGATGGTTCCGTTTTCAATTACCTCATCGCCTTTCATTGAAATAATCCTGGCGCCTTTTAAGGCCACGATTCCCGTAGGAACATCAGATTTTAAAACGAGGTTAATATCAATTGATGATGCTGCAGTTTTAGGCGTAGTTCCGTCAAAATTGAACGCACTGTTTACATCAATGGTAAAATATTTTGGTCCCAGTGTCCAGTGCAGGTTTTTACTATCAGCACTCCATTGAATGTAAGTTCCACCATCGGTAGTTACTTTGGTAACCGGAATGGCTTTGTTTCCTGCAGAGGCATCCTGGGCAGTCCCAATATTGATCATCGGGGTGATGTACACATTAAACAACTCGTTAAATGCCACCCATTTATTATCAGGACTGATGACGAACTGATTGGCGTATTGTGAAGTAAAATGCGTTCTTTCGTTTGCACCATTTAAATCGATACTTTTTAAGGCTTTTTTCCCATCTGCATAACTCTGGAAATAAATCCGGGTGTCGCTATTGTTAAACTGTGGACGGATGCCATTGTCAGAAACCAGCGTTTTTGCACCGCCATTGGCAGGCATGATAAAAATACCAGTTCCACGCCCATAATTGTAACCTAAAACGTCATTTCCACTTCCTTTTCTAAAAACAATTCTATCGCCTTTGGTCGAATATTGAGGAGAATAGTAAAACCCTTTTTCGTCGCTTAAGGTGATGGTTTTTCCCGATTTTAAATCGGTTCTTTTTATTGCTCCGCGTAATTCGTCGCTCCAGGTAGTGTAAACCACATATTTTCCATCCGGACTAAAAGCAGGTTCAAATTCGAAATCCAAACCATTCGTTAACCTTTCGGGTGTTCCTGTGGATAATTCCTGTTTATACAAAAACCCTGCAGCATTAAAAACGATGGTTTTTCCATCAGGGGAGGTGGTAAGTTGCCTCAACATTTTGGCCGAAAATTCATTACTGAAAACCTGCTGTTCAAAATGTAAAGCCTGTTGTACGGTTTGAATGGTATTGGCTTGAAAAGGAATAGTTGTGTTGATCAATGTACCAATTTCGGTTTTCCTGATTTTTCCTTTTGCATAAAAAACGATGCTTTTGCTGTCTGGTGTCCAGGCGAAATTAGGATAAACGCCAAAAATGGCCCAGGTTTCCTGCTGATCGTGCGATAAATCTTCATTTACAGGCCATTCTTCGCCGGTTTTTATATTTTGAACATATAAAGTAGATTTTAACCTTACGCGTTTTACAAATGCAATCATATTTCCATCAGGCGAAACCTGCGGACGGCAAGCGCCTCCCTGCTCATTGATCAAAGTCGTTAATTTACCTGTGGTTAAATCCAGCTGACGGATGGCATAAATGGTCCCGTTGGGATCTTTACTATATTCGAAATTTGGCCCCGGGCTTACATCTTCGCTAAAATAAACGTACCGGCCATCAGGTGATACGTTTGGCTCGCCTGCATCTTGCTGATCGTTTTTGCGTTTGGTTAATTGTACACCCTCACCACCGTTGATACTGTACATCCACATTTCGCCTGCACCTAACGACCGGCTGGCAGTAAAGTGTTTTCTGGCCACAATATATTCACTGTTCGGCATCCAGGTAGCATTGTTCAATAACCTGAAACTCTCTTTGGTAATTTGTTTTTTGCCCGAACCATCACGTTTCATGATCCAGATATTATCGCCCCCGCTTTTATCGCTCGTGTAAGAAATGTATTTTCCGTTCGGGCTAAACCTTGGTTGCACATCCCAGGCCGCGCCTCCGCTAATCAGTTTCGCACCGCCGCCGGTAATGGGCATCACGTAAATATCGCCCAGTAAATCAAAAACAATCTCCTGTCCGTCAGCACTTACATCCAGGTTCATCCAGGTACCTTCATCAGTATTTAGTGTGAAGTTTTTCGTGGTGCCCTGGTATTTTTCAATGTCCCATTTTTTTTCCTGGGCGTAAGAACTGAAAAATAATAGCGAAAGAGCGGATAGAAAATAGAGGTGTTTCATTATATGCTGGATGGTTATTTGAATAATTCGTGTATTTTTCTTTGATTAGTTTTTTATTGAAATGTATTTGTCTCAACACCGTTGAGCGTTTTGATGATTTATTTCAATCAAATCCGTCATTTCGGGCGGAGTGCAATGAAGCCGGGAACCGGTAGGCTCAGCGGAGTTAAATCTATCTCGAGATAGATCTCTCCATTCCACTGCGTTCCAGTCGAGATGACGATTTTTTTTATGAATTCGACTTTCAAACGGCGTTTCTAACATTTAATTCTTCTTAATTAGCAAAGTTAATAATCTTTTCTGAAGATGATTTTTTCAATTTCTAACAATAATAAGTGGCGATTTTGGATTAAATGTATAGTTTTGATACTGCCGATTTATGACAGCAATAGAGATTTTACAAAAATATTGGGGACACCAGGCTTTCAGGCCATTACAGCAGGATATTATTATTTCGGTTATAGAAGGGAACGACAGTTTGGCCCTGTTGCCAACCGGAGGGGGGAAATCGATCTGTTTTCAGGTGCCGGCATTGGTTAAGGAGGGCATCTGTATTGTAGTTTCTCCATTAATTGCCCTGATGAAAGATCAGGTAGAAAACCTGAAATCGAAAGGGATTGAAGCCATTGCCATTTATGCCGGAATGGGAAAACGTGAAATCGATATTCTGCTTGATAACTGTATTTATGGCAAAATAAAATTCCTATATCTTTCACCTGAGCGTTTATTGGCTGATTTGGTACGGGTTCGCATTTCATACATGAATGTAAACCTGATTGCCGTTGATGAAGCACATTGTATATCGCAATGGGGCTACGATTTCCGTCCGCCATACCAGCAGATTGCCAAACTGCGCGAAATTTTGCCTGATGTTCCCGTATTGGCGCTTACCGCCACAGCAACCGATTTTGTAAGGAAAGATATCATTGAGAAACTGGAAATGAAAAATCCACAGATTTTCGTTAAAAGTTTCGCCAGAGACAATTTAAGTTATGTTGTTTTCGGAAATGAAGATAAATATAAAAAGCTGATTGATATCTGTAAAAATGTAAAAGGTACCGGATTGGTTTATGTACGTAACCGCAGGGAAACTGCAGAAGTAGCCAATTTCATTAACAGAAACCAGATAAAAGCCGATTTTTACCATGCAGGCTTAGAACGCGATGTTCGTTTTTTAAAACAGGAAGAATGGAAAAGTAATAAAACGCGCATTATGGTGGCCACCAATGCCTTTGGAATGGGAATTGATAAAGCCGATGTGCGTTTCGTGGTGCATTTGGATCTGCCCGAAAGTCTGGAAGCTTATTACCAGGAAGCGGGAAGGGCCGGGCGCGACGAAAAAAGGAGTTACGCGGTGCTGTTGGCCAACCAATCTGATATTCTGGGTTTAGAATCCCGGTATCTCGATAGCTTTCCTTCACCAGATGAAATCAGAAAAACTTACCACTACCTGGGCAATTACTTTCAACTGGCATTTGGCGCCGGCGAAGGTTTAACCTTTAATTTTGATATTCCTGATTTTTGTAAGCGTTTTAATATCAGTGTATTAAAAACCATTTCTGCACTTAAATTTTTAGAGCACGATGGCTATCTTACCTTATCCGAAAGTGTTTTTTTACCTTCAAGAATGATGTTTATCGCCAGTCATGAAGATGTTTACCGGTTCCAGATCGAAAACAAAGCGTATGATGGCATTATCAAAACCATTCTGCGTTCACATGGCGGTGCTTTTGATGGTTTTGTAAAAATCAATGAAGCTGATTTAGCAAAAAGAACCGGACTTTCCTACAAAGATATTATCGCACTGCTCAACAAACTGCAAAGTATTGAATTGCTTACCTATATTCAACAAACCGATCAGCCGCAGTTGCAATATGTTCGGCCGAGGGTAGATATGGATCATTTCGACCTGGATGTAAAATACCTTGGACTGAGAAAAGAGATTTTACATAAACAGATTAATGCGGTGGTGGCTTATGCTTCGTCTAATTTGTGCCGGAGTATTCAATTACTGAACTATTTTGATGAACACCACGCTACAAAATGTGGGGTTTGCGATGTTTGTTTGGCAGAGAAAAGAGCCGAAAACCAAAGTCAGGTGGGGGAGGAAATCGAATTCGAAATTGTTTCTTTACTGCAACAACAGCCGCTTAGCCTTGATGATCTGGTTACCAATATTAAAAATGGTGCTGATGCCGAAAGAATTGATGCGATAAGAGAATTATTAGATGCCGGGAAGATTAAAACTGATGGGAAGAAGTATTATATATAGATATGAGATGTGAGATGTGAGATGTGAGATGTTAGATGTTAGATGTGAGAAAAATGACCCAACAAGTTACCAATAAAATATTAGTTTTGTATTGAACTATTTAGCCGCCTACAATTAACCAGTTAACCAATTACAACAGTTAACCTCCTTAAAACTAAATGATAACAAAAAACAATAAGAAAACCATCCGTTCGTGGGCATTCTTCGATTGGGCAAACTCAGCCTATAACTTAGTCATTACTTCAACTATTTTTCCTGCCTATTACACCATTATTACCACTACCAAAGAACATGGTGATAAAGTGCAGTTTTTCGGAAGGACATACATCAATACCTCACTTTCTAATTATGCCTTGTCATTCGCCTATTTAATTATGGCTTTTGCCTTGCCAATGCTTTCGTCGATTGCCGATAGAAGAGGTAATAAAAAATCCTTTATGAAATTCTTTACCTATATGGGCGGTTTAGCCTGTATCGGGTTGTATTTCTTTAAACTGGATACACTCGAAATGAGTATTATTTTATTTGCACTGGCTGCTATGGGCTATATTGGAGGCGTACTGTTCAGTAATTCATACTTGCCGGAAATTGCAACAGAAGAGCATCAGGACCGCGTAAGTGCACAAGGTTTTTCTTATGGCTACATTGGTTCGGTTATATTACAGTTAATCTGCTTTCTGTTTGTGTTAAAACCGGAATGGTTTGGTATTACCGATGCTTCTTTTCCGCCACGACTGTCCTTTTTACTGGTGGGTGTATGGTGGATCGGTTTCTCGCAGATTCCATTTAAAGTGCTTCCAAACGGAACCCCGCAAAATGATAAAGTAAAAACCAATATTTTTAAAGATGGCTTTAGTGAGCTATCTAAAGTATGGGGACAGCTAAAACAGATCAATAAACTGAAGGGGTTTCTATTTTCTTTCTTTTTCTACTCGATGGGGGTACAAACCATTATGCTTGCAGCTGCTGGTTTTGCCGAAAAAACCTTAAAATTAGGCACAGCTAAACTGATTGCCGTAATCTTAATTATTCAGTTGGTGGCCATTCCCGGTGCGATGCTGATGTCGTTCCTGGCCAAAAAAATCGGCAACGTAAACGTGCTGATTATGGTTGTTTTAGTGTGGATAGGATGCTGTGTTTATGGCTATTACATCACTAACGAATATCAGTTTTATTCGTTGGCAGCGATTGTAGGCTTAATTATGGGCGGAATTCAATCTTTATCGCGTTCTACTTATTCTAAATATTTGCCTGTTGATACAAAAGATACCACATCATTTTTTAGTTTTTACGATGTAACCGAAAAACTGGCCATTGTTATTGGTTTATTTAGTTTTGCATATATTGAAGATTTAACCGGAAATATTCGCTACTCAATTATCGCTTTGGCATCATTTTTTATTGTTGGATTAGTCTTTTTAGTGCTTTTAAGAAAAATCGAGCGTAAAGAATCGCTAAAATTGTAAGTTTGCAGTCGTTTAGAATATGATGAAAGTAGAATTATTTGTGCCTTGTTTTGTAGATCAGTTGTACCCCGAAACTGCTTTTAATACCTTAAGGTTATTAGAAAAATCGGGATGTGATGTGACCTATAACTCGAAGCAAACCTGTTGCGGGCAACCGGCATACAATGCGGGTTATTGGGATGAAGCTAAAGAAGTGGGCACAAAGTTTTTGAATGATTTTACCGAAAATACTTATGTGGTGGCGCCATCAGCATCGTGTGTAGGGATGGTAAAAGGTGGGTTTAATGATCTGTTTACCAATACGATTGTGCACAACAAATGCCGAAGCCTGCAATCAAACATATGGGAACTTTCTGATTTCCTCGTGAACGTAGCCAAAAAAGATTATTTCGGTGCCGAACTGGAAGGAAAGGCCGTTTATCACGATTCCTGCAGTGCTTTACGCGAATGCAAAATTAAAGATGAACCCCGTCAATTGCTTTCGAAAGTACACGGTTTAGAAATGATCGAAATGGAAGATACCGATATTTGCTGTGGTTTCGGCGGTACTTTTGCCGTTAAGTTTGATGCCATTTCATCGGCCATGGCCGAGCAGAAAGTTAACCACGCATTGGCACAACAAGCCGATTATATTATTTCTACCGATTTATCATGCCTTTTGCATCTTCAGGGTTATATTGATAAAAATAACCTGCCAATCAAAACCATGCATATTGCTGATGTGCTTTGTAATGGTTGGCTGGAAAGTACTGAATATTAACCGCCAACCCCTAAAGGGGAGCGACCAATCCTTTTTCATGGTCTGTGTCCCCACAGACCTTCATAGTTATAATCAAAGATTTCGGTCTGTGAGGACACAGACCGAAGGTTTAATTCGGGATATTTATTTTTTAGCGCTAACGCTCGTTTCTAATGAGCGTTGAATAATTTATCGTTTACAAACGATAGAATCGTTTAACTATTTATGCACTCGTTTGGAAACGAGCGCAAGCGTTTTTCTATTTCAAACCCCTTTCCATGGTCTGTGTCCCCACAGACCATCATATTTATAAAAGATTTCGGCCTGTGAGGACACAGACCGAGGAAAATACCGGTCTTCAAGTAAATTTAGGATAACGAGCAACTAAACCTGCGAGGTTTTTCGGTCAAAAAGAACCACAATTTTGTGTAAAATAAACCTGACCGTCAGCGTTATCCCGATTTAAAGATCAATTTTAAATTAAAGCGTATTTTCAATCGGGATTAAGCAGAGGGCAGGACTACCGCAACCGAAGAACAACTGCAATTGCTTTTCAAAAAAAATAATCTTTATTGTAAAAAATAAATTACATCTGCCTTTAAAGATCCGATTGAGCCAATCCAGCTATTGATTTTAACACAATTTAACAAGCTTTATGTTACAATCAACAATACCTTTGTTAAACCTTTTACAGGCTTTCGTATCTAAACAACAAAACAAAATCATCAAAATGAAAAAAATATTCATCGCTTTATTAGGAGTAATGTCGATTGCAGGTGTTGCAAATGCACAAAAAAAGACTTCGGGAGCAATACAATTCGAAAATACCATCGATCCTGCCGCAATGGCATCAGCCAGTGGCATCCAATTAACCGACCAGATGAAAGCCCGGATGCCTTCATCGAGCAAAACCAATTTTGAATTATTATTTACAGCGACAAATGCGAGTTACATGCCTGTTGAAGAAACGGAAGACAGCAACGGTGCAGGCGGTGGTGGCGGCGGAATGGGCCGCATGATGATGCGTTTTGGTGGCGGCGGCGGTAACCGCGAATATTATTACACTTTTGCAGATAAAGGCCTTACCGAGGTATTCGACCTGAACGATACCACTTATTACATGCCAAGCAAATTAACCTTATCTACTTCTGGTCCGATTGGTTCGATGAGAATGGGCGGTGGAAATCCAAATGATACCACCAAGGCAAAACCTGCTCCGGCGCCAACCATTGAAGTGGTTAAAACAGATTCTACCAAACAGATTTTAGGCTTTACCTGTCACCAGGCGATTGTGAGATCTACAAGGGCAATTAAAATCCTGGATATGGATAAAAATGTTGTGGAAGAAACCAAAATCTGGTACACCAAAGATTTAGGATTCGATTTTTCTCCAAATCCAAATATGTGGACAGAAGGCGCTGTTTTAGCCATTGAAGGAAGGGGTAACAGCTCTATTGCTAAAAGTATAGAATACAGAAATGTAAGCTCGAAAGATGTAACAGCACCTAAAAAAGCGAAACTGATTACCGCTGAAGAATATAAAACTAAAATGGAGAACATGATGAAACGTTTTAGACAGAACAGGCCAGGTGGCGGTCAGGGAAGAGCATTTGGAATGAATTAATTTAAAACCACCATAATAATTCTATCAGCCCCGATTAAAAACCGGGGCTTTTTTTGTATTATTTTTGAAGATTACGCTTCATTGTCTGCGGGAATTTGCCATATAAAATGAGAATGGTTATTATTGAAACAAATTAATAACCTAACCAAAGTGATTACAGCAGAAAATAAGACTAACCTTTTAGCAACCAAGCAGCATTTCGAAATTTTAGATGGATTAAGGGGCGTAGCGGCCATCATTGTGGTGATTTATCATTTTATGGAAATCGCCATTACCGATTATAACAAGAATTTTTTGTCGCATGGTTTCCTCGCCGTCGATTTCTTTTTCTGTTTATCGGGATTTGTAATTGCTTATGCCTACGATAACCGCGCACCGCATATCGGTTTGATCCAGTTTTTTAAATTGAGGTTAATCCGGCTGCATCCTTTAGTTGTGATAGGCTCAGTTTTAGGACTGCTAACCTTTTTGTTCGACCCGTATAGCGATTTTTACACCATTTATGGTTTTGGCAAAACAGCGCTGTTGTTTTTGGCATCTGCATTTTTGATTCCTTATCCGGTAATGCCTGAACGCTACACCAACCTTTTTTGCCTAAATGCACCAGCCTGGTCGTTATTTTGGGAATACATTGCCAATATCTTTTATATCCTTGTGCTTTATAAACTGAATAAAAAAGTATTGATTGTTTTAGCATTTGTTGGGGCAGCATGGCTTGTTTATATCGGTGTAAAGGTTCCCAATGGAAATTTAGGCGGCGGCTGGGGCGGACAAAATTTTTGGGATGGTGGAGCACGTGTGCTTTATTCTTTTTCTGCAGGGATGCTGGTGTACCGTTTCAACTGGATTATTAAAAATAAACTAGGCTTTTTGGGTGTGAGCCTGCTTTTGCTTGCAGCATTTTTATTCCCTTATGCCGATCGTTACAACTGGATTACCGAACCGATAATTGTATTGTTTTACTTTCCGTTTTTGGTTGCCTTAGGCGCAGGTGCTGCATTAAATCCGGCTTCAAAAAACATCTGTAGGCTGTCTGGTGAAATATCCTATCCTATGTATATGACTCATTATCCATTTGTTTGGGTGTTTTTAACTTATGTGGCAGTGGTTAAACCTGCAATGTCGACCTTATGGATAGTTATTCCTGTTTCGGTGTCGGTTTTAATTGTTTTAGCTTATATAATTATGAAATTTGTAGATATCCCATTGCGTAAATATTTGAAGGCCAGATTTTTGATGTAGTATTATGAATGGTTCGTGGCGACACGACCACCGCTAGGGGATGTAAACATGGTGTATAAGACACGAACCATGGCGTAGGGAGTACAACATGACGGTAGTAATATTAAAAAAATAAAAAATAACAGCGTATGAAATCTTTAAAACCTGTCTTGCTTTCGCTTTCGTTAATGCTGCTGCTCAGCTGCACATCATCAACCAGCGATTATGCCTACAACGAAAAAGTAACTTCCATATTTTTGCGCCAGATGAGGCAGATCGACGAAACAGACAGTGTTTTTAAAGATACTTCGAAGGTTTATGCAAAGGAATTTTCTGATTCTGTTTCACTTGGGCAGAAAGCCGAAAACCTGGTCAACAATTCAAAAATGGAGCTTGCCGATATTGCAGATCTGAAGCCAGGTAAAGAGGCCGAAAAATTTAATGCTGGGATAGTTGCCTACCTCACAGCCATAAATGATTATGGAAAAACAGCACAACAAATGTTGCAGGCAAAAACCATTGGCGAAAAGAAAAAACTGCATGAACAGCTGATGTTAAAGTACGAAAAACTGAATACTTATCCTGACCGTTTATTAGCAATTCAGAAAATATACCTTAATGAAGTTGGTTTGCAACCGAAGTAGAATTTTAAGTTTATCTATTAATTACGGTGTAAAATCGTATCTTTGCACAAAATAAAATCACATTGTAAGTGATCTTTAAAACTTTTTTATTTAAAAATTAAATCATAGTTGTAGATGATTAACATTACTTTACCTGACGGTTCTGTTCGTCAGTACGAAAAGGGCACTTCTGCCCATCAAATTGCATTGTCAATTTCTGAGGGCCTGGCCCGTAACGTGTTAGCCGCAGAGGTTAACGGCGAGGTTTGGGATTCAACAAGACCGATTGAAGCTGATTCATCAGTAAAATTATTAACCTGGAATGATGCTGCCGGCAAATCAACTTTTTGGCATTCATCAGCCCACTTAATGGCCGAAGCTTTAGAAGCGCTTTATCCGGGTACCAAATTTGGTATCGGTCCGGCAATTGAAACCGGTTTTTATTATGATGTAGACTTTGGTGACCGCGAATTTTCTTCGGATGATTTTAAAGCCATCGAAACCAAAATGATCGAACTGGCCAAACAAAAGGAAACTTTTGTGCGCAAAAGTGTAAGCAAAGCCGATGCTGTAAAATATTTTACTGAGAAAGGCGATGAGTACAAATTAGATTTAATTGATGGCCTGGAAGATGGTAAAATTACTTTCTATACCCAGGGTTCGTTTACTGATTTGTGCCGCGGTCCACACATACCAAATACAGGTTTTGTAAAAGCGGTAAAACTGATGAATGTGGCTGGTGCTTATTGGCGTGGCGATGAGACCAAAAAACAGTTAACCCGTATTTATGGGGTAACTTTTCCTAAGGCGAGCGAGCTTACCGAATATCTTTTGATGATTGAGGAAGCTAAAAAACGCGATCATCGTAAATTGGGAAAAGAACTGGAATTGTTCGCTTTCTCTGAAAAAGTAGGAATGGGCTTGCCATTATGGTTGCCTAAAGGAACTGCTTTACGTGAACGTTTGGTAAACTTTTTAACTAAAGCGCAAGCTAAAGCCGGTTACGAGCAGGTGGTAACTCCTCATATTGGTCATAAAAATTTATATGTAACTTCTGGTCACTGGGAGAAATACGGTAAAGATTCGTTCCAGCCGATTAAAACCCCGCAGGAAGGAGAGGAGTTCTTCTTAAAACCGATGAACTGCCCGCACCACTGCGAAATCTACAAAACAAAACCACGTTCTTACAAAGATCTTCCGGTTCGTTTTGCAGAGTTTGGTACGGTTTACCGTTACGAACAAAGTGGCGAGTTGCATGGTTTAACCCGTGTGCGTGGTTTTACTCAGGATGATGCACACTTGTTCTGTATGCCAGAGCAGGTTAAAGAGGAGTTTAAAAAAGTAATCGATTTAGTACTTTATGTATTTAAATCGCTGGGTTTTGATAACTATACTGCGCAGGTTTCGTTAAGAGATCCGGATAACAAAGCGAAATACATTGGTTCTGACGAGAACTGGAGGTTATCTGAAAATGCAATTATCGAAGCAGCTGCAGAAAAAGGCTTAAATACTGTTGTAGAATATGGCGAAGCCGCTTTCTATGGTCCTAAGCTCGATTTTATGGTGAAGGATGCCTTAGGTAGAAAATGGCAGTTGGGTACCATTCAGGTTGATTATAACCTGCCGGAGCGTTTCGAACTGGAATATACTGGTAGCGATAACCAGAAACACAGACCGGTAATGATCCACCGTGCACCATTTGGTTCACTGGAAAGATTTATCGCCGTGCTGATTGAACATTGTGCCGGAAATTTCCCGTTATGGTTAAGTCCGGAACAGTTTATTGTTCTTCCTATTTCAGAAAAATATGAAGAATATGCAAAAAAAGTTTTAGATGAGCTAAATAATTCCGATATTCGCGGGCTGATTGACTTCCGGGATGAAAAAATCGGTCGTAAAATACGCGATTCGGAAGTTAAAAAGATCCCATACATGCTCATTATCGGTGATAAGGAAATGGCAGAAGGAAAAGTTTCTGTTCGTAAACATGGTGAGGGAGATTTAGGCGAAATGACGTTGGAAGAATTCAACAATTTATTAAGAAAAGAAATAACAGTTTAAATTAAAACAGTACAAATTTGGCATTAGGAAGACCAGGATTTAACAGGGGACCACGTCCACCTTTTAAGAAAAAAGAAGCAGAGCATAACATTAATCAGTATATAAAATCACCCGAAGTGCGTTTAGCTGGCGATAATGTTGAACCGGGGATTTATCCTTTGGCGAAAGCTTTGGCGCTTGCTGATGAACTGGAATTAGATTTGGTAGAAATTTCTCCAAATGCGGTACCGCCAGTTTGTAGGATTATTGATTACAGTAAGTTTGTTTACGAACAAAAGAAAAAGCAGAAAGAGATTAAATCTAATGCGAAACAAACTGTAATTAAGGAGATCCGTTTTGGTCCTAATACCAACGATCACGATTTCCAGTTTAAACTAAAGCATGCAATAAGCTTTTTAGAGAGTGGTGAGAAGGTTAGGGCTTATGTGCATTTTAAAGGAAGGGCAATTGTGTATAAAGAGCAGGGAGAAATTTTATTGTTAAAATTTGCCCAGGCTTTGGAAGATGTAGGAAAAGTAGAGTTGTTACCTAAGTTAGAGGGTAAACGTATGTTCCTGACAGTTGCGCCTAAAGTAGCAAAAAAATAAAAATAGGTTTATAAATTAAAAAACAGGTTATGCCAAAAATGAAAACCAATTCCAGTGCTAAAAAGCGTTTTTCGCTTACTGGAACAGGTAAAATCAAAAGAAACAAAGCATACAAAAGTCACATCTTAACAAAGATGAGTACTAAACGTAAACGTGCTCTTGGAAATGCAGGAATTGTAACTGATGCAGATTCAGGTAACGTTAAACGTATGCTTTGCATCGGAAAGTAATTTATTAATTTCACCAGGTATCAGGCATTAAAGTTCCATTAGTTTGGACGCCGCTTACCAAAAAACAACAACAACATGCCACGTTCGGTAAACGCAGTAGCTTCGAGAAGAAGAAGAAAAAAAATCCTTAATCTGGCCAAAGGCTATTGGGGAGCAAGAAGTAAGGTTTATACTGTTGCTAAAAACACAGTAGAAAAAGGTTTGCAATATGCATACCGTGACCGTAAAGTTAAGAAAAGAGAATTCCGCGGATTGTGGATCCAACGTATCAACGCTGGTGCACGTCAACACGGTATTTCTTACTCTCAATTGATCGGTAAACTAGCTTCAAAAGAAATCGGTTTAAACCGTAAAGTATTGGCTGATTTAGCAATGAATCACCCAGAAGCTTTCAAAGCTGTAATTGATGCAGTAAAATAGAAATTTTCGCTTAAGCGATAATCATATTTAGAAAAGGTTCCGATGCAAATCGGGACTTTTTTTGTTTACTTGATCGACATCTCGACTGGAACGCAGTCCCGAATATTCGGGAGAGAGATCTATCTTGAGGTAGATTTAGCTTCGCTGAGCACTTCGTGGTTCTCGACTGCATTGCACTTCGCTCGAAATGACGACTCTTTGATGCGTAGACTTACGAGATCTACCGGCACTGTGCCTATCAGACCTCGTAAGTCTTTAAAACGCCAAACACCATGCCCTCTGCGCTTAGCCCAGCGTATTCGTAAACTTCATTCTGATGCCGCTTTGAAAGTTCTGAATGATCTTGAAAATTTCGATCAGTGTTACTTTCTCAATTTTAGTTAATGCATCAATTTCAATAAAATTGTTCGGTGCAGCCTGATCGTTGACAATCAGATTGGCCTGATGCTTTAAACGTAAGCCCATCAGGTAATAATAGGATTGTGAGAGTTCGTTATATTGTGCTTCGCTAAAAACGCCTAACTCTTTCAGTGCTTTTAAGCGTTCGCCGGTGTTTTCTTTTTGGAAAATCCTGTTCTGGAGCGCATAAACCCTTGCCAGATCGACAATAGGGGTCATGGCGGTTTTAATATCGAATACTTCTTTCTTATGGATTTTCTGCGTTCTGATGTTTCTGAAATAAGTTAACGGCGGTTCATAAAGCAAAGCATTTTTGGCCAGGTACACATAAAATTTTTCGATGGGCTTTTGCAGCTCTTCATCCACGAAAGATCTTAAACTTTGCATGATCTCCAGATCACCATATATGGCCCTGCAATCAAAAAAGGCAGCAAATTTAACTGCTGCTTCTGGCAGAGCTTCTTCAATCCAGTTTTTATAATTGTATTTCCAGTGTGACAGGGAATGCGTCCAGTTTGGGTTGGTGGCCATGTAATCGCCATCGCAATATACGAAACCTACAAAGTTTAATTTGTCAGAAACCTGTGTTGCGAGATCCAGGAAATAGGAGCGGACAGCCGCCCTGTTGTCTTCAGAAGTATCTTCGTAAATAATGGCGTTGTCCTGATCGGTTTTAAGGCTCAGTTCCTTTCTGCCTTCGCTGCCCAAAACCATAAATACGAATTTGGCCGGGGGCGGACCGAGTTTAGCAATTACTTCTTCAATAATTTTAAAAGAAATGGTATCGGCAATGGTAGTTACCACCTCGTTTACAATTTTAGCATGTACCCCTCTGGCCAATAACTGGGCTACAATATTAGGCACCTTTTGCCATTTCAATTTTAAATCAGCAGTATTCACAGCTGATTTCACCGATTGAATAAAAACAAGGGGAGATTCGGCCTGTTCGCTTAATAACCTGTTTCTGCTCAGAAAACCAACATAATTTCCATTATCATTTACCAGCAGATAGCGCGATTTTTTGCTGAACATCATCAATATGGCTTCGTACACATAAGCCTCGGGAGAAATGGTTACGATGTTGGTATCCATCACCGCATCAATTGGCAGGTTGGTATCCAGCTGCCGGGCAATCACATCATCCCTCAGCGTAATATCGGTTACAAAACCAAGGTAAGTATCCTGACCATTTTTAATAAAGAGGCAGCTGGTTTTGTGTTCAGCCATTTTTATCGCAGCTTCAAAAATAGGAGTATCGGGACTGCAGCTCACAATCTTTTTAAAAGCAATGTCGCCAATGCGGGCTGTATAAATCTGATCTGCTAATTTATCTTCCATTAAAAAATCCCTGAAAAATCCTTTTAAATGAGAATGTTTTTTTCTTTTCCTGATTAAAAGTGTGTTTTTGCTGGTAAGCTGAAGTTAAGCTTATTTTATCTGTTTCTAAAAGATGAAAAAAGATTTTGGCTGTATTTAAAGCATCCGACAATGCATTGTGCACATTTTCAGGTATTTCGTTAAATAAAACCGTGTAAAATTTATCAAGTTTTAAATGACTGATCACCGTATTGGTAATGTAAGGCGAACTGGCTTTCATGGTACAGAAAAAAGGCAGGTTCCCGAAATTACTTTCTTTACCGATCCTCAGCAATTCTACATTCACCATGTGGTAATCGAGCTCAATGAAATGCCCGATTACCAATGGCTGGTATTTTTCAATGTCGCGGGCAAATTCCAGCATTACATCTTCTTTTTTCTCTCCGTGAATTTCCAGGTATTCTGAAGTAATGTGATGGATTTTTGCTGCTGCTTTGTCTATTTTAACGCCAAAGCTATTGATGTAATGATTTGCGCGTTTAATTTCATTGTGCTGCTGATCGTAAATAATCCACGCAATCTGTAAAATATGCGGCCAGTTTTTTTCATTAGCGTAAGGTGCCGACCAGTTTTTGGGCAAACCAGATGTTTCGGTATCAACAACTAAGAAATATTCCTGCAATTTTGGTTGGTTAGGTAAACAGTAGCACGATCTTATTTCAAAGATAATTATTATTCGGTAGCTGCGTAACAGAAAATATTCATAATTCGATCGTTATTGTGGGAAGGAACGACGAAGCAATCTGAAAAGATAGGTATTAAAAGATTGCCTCGTCTGCAGAAAAGCCTTCCCGCAATGACGACTTTTCTTTTTTAATTTTATTCATGAGCATTTTTCCGAAGAAATAACTACTTACTAATCAACAAAAATACCACAGCAGCCAGTACTGAGCCAACAATTGGACCAACGATCGGTATCCATGCATAACTCCAGTCGCTGCTGCCTTTGCCTTTCATCGGGATTAACGAGTGAACAATCCGCGGGCCTAAATCTCTTGCCGGGTTGATGGCGTATCCCGTTGTTCCGCCTAAAGCCAAACCGATAACCCATACTAAAAAAGCTACGGGGATAGCTCCCATAGAGCCTAATCCGATAGGGGTAACAGTTTCTTTGGTACCCATGCTGGCGTCTGTAAAATAAAAAATCACAAATATAAGTACAAAAGTACCAATGATTTCTGAGGCTAAGTTGGAGGATTTGTTTCTGATTGCAGGAGCAGTAGCAAAAGGCGCGGCTTTTAAACCTGCATCATCCGTGGCGTCGAAATGATCTTTATACATTACCCAAACCAAAAAAGAACCCGTTATTGCGCCAGCCATTTGGGCCAGGATATAATAGGGGACCAAAGCCCAGCTAAAGCCTTTGCCGATGGCCAGGCCTAAAGTTACAACGGGGTTTAAGTGTGCGCCGCTGTATGGTCCGGCCACCACCACGCCAACAAAAACGGCAAGTGCCCAGGCGGTAGTGATCACAATCCAACCACTGTTATTGCCTTTTGTACCTTTTAGTACTACATTTGCAACCACACCATTTCCTAAAAGCATCATTAGCGCGGTACCAATAAATTCTGCGAGATATACGTTCATAACAATTAAATCTGATGAAATTTCTAATTAATCTTCTGCATTAACCCTTGCTGCCTTTACTGCTCTGTTCCAGCCTTTTATTCTTTCTGTATTGTCAATGCCTGCTTCAGCAGTAAAGGTTCTGTTTATTTTCCACTGGTTACGGATCTGATCGATACTCTGCCAGAAGCCTGTAGCCAAACCAGCCAGATAAGCCGCACCTATGGCAGTTACCTCGGTAACTTCAGGCCTGATGACTTCACAGTTTAAAAGATCGGCCTGAAACTGCATGAGTAAATCGTTCGCCGTAGCACCGCCATCTACACGGAGTTCTGCAATGTTCACACCGGCATCGGCTTCCATGGCTTTTAAAACATCCATCGTTTGGTACGCAATACTTTCTAAAGCAGCCCTTGCAATGTGCGATTTGTTGGTTCCCCGGGTTAATCCGGTTATGGTTCCGCGGGCATGCTGGTCCCAATGTGGTGCACCTAAACCTGCAAAAGCGGGCACTACATATACGCCATCGGTATCTTTTACTTTTTTGGCCAGGGTTTCTACATCTGCCGATCTGGAAATAAAACCCATTTCGTCCCTTAGCCATTGTACCACTGCACCGCCAATAAAAATACTCCCTTCAAGCGCATAATTTACTTTTCCGTTAATTTGCCAGGCGATGGTGGTTAACAGGTTATTGGCTGATATTTTTGGACTTTCCCCGATATTCATCAGCATGAAACAGCCTGTGCCATAAGTATTTTTTACCATGCCGATTTCGGTGCACATCTGGCCAAAAAGGGCCGATTGCTGATCGCCGGCTATGCCTGCAATGGGAATTTTTGCGGCTAATATTCTTCCGGCGGTTTCGCCATAAACCTCGCTTGATGATTTTACTTCTGGAAGCATTTTTTTTGGAATAGAAAACAATTCGAGCAGTTCGTCATCCCAGCTTAAAGTGTGGATATTATAAAGCATGGTGCGCGAGGCGTTGGTTACATCGGTAACGTGTTTTTCGCCTGCGGTTAATTTCCAGATCAACCAGCTATCTATCGTGCCAAATGCCAGTTTTCCTGCTTCAGCCTTTTCGCGCGCACCTTCCACGTTTTCCAAAATCCACCTGGCTTTAGTGGCAGAGAAATATGAATCGATAATCAGGCCGGTCTTTTCCTGTATTTTACTGGCTAAACCTTTCGCTTTAATTTCGTCGCAATAGGCAGAAGTTCGCCTGTCTTGCCAAACAATGGCATTGTAAATGGGTAAGCCGGTTTCTCTATCCCAAACCACTGTGGTTTCGCGCTGATTGGTAATGCCGATTGCCGAGATATCGTTTACAGTAAGGCTCGCTTTAACAATTACTTCGGTGACAACGGCCAGCTGTGTCGACCAGATTTCCATCGGATCGTGTTCCACCCATCCGGCTTTCGGGTAAATCTGCGTAAATTCCTTTTGCGCAATAGCAACAATTTCACCATCGTGGTTAAAAATAATGGCTCTCGAACTTGTGGTTCCCTGATCGATAGACAAGATGTATTTGCTCATAATAATAATTGGTTAGAGGACTATGCCTTCACGGTTATTTTATAGGTTGATGATAAAGGTAACCATCAGCTAATTTATTAAAAGTTTCAATTTGGCCGGCCTCCCAGTTTTCATCTGCCGATAATTCTCTTGCTAGGAGCAAGGCTACCCGAGGCGCCATAGCCTTTGCGGCCTGTGCATCAATAAATAATACCCTCAGCCTCCTGCTTAAAATATCTTCTACGGTTTCGGCCATTTCATTCCTTGCAGACCAAATTACTTCCGCTTCTACAAAAGGGAAAGATGGATGTAACTGCTGTCCAAGGCTGGGATCCTGTTTAATTAAAGTTTCAATTTTATCACGGTCCGATCCGTAGATAGATAAATGATGATTTTCTTCAATGATTTGGCTGCCATGGATACTGAGGTTTTCGGTTACGCATGCTTTCGGTTCCAAACCAGCTTGTATAATGGCCAAATCAACAGTTTCTTCAGCCATACGGCGGTAAGTAGTCCATTTTCCGCCGGTTATGGTAATTAATCCTTTGGCTGAAACAATTAGTTTATGGTCTCTGCTGATTTCTTTTGTGCTGTTCTCATCGCCGCTTGTTGGGGCTGCCAATGGCCGTAAGCCAGAAAACACACTTAATATATCTTTTTCTACCGGTTTACGGTTAAAGTAACTTGCCGCGGTGGCCATAATAAAATCTACTTCTTCTTTTAAAGCACGAGGCTCGAGGCTATGCTCATCCAAAGGGGTATCGGTGGTTCCTACCAACAGATGTTCGTGCCATGGAACGGCAAATAAAACCCGCCCATCCGACGTTTTTGGAATCATTAAAGCCGATTCACTATTTAAGAAACTCTTTTCCAACACTACGTGTACACCCTGACTTGGGCGAACCATTTTTTTGGAAGCAGGATTGTTCATGTGCAGAATATCATCTACAAAAACGCCAGTAGCGTTAATTACCACTTTACCCTTAAATTGGGCTTTTAAGCCCGTAATCGTATCTTCTGTTTCAATACCTGTAACGGTTTCGCCATTTTTTAACAAGCCGGTTACTTTCGTATAATTTAATAAAGTAGCACCTTTTTCGATAGCGGTTTGTGCAATATTGATCGCTAAACGGGCGTCATCAAATTTCCCGTCGTAATATCTGATGCTTCCTTTTAGGCCTTTTTCCTTAATACCCGGCATCATGGCCAATGTTTCTTTTTTAGAGAAATATTCAGATTTCCCGAAGCTGTATTTTCCCGCCAGCCAATCGTAAAGTGTAAGTCCGGTTAAATATTTAATCACAGAAAACCAATCGTAACAGGGAATCAGAAAGGCCTCTTTATGTACCAGGTGTTTAGCATTTTGTTGTAATAATCCACGTTCTTTAAGTGCATGCCTCACCAGGCCGATATCTCCCTGGGCCAGGTAACGTACGCCTCCGTGCACTAATTTAGTACTCCGGCTTGATGTTCCTTTCGCATAATCAGCCTGCTCCACCAGTAACGTTTTATAACCCCGGCTGGCGGCATCAAGTGCTGTACCCAGGCCGGTTGCGCCGCCACCAATGATAATCAAGTCCCAATTTATGTTTTCTGAAATGAGCGGCTGATGTAATCTTTTCATTTTTTAAGATAAAAGTAATAAAACGAAACAATACGCAATTATACGAAATCATAATCGGAATAATATAATATCTCTGTTAAAAATTTATTAATTATTTGTTCAAAATATTTTAAAGAATGTTTTTATTGCTAATTTGCAGCCTGCAAATTAAATATACTATGATGAATTTGGCTGAGAGGCACCAGTTTATTTTAAGTCGCCTGCAACGTGATCAGTACATCAATGTGGTTGATTTATGTAAGGAACTGAAAGTGTCGTCGGTAACAATAAGAAAGGACTTAAAACTACTTGAAGATAAAAGCCTGCTGTTCAGGACCCACGGTGGGGCTACGGTAAATAATCCATACACGGTAGACCGTCCGGTTAATGAAAAAGAGAAAATACAATCGACCGAAAAGAATAAAATAGGTGTGGCTGCTGCTGCATTGCTGAACGATAATGATTCTATTGTAATTGCATCGGGTACTACTGTACTGTATTTTGCTAAAAATATTGCACCGGCAACAAACTTAACCGTGGTAACCTCTGCATTAAATGTGGCTTTGGAATTAATGCGCGAGCCGAGCATAGAGGTGATCCAGCTGGGTGGGCTATTGAGAAAAAGTTCATCATCCGTAATGGGCGCTTATGCAGAACAGGTATTGCAGGATTTTTATTTCAACAAGCTTTTTTTAGGGGTAGACGGCATTGATCTTGATTTCGGATTAACCACTACAAATGCCATGGAGGCGCATTTAAACCGTAAAATGATCGGTGCTTCACAAAAAACAATAGTACTGGCCGACTCTACTAAATTTGGTAAAAGAGGCTTTGGAAAGATATGCGGATTAGAAGAAATTGACCATATTATCACTGATAAAGGAATTTCTGAACAAATTGTAAAACATTTAGAGGGCTTGGGTGTTACTGTTACTATCGTGTAGCGCATTCCACGCAAAACGGTATATCCCAAACATATAATTTGAACATGGAAAAAAAACGAATACACATTTTAGAAGACGATCAGGAGATCAGAAACGTGATTGAAATCCTGTTAAAGGAAGAGGGTTTTGAACTGCAGCTTTCATCATCGTTTGCAGAGCTGAAGAAAAATATCCAGGATGCAATGCCAGATCTTTTCTTGTTAGATGTAATGTTGCCAGATGGAAACGGAGCTGAGATTTGCGAAGATTTAAAAAACGATATTTTTACCAAACACATTCCGATTATTGTAATGTCTGCACAGAACAATAGCGAGCAAAAAGCAATTGATGCCCTTGCAGATGATTACATCAGCAAACCTTTCGATATTGATGATGTGCTTGAACGTATTCATGCACAATTAAAAAGAAGTGCCGAAAACCGCACTAAAGTTTAGTTGAAAAAGGATATAAAAAAGAGAGAAGTTATATGGCTTCTCTCTTTTTTTGCGGTATAATTTCCCTCACAGATTGCCGTCCTTTCGAGAGGGTACAATGTTATCAAGCAATCTATTTCGGGATAGATCTCTCCGTTCCGCTTTGCTCCAGTCGAGATGACGGTTTTCGTTTAGTAGCGTATTGCTATATAGCCGAAATGATAAACTGTTTAATAGTCAATCACCACCTTACCAATCGTTTTACCACTTTCTAACAATTGGTGGGCTTCTTTTAAATTTTCTACAGTAAATCCTTTTAAGGTTTGGTTTAGCGTAGTTTTGAGCGTGCCATTATCAAATAATTCTGCCAGTTCGTTTAAGATGTGATGTTGTTGTTCCATATCGTCTGTCTGGTACATGGAGCGCGTGTACATCAATTCCCAAGAAAAAGTAACACTTTTATTTTTTAGTTTGTTCAGGGCAATGGGAGTGGCTGAGCCTGTTATGGAAACAATATGGCCCTGTGGTTTAATCAGCTCTACAAGAGCATCCCAATAACTGTTCAGGTCTACAAAATCGAGTATAAAATCTACTTCCTTAAAACCTGCAGCATGTACTTCTTCTACCAAATTTTTATGGTCTACCACTACATCAGCACCCATGGCTTTGCACCATTCTTTAGTTTCTGGCCTCGAGGCTGTGGTAATAACCTTTAAACCACTAATTTTTTTTGCCAGCTGTATGGCAATAGAGCCCACACCACCAGCCCCACCAATAATCAGGATGCTTTTGCCTTTATCTTTTTGTTCGCTGATGCGGATGCGATCGTAAAGTGATTCCCAGGCAGTAAGTGCTGTTAATGGCATGGCAGCAGCCTCAGCATTGCTTAAAGTTTTTGGTTTTAAGCCAACAATGCGTTCATCAATCAATTGATATTCGGCGTTTGAGCCACTACGGGTTAAATCTCCGGCATAATAAACTTCATCTCCGGGTTTAAAAAATGTAACGCCCTCACCAATGGCTTCAACGGTGCCAGCTGCATCCCAGCCAATAACCTTTGGTGTATCCAGTACGGTATCTTTTGCACTGTTCTGGCGGATTTTATAATCAACCGGATTTACGCTGATGGCATTTATTTTTACCAGGATATCGCGTCCTTCTGGTTGTGGAACGGATGTTTCAAATGCGATAAAACTTTCGCTTTCATTTATAGGGAGTGAGGTTTTAAATCCTATGGCTTTCATGGCTGATCAATTATTTAATGGTTAATTATTTTTTTTGTATAGCAAATATAAACTGATAAAGTTTTATATTACGGTATAAATTTGCTTTTTATTGGTAAATTTGCGCCTTAATTTTGTGCAGGATGAATAGCGAAACATTATACGAGCCCTTCGAAATTAGTTATCAGAAATTAGATGAATGCCCTAAAAATGGCCATAAACACCTGTTTTTCGAATTGGTTTATATTCTCTCCGGTACCGGAAAGCAGTGCATCAATAACAATAAATTCGATTACCAGCCCGGACATATGTTCCTGATTACACCCGATGATTGTCACTCGTTTGAAATAGCAACTACTACCGAATTTTTCTTTCTTCGCTTTGGGAATGTGTACCTCCGCTCAAAGGATTTCCATACCGATGATGTGAAAAGGTTGGAATACATCCTTCAAAATGCCAGTCACCAGCCCGGTTGTATCCTTAAAAATTTTTCGGATAAACCTTTAATTAAGTCGCTTACCGAAGCCATGATTGCAGAGTATGTAAAACGTGATCTTTACAATAAAGAATTGATTGGCAAAATGGTTGATACGATGATAGTATTGGTTGCCCGTAATATTGCCAAATATTTGCCAGCCAGTGTGAAGGAAGATTCGGAACAAAAAACATTGGCACTTTTAAACTATATTCAAGCCAATATTTATAGTCCCGAAAAGCTAAGGGCAGAAAAACTCAGCATTGAATTTGGCATTTCAGAAAACTATTTTGGCAAGTATTTTAAGAAACAAACCAACGAAACGCTCCAACAATATATTGCCAATTTAAGGATTAAACTGGTAGAAGCACGTTTGCGTTTTAGCGATATGCGCATCAATGAGATCGCTTTTGAACTGGGCTTTACCGATGAAAGTCATTTAAATAAATTCTTTAAATCGCAAAAGGGGATGAGCCTTAAAGCTTACAGAAGCTCGTTTGCAAGTTGATTAAAAAAGTGATCCTGCTCATTTTTTGCCTTGATGCGCATCACCACCAGATTAATTAAAGCAGGGTAGTTTTGCGGTATAAAATAGCTGACTTTTCGCCTTATAAAAAGCCGGTTTATACCAAAAAACACCATGTTACATTCATTTCATATTCCCGTATTGGGCCTCGGTTACTCCATTGATACTCCTTTAAAAGTTGCCAGGTATGGCATTTCTTCTGTACTTTCTATCGTTGATGATGAACTGGTAGAGCGTATGCGCGCTTATCACTCGCAAAACAGGGCTGTGGATTTCGAGGCGATTCCCAAAAGTGAAACCGATAGCCGGAGCCGGCGCATTACGGCCTACCTTAATTTTTTATCTGATTGTATCAACCAGGATTTTAAAGCTCTAAAACAACAGGATTTTATGGTGGGAAGCGATCTCTGTCGGTATTTCGAGCTTTTGCCAGATACCTCCAGGTTAAAACATGGTTACGAACTGATGATGGAGTATCCCGAAGGAGAAGCGAAACAAAGCTTTCAATCTGTGCTGAAAAATGCCATGCGGATGGGAACCATAGATGTAAATATTATGGCTAAGGTTGATAAAATGAACTACGTTGACGGCGAATATTCGGGCGATATAAATACCGATGCATTATCTGCATTGCGTGGTTTTGCGGAAAGTAAATTGAGTGCATCTGTGGTACTATCTGCGGGGATGAACCCGAAATTATACAGTTACATGGAAAATTTCGGAGATTTTTTCCCGGATGAAAAGGGTTTGCTGAGCAAGCAGATTATTTTAAAAGTGAGCGATTTCAGGTCAGCCCTGATCCAGGCTAAATTTTTGGCCAAAAAAGGACTGTGGGTGTCAGAATTCAGGATCGAATCTGGTTTAAATTGTGGCGGGCATGCGTTTGCCACAGAAGGCTATTTGCTGGGGCCTATCCTCGAAGAGTTTAAAATCAAAAAAATCGAAATGCGTCAGGAGCTTTTTAACCAATATCAGCTTGCCTTAACGCAAAAGGGAATTGTTATAAACAAACAGCTTAAACAACGGATTACGGTACAGGGTGGAATCGGCACTGCTGCAGAGCATAGGTTTCTGCTGCAACATTATCATCTTGATGCCACAGGCTGGGGAAGTCCTTTTTTACTCGTACCCGAAGTAACCAATGTAGATGCCAATACGTTAACCAGGTTAGCTGCTGCAAAAGAAGACGATTTTTACCTGAGCGGTGCCTCTCCGCTGGGTATCCACTTTAATAATTTCAGAAACAGTACAATAGATCTTCAGCGGACAGAAAGAATCGACAAAGGCAGGCCAGGAAGTCCATGCACCAAGAAATACCTTTGCAACAATACCGAATTTACCGATCAGGCCATTTGTACTGCATCGCGCGAATACCAGCACTTAAAAATAAAAAGCCTTAAAGCCGCCGGATTATCTGAAGAAGAATATGAAAAGCAATTTAATGAGGTGACCGAAAAAATTTGTCTTTGCGAGGGACTTTGTTCTTCCACCTACTTAAAATACAACATCCTTAAACCTAAAGAAAACAAGGCAGTAGCCATTTGTCCCGGGCCAAACCTGGCCTACTTTTCTGATGTATATTCGTTTGACGAGATGGTTGGCCACATTTACGGAAAAATTAACCTGTTGGCGCAGGTAGAAAGGCCTCATGTATTTATCAAAGAACTTAATCTTTATATCAATTACCTTCAGGAGGATATCAAAAAGCAACTTCAAAGTTTCAGCGATAAAAAAATAAAACAGTTAAATGGATTTAAGCAGCAACTGGCTGAAGGAATCAATTATTATAAAAAGCTTTTTAATGAAGTTGCAGATCAAACCACAGGAGAGCTAAAGGGTTTGTATGAGCAGCTGGCGAAGTCGGAAGATAAACTGGATGCACTGATTATCGGATAAGGAAAAAAGATCGGTAATAACTTTTCTATATTTACAACGATATACTTGAAGCATTAAATGGACAGGTCGAAATTTTTAGATGCAATTATTGAAAACGCCATTGATGGGATTATTACCATTGATGACATGGGGATTATAGAACACTTAAATCCTGCTGCGCTTGAGCTTTTTGGTTATGGGAGAGAAGAACTGGTGGGTAAAAATGTATCGGTTTTAATGCCCGAGCCTGACCATTCGCGGCATGATGAATACCTTTCGAGGTACGAGCATACCGGGCAGAAACACATTATCGGCGTTGGGAGAGAGGTTTCGGGTAAACGTAAAGATGGTTCTGTTTTTCCGTTCAGGCTGGGCGTTAGCGAAATTAAATTTAGCGACCGTAAAATCTACACGGGTTTTATCCACGACCTAAGCAAAGAAAAAGCGAACGAAGAACAGATAAAAAGCTATACTGAAAAACTCGAAGTAAAGATCAAGGAGCGCACACAGGATCTGGTTAAACTGGTATCGGAACTGGAGATGGCCAAAGAAAACATGCGGGCACTGTTTCAAAAGGAAAAAGAGCTTAATCAGCTTAAAACGAGGTTTGTTTCCATGGCTTCGCATGAGTTCAGGACTCCGCTGAGCTCCATTCAGTTGTCGGCTTCCCTGATTGATAAATACACCACCAAACAGGATGTGGCCAGTGTAGAAAAACATACTTTAAAGATCAAAAATTCCATTAATAACCTCACTACGATCTTAAATGATTTCCTCTCACTTGAAAAACTAGAGGCAGGGAAAGTAGAAGCATCCGCACAATCTTTTAACATCATCAGCTTTGCCGAAGAAATAGCCGAAGAGATGCAGATGATGACTAAACAGAACCAGCATATTATTTATGAGCATACCGGAACAACGGCAGAAGTTTACCTCGATCCGAACCTGTTGAAAAACTGCGTGATCAACCTGATCTCCAATTCGATCAAATATTCTGGTGAAGACACCCTGATCCAGTTTAATTCTATTTTAAAGGATCATGAACTGATTCTGGAAGTAAAAGACAACGGTATTGGCATTCCGGAGGCTGATCATAATAACCTGTTTGAGCCTTTTTTCAGGGCACACAATACCGGCGATATTCCGGGTACAGGCCTGGGTCTTAACATTGTAAAAAGATACGTAGGCCTTATGAATGGAACGGTTAGCTGCCAGAGTGAACAAAATTCGGGTGCGGTTTTTACGCTTATCTTCCCGTTTAACAAGTAATTTAGAGGCAAATCCGATGAAGAAGAAAGTTTTAATTATTGAAGACAATAACGACATCAGGGAAAGCACTGCCGAAGTGCTCGATCTGGCCGGATACGAAACTTTTACCGCTAAACATGGTAAGGTAGGGGTAGAAATGGCCGTAAATCACCTCCCGGATGTAATATTATGCGATATTATGATGCCCGAACTGGATGGATACGGCGTATTATACCTGCTAAACAAAAACCCAAAAACCGCCAATATCCCTTTTATTTTCATCACCGCAAAAACAGAACGGGCGGATATGAGGAAAGGGATGGAAATGGGTGCGGATGATTACCTGACCAAACCTTTTGACGACATCGAATTGTTTAAAGCGATAGAAAGCAGGTTTAAGAAAAAACAGCAATCGGCAGGTTTCAACGCCGTTGCAGGTAACAGCGAAACGGTAATGGATGAACTCCGTAAAAAAGGTAAATCTAGACCGGTAGGAAATAAACAGATTATTTATGTAGAAGGCGATGAGCCGGCCCACCTGTATTATATCAACAGAGGACAGGTAAAAACCTACAAAAGATTTAAGGACGGCAGGGAACTTTCATCGGGACTTTATCATGATGGTGATTTTTTTGGCTACGAAAGTTTATGCAATGGGGAGGTGTATGCCGAAAATGCAGCAACCTTAACCGAATCAGAAATTATCCAGATTCCCAAAGCCGATTTTATGGAATACCTGCTTAACCATCAGGCAGTGTCTAAAACGTTTATTGCTTTATTATCAGGCAATGTACGAGATAAAGGAAAACAGATGCTTCAACTGGCTTACTCTTCGGTTAGAAAACGGGTGGCCGAAGCCTTGCTGCAGGTGGCCATAAAATTTGGCGATGGCAAGACTGATAGCTGCACCATCCGCATCTCCAGAGATGACCTGGCCGCATTGGTAGGTACCGCCAGCGAAACGGTAAGCCGGATGCTCGCTGATTTTAAAGACGAAAAACTGATTGATAAAACCGGTAATGCCATTAATATTTTATCTATCGAAAAACTTAAGAATATTAAGCAGTAGTAGTTTGGTTTATGGGGTTATTAGTTTATCGGGTTAACTGAGGATTGATTATTGGTCATTAGTAAATTGGTCATTAGTAAACTGCAAATTGCCAACTGAAAATTGATCATTAATTCCCACAGAGATCCGTCATTTCGAGCGGAGTGCAACGCAGTCGAGAACCCGAAGGCTCAGCGAAGCTAAATCTATCTAATAGGTTGGTTCATTGGTCATTAGTAAATTGGTAACTGCAAATTGCCAACTGAAAATTGATCATTAATTCCCACAGAGATCCGTCATTTCGAGCAAAGTGCAACGCAGCCGAGAAATCTATGGTAATAACCATCCTCCTACAAACGCCCAACTCCACACTCAAAAAAGTAACCACTATCATTTTTTTCTCTAAGCATCCTCACCTGTTGCCTTACATTTCATCCATAGTTTTGTGTACATAAACACTGTATATGAAAGCAATAGCTTACAACATTAAGTCCGATGAAAAGGAATGGTTGGTACTGGCCAATTATAAAAAACATGATATTACCATAATCGCCAACAGCTTAACGGCTGATACGCTTTCATTTGCAACCGGAAAGGAAGCCCTCTTGGTTTTTAACAACGACGAGCTCAGTGAACCTATGATTCTGGGATTAAAGGCGCTGGGCATCAAATACATTGCAACCTCATCATCCGAAACCGATCATCTCGACTTAAAAGCCGCAGGTTTTGCCGGAATGAAAGTAGCAAATGTGCCTCTCGCATCAAAAGATGCAGATCCAAAATTAAGGATGGAACAGGTGGTTAAAAACCTCGATCAATGGGCAGCGGGTAAATGTGTAGGCAAAGCCTGTTGCTGCCAGAACAATTGTGCAACCATTAAAGCGCTAAAATAATGAACACCGCTGCCTTACTTAAAAAATATAATGTTGCCGCGCCCAGATATACCAGTTATCCAACTGTTCCATACTGGGATACTGAAAATTTTAGTGCAAATGGCTGGCTGGGTAGTGTTGCCAATACTTATCTAAGTTACAAAAACGAAGGCATCAGTTTATATATCCACCTTCCATTTTGCGAAAGTTTATGTACCTATTGTGGCTGTAATACCCGCATTACCAAAAATCATTCGGTAGAGGTGCCATATATCCTTGCTGTACTTGCAGAATGGGGCATGTATGTAGATGCCTTAAGGGAGAAACCCAAATTAAAAGAATTGCACCTGGGTGGGGGAACGCCTACTTTTTTTAGTGCAGAAAACCTCGAATTGCTCATTAACGGCATACTTGAAAACGCCATACTGGCGCCTGATGCCGAACTCTCTTTTGAGGCTCACCCGGCCAATACCACCACCGGACATTTAACAACACTTTACAAACTCGGTTTTAGGAGATTAAGTTTAGGGATACAAGATTTTGATCCTAAAGTCCAGTTTTTGATTAACCGTTTTCAAACACCAGAGCAGGTTGCGTTAATTACGACGCAGGCCAGGGAAATCGGTTATACCTCGGTTAATTTCGATCTGATTTATGGCCTTCCCGGACAAAGCATTCGGGGCCTGACAGATACCATAAAAGAAGTAATTGCGATGCAGCCAGACCGGATTGCCTTTTACAGTTACGCACATGTGCCCTGGTTAAAGCCCGGCCAAAGGCATTATACCGAAAAAGATATCCCCATAGGAGATGAAAAGTTCGCGCTTTATCATTCAGGAAGGCAATTACTGGATGGTGCGGGCTATAAGGATGTAGGGATGGATCATTTTGCACTCACAACTGATTCTTTATTCCAGGCGATGACCGAACAGCAACTTCACCGGAATTTTATGGGCTACACCAGTCAGCATACCCACTTGCTTATTGGCTTGGGGGTTTCTTCCATCAGCGACTGTTGGACAGCCTTCGCACAGAACCCTAAAACAGTAGAGGCCTATCTGGATAAAATGAACCTGGGCACATTGCCTGTAGAAAAGGGGCATTTTCTTACAGATGAAGATCTTGAGGTAAGAAAACACATCCTCAACATCATGTGCAAAGAAAATACAGTTTATAAGGAAGGGATTCCTGAATCTGTATATGGCAGGCTTTTGCCTTTATTGCACGATAAACTGATATGTGTAACCGAAAAAGAAATCAGGATTACCGCCAGAGGAAAATCCTTCCTGAGGAATGTTTGCATGGCATTCGACGAGAAATTATGGCTTAAGCAGCCTAAAACGCAACTATTCAGTTCATCAATTTAAAAAACGATTACAATGGAAGATCAAAATAAAACCACAACCAAAGCCATTTGCTACCACTGTGGGGAAGATCTGCCCAAGGTAAAATATCAAACAGAAGATAAAGATTTTTGCTGTGCAGGCTGTATGGCTGTTTTCAAAATCCTTTCCGAAAACAACCTTTGCAATTATTATGTGTACAACAATAATCCGGGCCGGCAGTTAAAAAATGAAAGCCATTTAGCCTACCTCGATGAGCCTAAAATTATTGATCAGCTGCTCGATTATAAACATGAAAGTTCGTGCATCATTACATTTTACATTCCCGCCATCCACTGCAGCTCCTGTATCTGGTTGTTAGAGCACCTTTATAAAATCAATCCCGCTATCTTCAGCTCTCGGATCGATTTCCTTAAAAAACAAGTGACCATAAGCTTCAATCATGACGAAATCTCTTTGAGGCAGCTCGTAGAAACCTTAAACCAGATCGGTTACGAACCCCTGATCAGTTTGCAGGATGTGGTAAAGGAACACAGTTCTTCGGTTGATAAAGCTTTAGTGCTGAAAATTGCGGTCGCCGGCTTTTTAACGGGCAATGTTATGCTCTTTAGTTTTCCCGAATACTTTGGATTATCAGGTTTTGAAAAGCAATTTCAGTCGCTGTTTGGCTGGCTGAACCTTACATTTTCCATTCCTGCTGCTTTTTATTGCGGCTGCGATTATTTTACCTCTGCCATTACCAGCATTAAACACAAACACATCAACTTAGATACCCCATTGGCGCTAATTATTACCGTTTTATTTTTGCGTACCGCTTTCGAAGTCATTTTTACCACCGGACCAGGTTTTGCCGATACCTTAACCGGTTTGGTGTTTCTGCTTTTAATGGGTAAATGGCTCAAACAAAGAACTTATCACCACATTTCTTTCGACCGCGATTACCGGTCTTATTTCCCGATTGCCGTTACCACCTTACAAAACGGCAAAGAAAAACCTGTATCCATCAGCGATGTAAAAACAGGCGACAGGTTGTGGATCAGAAATGGTGAATTAGTGCCTGCAGATGCCATTTTAATGAAAGGCGATGCCTGGGTAGATATGAGTTTTGTTACGGGTGAATCGGAGCCGATACATAAAGTATTGGGCGAAATCATTTACGCAGGAGGGAGGCAAACCACCGAAGCCATAGAACTTGAAGTAATCAAGCCGGTTTCGCAGAGCTACCTTACCGGACTCTGGAACAATGAACATTATAAAAACAACATCGAAAAGCAGAATTTTAACGATGCTGTGGCAAAATATTTCAGCCTTGGAGTTTTTCTGATCGCATTTTCGGCTACAGCTTACTGGTTGTTTCAAAACGATAGCCATAAGGCCTGGTCGGCATTTACCGCGGTCATTATTGTGGCCTGTCCATGTGTACTGGCTTTAAGCACGCCTTTCACTTTATCGGCCATCTTATCTGTTTTTGATAAAAAAGGATTTTATGTGAAAAATACAGATGCCGTTGAAGAACTCGCCAAATGTGATACCCTGATTTTTGATAAAACGGGCACCTTGACCAGTAATGAAAATGCTGAAATCGCTTTTAGCGGATCCCTGACAAACGAGGAAAAACGGGTTGTGGCTTCGCTTTTGCGCAACTCTACCCATCCCTTAAGCCGGCATATTTTGAAAGCTTTAAATGTTGAAAGATTTTATTCACTTAACGGTTATAAAGAGGTGGTGGGTAGAGGTTTATCAGCGCAGATTAACCATCATACTATTTATGCGGGGCATTTATCCATGTTGCCTCTAACCGTAAAACCGGCTGGCGAAACCGGTGTGCATATTGTGATTGATCATATTTATAAAGGTTGCTTTGACATCAAACAGCAATGGCGGCCAGGATTGGCACAGCTGATCTCGAAACTCTCAAAATTTAACCTGCAGGTTTTATCAGGCGATACCGATAAAGACCGGTCTATGCTTACCACCATTTTTCCTGAAAATACCACCATCAGGTTCGGGCAGCGGCCGCATCAAAAACTGGATGCTGTTTTAAACCTCCAGGAAAACGAGAATAAAGTAATGATGCTGGGTGACGGTTTAAATGATGCCGGAGCCTTAAAACAAAGCAATTTTGGCATCGCTATAACCGATAACATCAATAATTTTACCCCAGGCTGCGATGCCATTCTGCAGGGCGGCGGATTAAACCTCCTGCCGCATTTTATCCAGCTTAGTAAAGACGGGCTTAAAGTGATTAAGATAAGCTTTGCTATTGCCATTGCCTATAACTGCATTGGCATCTACTTCGCCGTACAGGGCACACTTTACCCATTGGTGGCCGCGGTATTGATGCCTGTTAGCACTGTGACCATTATTTTATTTACCACCCTGGCAACCCGTTGGTTTGCCCGTAAAAATAACCTGATATGAACATCCTCTACTTTTTAGTTGGCTGCAGCGTTTTAATGGCGCTTATTTTTCTGGGTGCCTTCTTCTGGGCTTATAAAACCGGGCAGAATGATGATGTGCATACCCCTGGTATCCGCGTATTATTCGACGATGAGGTGATTGCCGAAAAAAGTGAAGAAGATCACTTTTCCAGCTAACCACCATCATCCTTTATCTCCGGGCAGCAGGATACCTTTGGTGTACAAAACATACAAAATTCCGCTTCTATTATGCAGCTAGAAAAATTTACTTACGATAACAGGATTGTCAGAAACTTTGGCATTGCCACCCTGGTTTGGGGAATTATAGGGATGACCGTTGGTCTGCTTGTTGCCATGCAGCTCTTTAAACCTGCAATGAATATGGGCAGCCAGTACACCACTTTTGGAAGGATCAGGCCTTTGCACACCAATGCCGTAATTTTCGCCTTTGTCGGGAACGCCATTTTTATGGGTGTTTATTATTCGCTTCAGCGTTTACTAAAGTCCAGAATGTTTAGTGATGTGCTGAGCAAGATCCACTTCTGGGGCTGGCAGCTCATCATTTTATCGGCTGTAATTACCCTTCCGCTGGGTTTTACCACCTCACACGAATATGCTGAGCTTGAATGGCCAATCGATATTGCCATTACCATCATCTGGGTGGTTTTCGGCATCAATATGTTTGGTGCCATTATTAAAAGAAGAGAGCGTCACCTCTACGTGGCCATCTGGTTTTACATTGCTACTTTTGTTACCATTGCAGTATTGCACATTGTAAACTCTTTTGAGCTTCCCATTTCTTTTATGAAAAGCTACTATGTGTATGCAGGCGTTCAGGATGCTTTGGTGCAATGGTGGTACGGGCACAATGCCGTGGCATTTTTCCTTACTACGCCTTACCTGGGCATGATGTATTACTTCCTTCCAAAAATGGCCGGCCGGCCTGTTTACTCTTATAAACTGAGTATCCTGCACTTCTGGTCGCTCATTTTTATTTACATCTGGGCTGGTCCCCATCACTTATTATACACTTCATTACCCGGTTGGGCACAATCATTAGGCGTTGCTTTTTCCATCATGCTCATCGCGCCAAGCTGGGGCGGTATGATTAACGGTTTATTAACCCTCCGTGGTGCCTGGGATAAAGTAAGGGAAGATGTTACCCTTAAATTTATGGTGGTTGCCCTTACCGCTTATGGTATGGCCACTTTTGAAGGTCCTTTATTATCGTTAAAACAGATTAACGGGGTAGCACATTTTACTGATTGGATTGTAGCCCATGTACACGTTGGCGCTTTAGGCTGGAATGGCTTTTTAACCTTCGGAGTATTGTACTGGTTAATCCCGCGTATTTATAAAACCGAACTCTACTCTAAAAAACTGGCAGGTTTCCACTTTTGGATCGGTACACTGGGAATCCTTTTTTATGCCATCCCTATGTATTGGGCAGGTTTTACGCAAGGTTTGATGTGGAAAGAATTTACCCCTGAAGGTTTATTGAAGTACCCTAATTTCCTGGCAACCACGTTGCAGATTATCCCGATGCATGTGCTGCGTTCAATTGGAGGTGCACTCTATTTAACCGGGGTAATTGCAATGACATATAACCTGGCCAAAACCATGCTTGGGGCTAAACTTGTAGCCAATGAAGCTGCCGAAGCTATGCCTTTAAGCAAAATTGTAGTCGACAGTAGCCCAGACGATAAGGCCTGGCACAGGGTATTGGAGCGTAAACCGATGAAATTTATGGTGCTTTCGCTGATCATTATCCTTATTGGAGGGATGGTAGAAATGATGCCGACTTTTACCATTCAATCTAACGTGCCCACCATTGCAAGTGTAAAACCATATACCGCGCTCGAGTTGCAGGGCAGGGACCTGTACATCAGAGAAGGTTGTGTAAACTGCCATTCGCAAACCGTACGGCCTTTCCGCTCAGAAACCGAACGTTATGGCGAATACAGCAAAGCCGGAGAATTTGTTTACGATCATCCGTTTTTATGGGGCAGCAAACGTACCGGTCCTGATCTTCACCGCGTAGGTGGAAAATATTCTGATGCCTGGCATTACAACCACCTGGTTGATCCTACGTCTATGTCGCCGGGAAGTATTATGCCGCCATATGCCTGGCTTATCGAACAACAACTCGATATCACCACCACAGCAAGTAAAATCAGGGCCATGCAAACCCTTGGCGTTCCCTATCCCGAAGGTTATGACAAACATGCCAATGAGGATTTAAAAGCACAGGCCGAAAAAATTGCGCTGGACCTGAAACAGAACAACATTAAAGTTAAAAGCGACCGCGAAATTGTGGCGATTATCGCTTACCTGCAACGATTGGGTACCGATATCAAAGCCAATAAAGAAACGATTCCTTCAAATCAATAAAATATGTTTAATCAGATCAAAAATTTAGCTGGTGGCGAAATATACCTCGTAACCTCTCTGCTTATGTTCATGGTGTTTTTTGTAATTGTTGGGGTTTACCTCTTCAAATTAAGCAAAGGCCATATCAAAACCATGAGCGAAATCCCTTTTCAAGACAATAAAACCAATCAATATGAAGAAGATTAAACTATTGTTATTATCACTGTTTTTATCCGTGGCAACTTATGCTGCTGAAGAAAAAACAGCAGAAGCCATAGCACCTTCTCAGCCCGGATTAGGACTCAGCCAATCTGAAATACTCATTATCCTGCTTCTGCTTTTTGCACTGGTACTGCTTTTTGTTTCGGTAACATTGCTTAATGCCTTTAAGGTTATGTATCAGGAACAGTTGAACCCGACTCCATACAGTAAACCTGTAAAAGAGGAGGTTCTCGATTACGATAGCTGGTTAAAACAGAAACCCGTAAAACCTTCTGTCTGGGCAAAATTATTGGGTTTAAAGCCCATTGAAGAGGAAAAGAACCTGGTTATCGATCATGCTTATGATGGCATTAAAGAATTGAACAACCCGGTGCCGGCCTGGTTCAACTTCTTGTTTTTCGGTACGATGATTTTCGCTGCAGGTTATCTTTTTTACTACCACATTGGTGGTTATGGCGATCTGCAGGATAAAGAATACGAAAATGAAATGGCCAAAGCCCAGGTAGAAAAAGCTGCATATCTCGAAAAATCGGCCAATACGATAGACGAAAACTCTGTGAAGTTTGATAATACACCAATGGTACTGGCAGATGGAAAAACTATTTTTAACACCAACTGTGTGGTTTGCCATGGCGATAAAGGCCAGGGTGTGATTGGCCCAAACTTAACTGACGATTACTGGTTGCATGGCGGAGGCATCAACAATGTGTTTAAAACGATTAAATATGGTGTACCGGAAAAGGGGATGATCAGTTGGGAGAAAAACCTGAATCCTAAACAGATCAGTGCAGTGGCAAATTTCATCCTGTCGTTAAAAGGCCGCAATCCTGCCGGTGCCAAATCCCCTCAGGGTGAAAAATACGAAGAGAAAGACTTAAAAGACAACGAGATGAAAGTTGCGAAAGATAGTGTAAACCAAGCCGATGTTACCAAAAAATAAACCGGAAAGTAAGGGCAGGGGCAGAAATTTCATTTACCCTAAAAAACCGTCGGGTAGATTGTACAATTACCGGAAATGGGTAAGTTACGTACTGCTGTTATTACTGTTCTCTTGTCCGTTTCTAAAACTTAACGGCGAGCAATTGGTGCTGCTGAATTTCATCGAAAGAAAATTTGTTTTCTTTGGGTTAATTTTCACTCCGCAGGATTTTTACCTCTTCGCACTCGCCATGCTCATCTTCATCATCTTTATTGTTTGTTTTACAGTGGTATTGGGCAGGTTGTGGTGCGGATGGGCCTGTCCGCAGACTATATTTATGGAAATGGTGTTCCGCAGGATAGAATACTGGATAGAGGGCGACGCCAATAAGCAAAAGAAACTGGATGAGGGGCCCTGGAACACCGAAAAGATATGGAAAAAAGGAAGCAAGCATTTTATTTTCCTGCTCATCTCTTTTGCCATCGCCAACACCTTTCTGGCTTATATAATCGGCTCAGATGCACTGCTGAAAATCATCACCGAACCTATTGCAGGTCATGTTTCTGGTTTTATCTCCATCTGGCTGTTCACGCTTATATTTTATGGTGTTTTTGCTTATGCGCGCGAGGTGGTGTGTACTGTAATCTGTCCGTACGGAAGGCTTCAGGGCGTGCTGCTCGATAACCAGAGCCTGGTGGTAGCTTACGATTTTACCAGGGGCGAACCCCGTGGCCGCTTACAGCGAAATGCATCAGTCCAAAAAACAGGCGATTGTATTGATTGCGGACTTTGCGTACAGGTTTGCCCTACAGGTATCGATATCCGCCAGGGAACACAGCTTGAATGTGTAAATTGTACCGCCTGCATCGATTCTTGCAACGAAGTGATGCTTAAAACAGGCAAACCCAAAAACCTGATCGGTTTCTTTAACCAGGATTTTATTGCAGAGCGTAAACCATATAAAATTGGTTTAAAATCTTACGGTTATGCTGCGGTTTTATTCGTGGTATTAATGGTTTTCTCTTCGCTTATTTATAAAAGAGAAAACATCCAGACCACCGTTTTAAGGGCCAGCGGTACTTTATACCAAAGCAGAGGGACTGATAAAACGACTAACCTGTACAATGCAGAGCTGGTAAATAAAACCAATAAAGCGGTAAAATTTACTTTCAGGTCGCAGGATAGTAATGATCAGATCGATTTTATTCAGCATGCCAGTGTTTTACCAAAAGAAGGTACCGTGCACCTCACGTTCTTTTTGGTCAGGAAAAATAATTCGGTTAAAAAATATAAAACAGATGCAGTGTTCGAAGTTGTTGCCAATGGCGAGATTTTGAGTACGGCAAGCACAAGTTTTTTCGCACAACCGGAAAGTGAATAATAGAGTGATGGAGTGAGAGAATGATTGAATTAGAGAATGATAGATTGAAATAATGATTGAATTAGTGAATGAAGAAATGATAGATTGAGAGAATTTTAAAATGAATGGTAGAGTGAAATAATTATGAAATGATTAAAATATTAATGATTGAATCTGCGATTTGCCTTAAACATTCTCTCATTTAAAACTCACTCATTAATAATTCTCTCATTCAAAACTCAGTCATTTACTCATTGGTAACGCACTCATTCACTCATTGGTAACTCACTCATTCTATCATTAAAAAGTTATAACTATGAACTGGGGAACAAAAATAGTAATGGGCATGCTTGCATTTATGGCATTTATTGTGGGGATGGTAATTTACATGTTCCATGTGCACGGTAGGGATGCCTTAATTGAAGAAAATTATTACGAAAAGGGAATCAATTATAATGCAGAATACGATGCCAAACAAAATGTATTAAATGATAATGCGAAGCCTGAAATTACCATCACCAATACGCAGGTAGTAATACAATTAAAAGACAGCGCGCAATACGAACTCGTGCTGATGCGCCCTGCCAACAGCGACGATGATGTTAAACTGAAAGGGATTACTGCAGGTACTTCGCACCTTATCCTGGTAGATAAAACTAAAATGGCGAAGGGGATGTGGTTTATCAACCTTTCGTGGCATACAGGGGGCAAAGCATATCTGTTTAAAAATAACATCACCTTATGACAGATTATTTGCCACTGGCATTTTTAATGGGACTGTTCGGAAGCCTCCACTGTGCAGTAATGTGCGGACCAATTATGCTTGGCATGCCATTCAGAAAAGCGGATTTTTTTCAAAGTGCCCTGCAACTATTGTTCTATCAGTTGGGTAGGGTGATGGTATATACTGTGCTGGGTATGCTGGTGGGCATTTTAGGAAACAGCATCCGCTTATTCAGCGATCAGAAAACGTTGAGTATGCTTATTGGCTTCCTCTTGATTCTATTTACATTATTACAGTTTAATAGAAACTATAAAAACCGGTTTACAACCATCCAGTTAAAGGCCATGAACCCGCTGAGTAAATTAATGGGGAAGGTGTTTAACTTAAAATTATGGGGGTTGTTTGCGGGCATGCTTAACGGCATTATTCCCTGCGGAATGGTTTACCTTGCCCTTGCAACAGCATTAAATGCCGGTAATATTCAGGCTGGTGCGGCTTTTATGTTTCTTTTCGGCCTGGGTACTACGCCCTTAATGCTGATGATTTCGCTTGGTGGGATTTTTCTGAAAAAATATATCCGTTTTAATACCAGCAAGCTTATCCCCTGGATGATGCTTTTCATGGGAGCTTTACTTATTATGCGATCAGCCGGTCTTGGTATTCCGTTTTTGTCGCCTAAAAATACGGGTGGATATGGCCATTCGGTAGAGTGCAGGTAGAAAGGTTTCGTTTTAAGTTCATAGTGCTGAATCGATTACGCTACTGCTTACCTGATCTTGTAATAATGGATTCGGCTATGACAGTTAACCAGTTTGAACAATTTTTAATGATTTGTTGCCGCCGATGTTGGGAAGGTTTCAAAGTAACTTTCAGATTTTTACCACATGATTTGATAATCCTTTTGTTTAAAGGCAATGAACTAAAATCTGTTGGTAAATTTTTTACTTAAACTTTACACAGATGGCCGGTAAACTAAATCCGGGTAGTCAGAAATCTGTAGTTTAAATGATACTATATCATGAAATGCTGTATTTTTATCAAGCGGCTTTTTCATTTAAAATAAATAAAATTTCGGTTTTAACTCTATGAAAGCTGCCGTTAATCCCCTGAAACACTATTTTGGTCAACTAATTATGAGTAAATGGCTAACTGGCATAAAAGTTGGAACTATCAGAACTTTAAATCATCAAGCTACATCAACCTATGCTTAATCATACCGAATTCGACAGTTTCAAAAAAATAATATTAAAACGTTTTAAACCTGCACTAAAACCCTTGGATATAGAAAACGACTTTCTTGAGGTTTCTACAAGCTACCTGGGAAAACCTTACGAAGTACGCATCATGGGTGGTCTTGATCAAAATGGCAGCTATTTCTGGGATGTGGTAAGGGTGGTAAACAGGAGCATTATCCCTTCGAGCATTGCACCCGGTATCTCCGAGTTACAGGGGAAATAATCTGGACATGGGGATTATACCCACCCGGTATATATTTTTAAAAACGATAACCTGAATCAATACCATATAATACCGCCTATAAAGTGAGAGACCAGATAAAATTCTGTTCACAAGCGGAGAACTTCATATCATTATAGTAAGATAGCTGAAAAGGGCTATTTTTTGCCGTACACAACGCACTTACATTTGTATTCTTCATATGATCAGGGATGATTTTTTACACTGCCTTTTGGATAAAAGGCGGTGTTTATAATATTTAAAGGTATTGCTCAAGCGTGTAAATCTGTTGCCTAGTGTGCAATATTGTGTTTCATTGGAATATTAATCCTGACCCTGGTGCCCCTGTAATTTTCGATAATCAGGCCAGCCCTTAGCCGTTCTGCCCTTACCCTGATATTTTCCATTCCTACCCCTGAAGATTTCTGAACTGCGGGATCAAAACCAATACCATTATCCTTTAAAGAAAGTATCAGCTGATTTTTTTCTATCTCAATCAGAAGTTTTGCTGTAGTGGCGTTGGCATGTTTAAGGATATTGTGCCCGATTTCCTTGATAATCAGGTAGCAATCCCTTCTGCTCTGGCTTTCCAGTTCAATAAGGGGAATATGTTCAGGAAGCTCGGAAGAAAAAATAATATCGGTGTGTTCAAAAAGTTTTCTGATCTGTTCATCGATAAAATAGATCAGGCTTTCCAGGTTATCGCTGTCTGTATTTGAACTCCATATGATTTCCCTGATTTTTATCGCTGTCTCATTCACCATTTCTTCCATTTCGCCCAGTTCAGGAATATCGGGTCTCGTCCGGGCTGCATGTTCGGCATATAATTTTATGGCGGTGAGGCCGGATCCGATTTCGTCATGCAGTTCACCACTAATCCTGTCTCTCTCAGTTCTGATCAAAACTGCCTGATTTTTGTATTTCTTTTTGAACTTTTTTGCTCTTTTATAATATCTGATCAAAAAGAACAACAGAAATAAAATTAATATCCCCAACAAAATAGGTGGAATTCCAAACGGTTCTTGGTAATAATTTAGCTGCATATTTTTTATAGGGGTTTTGGATCAAAGTTCGAAAGTGAGCAGTTAAAGGGCATTTTGTATTGTTAATACTACTTATTAATGCTTTGTTATCATAGTTGTGTAATACTGAAATATGCATAAACTGTATGCCCGATCTATTCATTTCGTCATAATTAATCTTGTTAACTGAGTGATATCAAAGGGCATAGCTAAAACAATTCTTTTTTATAGGTTTGTCATGTCCGGCTTAAGCAGGATAAAAAGATCGTCTCCCCTTCAAAAAAAAATCATCTGATCATCAGCGGCATAAATCCGGTATGGCGGGTTAAAAGATATATGTTGAAATGATGGGAACAGGCATCTGACAATATTACTTAAAAAAACGCATTATTATGATATCAGTTTCCATTGTTGAAGATCACAGCCTTTACAGGAACAGTCTGGCCAGTACCATTCTCGAAAACAAATCTTTCGAACTTAAAGGGGTTTATTCCTCTGCTGAAGAAGCATTGGAAAAGTTGCCGAACGAAAGTCCGGATATTGCCATTGTAGATATTAAACTGTCTAATATGTCAGGGATCGACCTGGTAATGCAGAGCAGGGAAGGGCTTGATAAAACGCTATTTCTGATGTGTACCGGTTTTCAGAACGATGAAAAAATCTTTAGCGCACTGCAGGCCGGCGCATCGGGCTATATTGTTAAAGGTTGTACTTCGGCAGAGATCCATGAAGCGCTGATAGAACTTTACAACGGTGGCGCGCCCATGAGTCCGTATATTGCCAGAAAAGTGATTAACCTGGTTCGCGGTGGACAGCCCGCCCGGCCAAAAATCGATTTAGGCCTCAGCGAACGCGAACTCGAAGTGCTGTCGTTACTGAGTAAGGGTTTATTGTACAAGGAAATTTCTGAAATGCTTTTTATCAGCCCGAATACCGTTAAGAACCACTGTAAAAACATCTACAAGCGGCTGCATGTTCAAAACAAGATCGAGGCGCTTAATAAATTTAAAGATTACAGTTATAACTAATCTTCGTGCATTACCATTACCCCGGGTTATGTTAAATGGCTGGGCATAAAAAATCTTTTATTTCTCTGCATCATGCATCCAGGTATGTTTAAACACATACAAATCAATCATAATCAATAAGCGTAAAACTTTAATGCCGGCAACCTGTTGTCCCCTTGTTGTCATCCCCCTTTACACACTGCCGGACGATTAGTTCTGTTCCGGGTGTTTTGTGATGCACTGGTTTAGCTGGCGATATTAATAAGATTTAAGTTTCCCCGATATGATTAAATTAGCGTATAGTACTCCCATTTCCAGGTTGGAAAAAATTAAGATTGGTGATGAGGTAATGGATGAGTACCAATCCAGCGGAAAGGTTACCATGATTAAGAAGAACATCAGCGATGAGTTTACCGAATTTATATTTTTACTGGATAGTAAACAGACCATTTTTATCATATGCGAATCTGTATAAGCGTTTAGCCGGGTAAATTGCCCTGTTAAATGCTTAAGTTATGCACATAATGCAGTTTATGGGCTGCGGGAATATAAAATTGCTACCTTGTAGTCCAATCCCCTGCTCATGAAGAAAAGCCGTTTTACGAGAGTAATTTTTGCTGCCGCTGTTTGTATCATTTTCATTTTTCCCAACTGCCATAAGGCCATCATCACCGGGCCCGAAAATAATGTGGTCAACACTTCAGTAAGTGAAGCACCATTTAAAGATTTTCTTGGCGTAAATGCCTTCGAATGGAATTTTACTTCGGATGTTAACCACGGCCAGATTGAAGAATCCAGATTTCAGACGATAAAATCTTTTACAGGCATCAGGCACTACCTCGATTGGCAAAGAATTGAGAATAAGGAGGGGTTATTTACCTATAGCCCTTCACACTGGGGCGATTGGGATTATGACCAGATTTACCGGAGAATGAAAGAAGCCGGTAAATACGTATTGCTGGATTTAAAGGGCTGTCCGGACTGGCTTTTGGAAACCTATCCTTTAGGCAAAAGGGATGCCGAAAACGTTCCTGCGCCCTATGGTTTAGACCGCGCTTTACCTGCCACTTATATTAAACAGGCACGTGTTGGCTTTCAGCTGGCGGCGCGCTATGGTGCTAACAAACTGGTTGATAAAAGTTTGTTACTGGCCGATCCTACGGTGCGCTGGCGGGATGATCCACCAAATTCACCCAAAGCAGGTTTAGGCCTTATTACTTATATGGAGTGCGATAATGAGCGTGATAAATGGTGGAAAGGCCCTTTGGCACAGCAATCTCCTGAAGAATATGCCGCAAACCTTTCGGCTTTTTACGATGGCCATAAAGGTACCCTGGGTAAAGGCATTGGGGTAAAAACAGCAGATCCGGATATGATTGTGGTAATGGGCGGCCTGGCTGATCCAAATCCTGATTTTGTACGCAGAATGGTGGCATGGTGCAAAATCAACAGGGGAATGAAAGCAAACGGACAGATTGATCTGTGTTTTGATGTAATTAATTACCACCAGTATTCTAACGATGGTTTCCAGAATTATGGCAACGCAACAGCAGGCATGGCACCCGAGCTTTCTGAACTGGGCAAGGTGGCAGCATTATTTAAGGATTTTTCAAAATCGGTAAACGGCGGGATCCCAGTGTGGGTGACTGAAACCGGTTTCGATGTAGGCGAGCATACTCCACAAAGAGCCTTAAAAATAGGCGATAAAAGCGCTATGGTAACACAGGCCGACTGGAACCTGCGCACAGCTTTGCTATATGCCAGATCAGGCATATCGAAATGTATATTTTACATGCTGGAGAATGTGGATGTAAACAGCTGGACGCAATATACCTCATCGGGTTTTATTAATCCGGATTACTCTAAAAGGCCCTCAGCCGATTACGTACTCCAAACAAACCGGTTAATGGGAGAGTACCACTATCAATCTACCCTTAGTAAAGATCCGCTGGTTGATGTGTACATGCTCAACGGAAAAAAAACCTTTGTACTGACCATACCCGATCAGGTTGGTAGAACAAAATCATACGATCTTGACCTTGGCCAGAGCAAAGAGGCTATTATTTATACACCTGCCATTGGTAAAGATGAAATGGCCGGTAAAACCGTAACCACTAAAAATGGCATTTTACAGGTTCTGGTAACAGAAACTCCCGTGTTTATTCAACCTAAATAAAAAACACCATAATTTCCACTATGGCAAGGGCATGCATTTGCTCCTGTTTATTGGTACTTAAGGGCTATTTGGGACGCTGATGGTATGCAATAGCTTTGTACAAGCTAAGGCTAAGGATCGGTACGCGATATTGCGTGCCCGGTTTTTTTTCCATGCGCCTTAATGTATATGAATATAAAAACGGATAATAATGGTTTCTGAAGGCCGGGAACAATCACTTTATGTGTTTCAGGACTGGAAGAACAATAAAGGGAATTTTAAGTCCAGGATTATCATGCTCCTTTACCGAATCTCCTCGTTAATTTACCGCTACAGAATTTTACGGTTTATTTTTTTCTGGTACCTGTTGCTTTACAAGTTTGCTTTAGGCTGGCTGATGAATATCGGAATCAACTCAAGCGCTGTAATTGGCAAGGGTTTAAGGATCCAGTATGGTTTCGGAACAGTAATCGGCAGCAATACAGTAATCGGTAAAAACTGTAACATCAGGCAGCTTACCAACATCAGCGCCAAAATGAAAGAAAACGGCAGTTATGGCCGCGCACCCCGGATTGGTGATAACGTAGATATTGGCATCAGCGTGGTAATACTTGGCGATGTAAATATCGGAAACAATGTAACCATTGGTGCCGGCTCGTTAATTACCAAAGATGTAGAAGACAACTGCGTAATGGTGGGCAGCACCGCCACCGTATTAAAGAAAAAATACATCATCTCTGTTGAAGGAACATAGCTAACATATCAATTTAATACCCCGCAATTTGGCGAATGCCTCCGTACAAAAAAAACTGCTTTTGTTGTTTTAAAACCCGGCCAGAAGGGATTAGCCCTATTGGGCTATTGATGGGCGGCAGGCGAAATTAGACCTTTACAGCATCTTAAAAATATATCAGTAACCGGTATGTGTAGAAGATGACGAATACCATATCATAATTAACGTTAATGAAAAATCTTATTTTAAAGAACAACGTCAAAAAATATGTTAAAAAACATATACTCCTGGTAGACGGGGGATTGGACCTTGGCAAATTACTGAACTTTATCCTTGCACCCGAATACAAGCTTACCATTAAAACCAATGGAATTGATGCACTGAGCTGGCTCGAAGAAGGCAATGATCCTGATCTGGTAATTTCGAGCTTAAGGATGCCGTTTTTTGACGGAAGCGTATTTATCCAGAGCCTGAAATGCAGTGGTTTTTACCGCAATACACCGGTAATGCTGCTTTCGGGAGAAGAAAACCTGGAAGATAAAATAAAAAATATGTCGGTGAGGATTGACAGTTACATGGAAAAACCCTTCGATCCGGCAATTTTGAAAAACCAGATTAGCAGGTTAATTGCATAATGAACGGCCATAATAATGATACTGCTGTTGCCAATGTAAGGTCGGTTTACTTTGGTAAATTATTGAGGGATGCTATTTTTGAATGCCTGGATAAACATACCAAAGAAGTTATTTTTATCGATGACTTTCAATCTTACATCCAGCAACAAACTTTTTTAAGCCTTCCCGATCTGGTACTGATCGAAGTGGATGAAAACCCCGAGTGGTTTAACCAGGTTTCTTTTATCAGAGATCATCCGATATTAAAGCACCTTATTATTGTGCTGATTGGTACGACAGAAAATGCTGAATCGAGGAAAAAGGCCTTAAAGCTAAGGGCAAACGATTATTACGTTTATCCTTTTCCACATGCTGATTTTATTTCCAGGATTGCTTTCCTCATTAGGTTTAAAGCAATTAAGCCGAATATTATGGAGCTTTCCGTGCAGATGCAGGAACGTTACAAAATACCCTTAAGTAAACGTTTATTTGATATTATTGCTTCAGGAACAGCCCTGCTATTATTAACGCCGCTGTTTATCCTCATCGGAATCATGATCAGGCTCGAATCTAAAGGTGCCATCATTTACAAGAGTAAACGGGTAGGTGCGGGTTATAAAATATTCGATTTCTATAAGTTCAGGTCGATGCGCCAGGATGCCGATAAAATGATCGGTGAGCTGGCTTCGCTTAACCAATATGCCAACGAAGGGAATAAAAATGGAAAATCTGCTTTTGTAAAATTCAACAACGATCCGAGGATTACCCGTTTGGGCAAAATATTGCGTAAAACCAGTATCGATGAACTTCCGCAACTGATCAATGTATTTATCGGCGATATGTCGCTGGTAGGCAACAGGCCGCTTCCACTTTACGAGGCAGAACAGCTTACCACCAATAAATGGTCTTCGCGTTTTAACGGCCCCGCAGGTTTAACTGGCCTTTGGCAGATCAGCAGAAGAGGCCGCAAAGAAATGTCGGAGAGCGAACGCAAAGAGCTCGATAATTACTATGCCAACCATTATTCCATTTTCCTCGATTTCAAAATTATATTAAAAACCATTCCCGCGCTAATCCAGAAAGAAGAAGTTTAACAGATTGCCCGGTTAATATCACACAAAAATTATATGAAAAACATTTCAGTTATAACCCTTTTATTATTTATGCTTGTTGGCAGTTCGGTATCTGCGCAAGAATCCATTCTGGGCCAGGTAAACCAGGCAGATATTGAACAATATGTTGCGCTGGCCAGGCAGAATTACGTAAAACGGAAAATCCAGACCATTTCTTCCGAAGCAGTGAAAAACGATGTTTCTATGGCTAAAGTTTCTTACCTGGATATTTTAAATGCCTCTTACTTTTACCGCCCCCAAAATAACACCGTTTTGGATCCTGTAAATCCATACAATGTAAACGGATTTCAGTTCGGCGTCAATATTAATGTAGGTTCCCTGCTTCAAAAGCCATTTATGGTAAAAAAAGCCAAAGCAAATTACAAGGTAGCCCAGCTGGAAGCGCTTGATTTTGATACCCAGCTTACGCTTGAAGTTAAAAAAAGATATTATAACTACCTGCAGGAAAAAAGCCGTTTAAAGGTGCTCACGCAAAGTGCATCAGACAGTAAAGGAGTTGCAGAAAGTTTGAGAAGAAAATTTGAACGGAGTGAGGTTTCCCTTGAGGTTTTCAATCAATCGAGGGTTACACAATCGAGTGCAGAAACATTAAAAGTAGAGGCGGAGGGCAATTACCTGAAAGCAAAAGATTTATTGGAAGAAATAATCGGTCAGCAGATACCGGCAGGAAAATAATATGGTAATGGATTTTAAATTGTTTTTACATCGGATTTTCAGGTTTAAATGGCTCATCATCTTATTGCCCGTATTGGCGATAATCATTTCTTTCCTGCTGGTAAAAAATATCCCCCGGAAATACGAATCTGTTGCACAGATTTCAACTGGTTTGCTCGATCCTTCTAAAAAGGTAATCAGCAATGAAACGGTAGATTTTTTTGCCGTAAACCAGCAGTTTGCCAATCTGGTAGAAAAATTTACAATGAAAAGGATGATTAACCTGCTTACTTACAGGCTGGTAATTCATGATCTTACCGATCAGAAAAGTGCATTTAAACGCTTGCCCGAATCATTATCGGCAAAAAGTAGTACAGAACTGGCAGAGATTACAGCCCTTTTTGAAAAAAAACTGAACAGTAATGCCCTGTTAACCCTTGATGATGATAAAGGCCGCTACAAACTATTTACCATTGCCGAAGATATGGGTTATGGCGAAGAACAGTTAAGAGATGACCTCGAAGTTTCGCATGCGGCCAACAGCGATCTGCTCTCCGTAATTTTTACTTCCGGAAATCCTGCATTATCTGCCTTTACGGTAAACACGCTTTCTACCGAGTTCATCAGCAGTTACAGCAATGATGTGTCAAACAATCAGAACTCTTCGGCCAAAATTCTCGATTCGATGCTCCTGAGCAAAAAAAATGCAATGGATGCCAAAAATAACCTGCTATCAAATTTTAAACGGACCAAAGGCGTGCTTAACCTCGACGAACAATCGGCAACGGTTTACAACCAGATTTCGCAGTACGAAGCGCAACGTGCCGAAGCCATGCGGGTAATCCAGTCTAATGCAGGCGGTGTTGCCACCATTGAAAGTAAACTCGGCGGGAGCGATCGTTATATTAATGGAAGCAGCAGGGCCAGCAACCGCGAGATTGTTGATCTTAAAAGGCAGTTGCAGGTTGCCAATAACCTTTATATAGATGGTGGATTTAAACCTGCCATGCAAAAGAAAATTGATTCATTAAACCGCCTGATCAGTAATAAAAGCTCGGCGAATATGGATGAAAATATAGTAGATACACGTGTATCAAAGCAGGATCTTGTTCAGCAAAAAGTTGGTCTCGAAGTATCTTTACAACAAGCCCGGAGCAGTATCAGAACGCTCGACGGGCAGTTGCGTATTTTACGGGCCCGCTACAGCAGTATGGTTCCGTTTGATGCCGATATACAAAACTATCAGCGCGATGCGGAACTGGCCACCAAAGATTACATGCTGGCGCTTGATCGTTTTAATGCTGCAAAAACCGATCAGAAGTTAGGCCTTAACCTCGAAATTGAACAACTGGGGTTGCCAGGCAATCCAAAACCTACAAAAAAGGCACTGTATATTGCAGGAGCCGGCACAGGCACTTTTGCGCTTTGCATTAGTTTTGTGCTGCTGCTGGTGGTGGTAGATTCTGCCGTACGCAACCAGCAAACCCTTGAGGCCATTACCGAAAGTCCGGTAATTGGAAACATAAACGAGATAGCTGGTAAAGAACGCACCGCCAGAAATATCTGGGGCGATAAATCTGCAGATGGAAAATACCTGGTATTTAAAGAACAGATCAGATCGCTGAGGTTCGAAATTGCCTCGCAAATGGAAAGCAGTGGCAGCAAAATTTTGGGTATTACCAGTTTGGGAGGTGGCGCAGGAAAAACTTTTTTAAGCCATAGCCTCGCTTATGCCTTTGCATTAACCGGTAAAAAGGTGCTGCTCATTGCTGATGAACAACAACAGCCGCTATCAAATGAAACAGGACTGATCTCTAACCTGAGCTTTCAGTCATTCCTGATCAAAAAAGAATTTCATACCGAAGATCTGATTACGGTGATGAACAAAAGCGTTGAGCGGAATTCGCTGCTGGAGATCCAGAATGTGGGCAACCTGAAAGATGGCTTTGAAGTGCTTAAAAAAGAATTTGATTACGTAATTATCGACGTGAACAGCTTACGCGAAGTTAATATTTCGAAAGAATGGTTGTTATTCACTGAGCGTAACATTGCCCTTTTTGAGTATGGCGGTAAAATTGGCGAAGCCGACAGGCCTTTAATCCGTTACATCAGGGAGCAACCCGGTTTTATGGGCTGGGTATTTAATAAGGTAACCAATGTTAAATAATTTACGGGTGCATCAATACGGATTACCTTACTAATGAAGCGGATTTTACTTTATTTTCTGGTTGCCTACTGCTTTTTCCTGTTTCTTTTTGGACGCGAAATCGGCTTGCTGCCTTACGGTTTGTTGATCGATGTGTTTTTTGTGCTCATTTTGCTTACTACAATTGTTACCACGGCAAAAAAAGAATGGGATGCCATAAATATCAGCCTTTTTTACCTGCTGTTGTTGTGGCTGATCGTAAGTTTATTTGAAGGCTTTAATCCGGGGTCCAACAAACTGGGCTGGATCAATGAAATCCGCAGTACCGCCATTTATCCCTTTATAGCGGTGTTGCTTGGCCTGTTAATTTTCCGGACGCACCGCGATCTGGATATTTTTCTTATCCTGGTATTAATCTGTTCCACTTTGGCCTCATTAAACGGAATTAAACAACTTTATATTGGTCCAAGTGCCAATGAGCGGGTATTTTTGCTTGATAATGCAAGCACTCATCTTTTATGGGGCCGTTTGCGTGTTTTTTCTTTTTACAGTGATGCCGGGCAGTTTGGTGCATCGCAGGCCCACGTAGGCTTAATGGCGATTATTCTTTCGCTCGCAACCATCAAAACCTGGAAAAGGGTTTTACTTTTTTTATGCGGGGCCATCAACATTTATGGTATGCTGATTTCGGGTACGCGTGGTGCTTTGTTTTTAATTGTTATAGGTGGCTTTGTGGCCATTATTCTTGGTAAAAATTACCGGGCGCTTTTATTTGGCGGTTTTCTGGTGATCGCCCTGCTTGGCATACTTAAATTTACCACCATAGGCGATAGCAATTACCAGATTTACCGATTACGCACGGCAATGAACCCTGAAGATCCGTCGTTAAACTTGCGGTTGGCCAACCAAAGAAACCTGGCACTCTACATGAAAGATTATCCATTTGGGGGCGGACCCGGAGTGACCGGATATTATGGAAAACTTTATAACGGAGATAAGTATCTCTCAAGAGTTGAACCCGATAGCTATTTTGTAAAAATCTGGATGATGTACGGTGTTGTAGGGCTTACCATCTGGTTTGGCATCATGATGTACATTTTGGGAAGCTGCTGCGGTATTACATGGCGAATAACAGACAGGGTGCTAAAGGTAAAAATAATTGCCCTTACAGCAGGTTGTGCAGGTATCCTGTTTTGTAGTTATGGTAATGAGGTAATTAACCTCATGCCGACTTCAATTGTGGTCTATCTTTCCTGGGTATTTATTTACAGATCTCCGGAGTTAAAACCCGGTAAAGAAATTTTAATTTAAGTTATGCCGTTCGAATATTTTATCATCCCGGGAATAATCTGCTTTATTACAGGCCTGTTTAAAGCCAAAAATATTTACCTCTCCAAAAAGCCCTGAAATATGATTTTAAATGTTGTTTGGCTGGTTATACAGCTCCTGATCGGTTACAACCTCATATTGCCATTGCTGCTCTATGGGGGATATCTGCTGACTGGCAAACGCAAATCCCTTAAAATAGAAAGCGTTGAGCACGATTATGCCATTATTGTTACGGCTTATGAACAGACAGAATTATTGCCCGCAGTAGTGGATTCACTGCTGAAAATGGATTATTCCAATTACCTGATCTATCTGGTGTGCGATAACTGCGATATCTCCGGCCTGCACTTTGATGATGAGCGGGTAATTTTGCTCCGGCCCGAAAAAGTATTGGCCAGTAACACCCGTTCGCACCTTTATGCCATAGCTCATTTTAAACGTGAACACAAGCTCCTTACCATTATCGATAGCGATAACCTGGTCGACAGGCAATATTTAAACGAACTTAATGTGTTTTTTGATCATGGCTTTGAAGCCGTTCAGGGTTTGCGTAAATCAAAACGACTGGAAACCACCATTGCCTCGTTAGATGCGGCAAGAGACTTATATTATCATTTTTTTGATGGCGAAGTGATGTTCGCCTTAGGCTCTTCGGCAACACTGGCCGGATCGGGGATGGCTTTTAGCACCAAATTGTATATTAATGCTTTCAGGGATCATGACCTTCTGGGTGCAGGGTTTGACAAAGTTTTACAGGCAAAAATCGTTTCTCAGGATCTTCGCATTGCATTTGCACCGCGTGCAATAGTTTACGACGAAAAAACAGCAAACCGTGTACAGTTGGTTAACCAGCGCTCACGCTGGATCAATACCTGGTTTAAATATTTTAGCCTGGGTTTTTCAGTTATTGGCCGTGGTTTGGCCAACTGCAGTTGGAACCAGCTGCTTTTTGGAGTCATACTGTTACGTCCGCCACTTTTTCTGTTCATTTTGCTTTCAATGTCGTGTTTGCTGCTCAATATTTTTTTAGGAAGCACATTATCATGGCTATGGTGTGCAGCCTTTATGGCTTTTGGTTTAAGTTTTTTTATTGCACTAAGGCATGGCAAAGCCGATCGTAATATTTACAAGGCCCTGGTGGGCATCCCATCATTTATTTACGTACAGCTCTGCTCTCTCATGCGCATCAGGCAGGCCAATAAACGCTCGGTAGCCACCAGGCATGTTATCAAATAATGCTAAACGCTAATCAAAAAGATTTGAAAAATCGAAATATCATCATTGTAGGTCAGCAGCCCTGGGATACAGAAATCGGGAGCAACTGTAAAAATATTGCACTTGAATTTTCCAAACAGAACCGTGTGCTTTATATCAATCCGCCATTAGATCGCATCAGCAAAATGCGGCATGCGGCCGATAAAAAAGTGCAGAAACGCCTGGCCATTATTAAAGGCAAACAAAGCGGTCTCGAAGAAATCAGTCCGGGCCTTTTTACGCTCTATCCCGATTGCCTTATCGAATCGGTAAACTGGTTGCCCCGCGGATTTATTTTTACCAGCATTAACCGGTTTAATAACCATAAATTTTACCGTGCCATAAAACCTGTAATCGAGAGCCTGGGCTTTAACGATGCTGTATTGTTTAACGATGGCGACATGTTCAGGAGTTTTTACCTCATCGAACTGTTGCAGCCCCTCGCTGCTGTTTATTACTCGCGTGATAACCTGATTGCCACATCCTATTATAAAAAACACGGATTGGCCCTCGAACCGCAATTGATTGCAAAAAATGACCTCTGTGTAGCCAATTCTGAATTTCTGGCAGATTATTGCAGGCATTATAATCCCAACTCCAGCTATATTGGGCAGGGCTGCGATTTTAGCCTTTTCGACCATTTTCTGGAGCAGCCTGAGCAGAAACAACCAAATACTTTTACAGGTCCGGTTATTGGTTATGTGGGGGTACTCACCTCGGCCAGGCTGGATATTGCTTTGATAGCAGGCATAGCCAAAGCGCGCCCCGACTGGAACATTGTGCTGGTAGGACCAGAAGATGCCGATTTTATGGCCAGCGGATTGCATCAGCTTAACAATGTACACTTTTTAGGTGCCAGGCCAACTGATGAACTCCCGATGCACATTCAGGCATTTGATGTGTGCTTCAATCCCCAGTTGATCAACGACCTCACCATTGGTAACTATCCGCGTAAAATTGATGAATACCTGGTATTGGGCAAACCCACCATTGCTACTGCTACGCCATCTATGGAAGCCTTTAAAGAGCAGGTGTACCTGGCCAAAGGCATAAACGGTTATATTAAAGGGATTGAAACCTTGCTTAACCATAATACTCCCGAAAAAGCTTTTCAGAGGGCAACTTTCGCACGCTCGCACAGCTGGGAAAAATCGGTAAAGGGAATATACGATGCCCTGGCCGGATTAGTGGAAACTAAACGCTCTAATTGCTGAGAGATGAAACACAGATTTGTAGTACTCGATGTTTTCAGGGGGATTTTTGCCGCCCTGGTGGTGTTTTACCACATGAGCGCTTTTTCTGATACACCCATACTCAATAATGCTTTTATCGAAAATGCAGATCTTTTTGTCGATTTTTTCTTTGTGTTAAGTGGCTTTGTAATCTGTTATTCCTACCGCTCCATTAACGCTGTTAAAAACATTTCAGGCTTCCTTTACAAAAGGCTGATCAGGCTTTACCCTTTGCATCTTTTAATGTTATTGTTGTTTTTGGGGATAGAGGGAATTAAATATTTTCTGGCGGGCCGGGTGCAGATCAATAATTCGCTTGATAATTCTACACTTACTTTTATCACTTCTTTTTTTCTGCTCAACTCCATTGATTTCCCTGGCGTACGCGATATCAGCTGGAACATGGTGAGCTGGTCTATTAGCGCAGAATTTATCAGTTATGTGGTTTTCGCACTTAGTTGTTTTTCACTCAGCCATCTCAAACTCGACCGGTTTAAACCCATAGCTTATTTTTTACTGGCAGCCCTGGCAGGCACATTAATTTATAACTTTACCGGTAGCGCACGTTTAGATTATACTTACAATTATGGTTTCTTAAGAGGCATTATCGGCTTTTTTAGCGGTACTTTATGTTTTTACCTTTTCGATTTTTCCCATAACCGCCTGAGTAAATGGTCTGCAGTTTTGTTTACCTTTTTAGAAATATCTGCAGTAATCATTGTCGGTTTTATGGTGGTTAACGGAAAAGAATTCCGTCAGCTGGGCATTCTTTTCGAACCGGTTTTCTTCGTTTCTGTCTTTATTTTTGCTTTCCAGAAAGGTTATTTATCCCTTATGCTTAGCAAATCAGTCTTACTGGAGAAGATGGGGAAATATTCTTATTCCATTTACATGGTGCACACCCTGTTTATCAGTATTTTTAATGTCCTTTTTATCAGGATCCTGAAATTTCCTCCCGCGGCATACGGCTATTTGTTTATCATTAATTACCTCGTAATTTATCTGATTGCTGGCTGGACTTACAGGAACATCGAAATGCGCTTTCAGAAAAAACTTCAGCTGCAGAAAAAGCCATAATATTACAGCCACCCTAGCTATTAAAGCTTTCGGAGGGGTGGCTGCGCAATAATGTCGAAATTATACTTAAGCTGGCGGTAAGTATCTCTTAACAGTTTAATCCATACGGCTTTACTTTCACGCCAGCTGATCCTGGTCATGGTGCTCGGTTCCTGCTGCGAATTTTTCTGGATCAGCAGCTTGCTAAAATCGTTATAGAACAGCCCCTGTGCTTTGTTCTGTAAAAAGGAAATACACATTTTGTATTCGGTAAGGTCTCCCTTTAATCCTTCAGGATAACGGCCGAATTTTTGAAAAAAATCTGATCTTCTCAAATGTGGATGGTCCGAATAAAGGTATATTTTGGTGTAATCTGTCCCAAAGGTAGGGTGGAACATCTGCGAAAAGTGTTCATCAAAGGGCTTTAGGTAGGCGTAAGGCGAGTATGCATAAAACCGCACAATATCCAATGCCTTCTTTGCCTTCATGTGCTCCAGTCCCTGTAAAAACAGGTGCGGAAACTGGGCAGAAGGTTCAAAATCTTCCTGAATGTATAGGGTGTAAGGCTTGGTTACTGCATCCTGGCCTTTATTAATGTTATGGCCCAGGCCACGGTTTACGGGTGTGGTAATCAGTTTAAAACCGAAAGCTTTTTGGAGCAGGTGGAGTTTGCCCTGGTGTTCTTCATTGCTTCCGTCATCCGAAACAATGATTTCGCCAAAACCGCATTTTAGGTCTTTAAGCGTATATAACAAGTTGGCTAAGGATGAACTTCTGTTGTAGTGCGTAATTAAAAGGGAAACCTGAAAAAAGGTGTACATTGTTAATTGATTTTAAGGTTTAAATTTTCTTGGTATCGTGTGGCTTGTGTGGCGTAAAGAGCGAGAATATTTTTTTTGATTCAATCGAAATCCTAGAGAATAATGCCTGGGTAAAAGAACCATCCCGCTGCAAGGTTCGTGGTGCTGTCCATGCTCGGGAACGGTTGCGCTTAAGCTGGCGTACTTTGCCAAACTGCATCAGATCGAAACACAGGCGCCCGTCTTCGCCCCGCACATTTACCATCACGTAGCCCACCTTCATTCCATACTCGCGGATATAACCCATGCTGATGCCAAATGCATTAAGATAGGGGCGTTTTACATGTCTTAAGGCAGCAACAGCATCCTTCATTTTCTCTAAGATGGCCAGTTTCCACCGGGGGAAACCGGGTTCGGGAATAAAAGAATAGCGGCCATACACACAAACGGTACCGGGGCTGCTTAAAATGGCCAGCATATCATCAAGCCAGCACTCCGGGTAAATGCAATCCGCATCAGCCAGCAGAATATATTTTCCCCTGGCTTTTTCCATCCCCATCTGTCGCGCAGGTCCACAGCCCTGTATCTGCTGAAAATAACTTTTAAGGTGCAGTTTATCCAGAGTCAGCTGTGTTGCGTCGGTAGAGTTGTTGTTAACTACAATAATTTCAAGCGGTATTTTAGTGGCCAGGTTGGCGAGGCTCGCAATATTGCGGATAATATTAACTTCTTCATTCCAGGCCGCAATTACAATACTCACCATGGGAGTTCCGGTTTGCAGCACATCCAGCCGGGCGTTTATTTCTTCAAAAAGCGATTCGGGTACTTCCGTTACTTGTTTAAAAGAAAAATCATATTTGTTGATCCAGTCCGGAGTAGTGAAAATATTATTCATGGTATGCGTTGTATCATTGAGTTAAATGGACCGTAATCAGCGTAAATTTTTTGCCTGTTTTAATCCCAGCGTTACAAACCTCATCAGTTCGCGGTAGCCGCTGAGGTAACTGTTTACGAGAGAGAATTTTTTAAAATCTTTATTGATGTAATAATAAGAGATGGCTATTGCGGTAATGGTGGGGAAAAATGTGCCGATTACAATGCCATAAACATTCCCAAGCAGGTACACACCCAAAAAATCGGCCGAAAGGTTAACCACCAGCATTACAATTACTTTAATGAAATTGATTTGTGGCCTGTGGATCGCATCAAGTGCTACGCTCATAAAACGATCTGCCGGGTAAAGCAACGCAAACGTGGTAAAAATCCTGAAGATGTTTATCGCTGTATCACCTGCGGGCGTATTGTGGTATTGCCCCCCGCCAATAATGCTCATGGCCAGTCCGGCGGCAATATAGGCCACCACCAACACCGGAAACAGGCAGATGGTAATGGTTCCGATATATTTTTTCATAATATCAATTACCTCTTTCTTATTTCCGCTGTTGTAAGCTTTAGATAAAGAAGGCATTGCGGTGGCCACGAAACTTCTTAGCGGAATTTCTACCACTTCCATCAGGCGTTTGCCCAGGTTATACACGGCCAGTGAGGATGGCCCGAGCATAAAATTGATGACAAAAGTATCTGTTACCCCAAAAAGGCTGCTGCTGATGGAAGTGCCCACCGTATATTTTCCGAAATTGAAAATCTCCCTGATGCAGTCTTTCTGTTTTTTGAAAAAATAACCAATGCCCGACCAGCCCATTACCAGCGTTAACATACTGGTTAGCAGCGTTGCGGCAATGTTGGCAAACATGAGGTATTGCAACGAGTTGATTTTTAAAATGTTGAGGATAACCAGAAAGCTAATGAGTAAAATTACCTGGCACATCCTGATGTATAAAAGCGTATCAAACCGGAGCTCACCCTGGGCAATGCACATGGCTACAATCATCGGTAAGGAGCAGATCAGGTTTATTGCGTAATATTTGATGAAAAATGCAAGGCTTTCATCATTACTGAAGTGACTGAAAAATAGTAACGGTATATTAAAGGCTACTAATAACAACGTAATTCCGGCAGCGATATACCAGGTAGAACCAATTACCTGCCGGCCTTTTTCTTCGGTAGCGCCTGCATAAAATTTTACAAATGCCGTGGTTAAAAATCCCTGTCTGAAAGTATCCAAAAAGGAAAGAAGTGCCTGAAAGAAAAACCAGATACCAATTTCTTTAATGCTTAACGACCGGTATAAAATGGCGGTAAAAAGGAAAGTGAGCAACGACATTCCACCGGTACCCATAAGGGAAAGGAAATGGATGTTTTTTAGTTTAGAAATTAATTTCATTCAATAAAACAGGGTTTTTCCATGATTTCTGGCCAAAGCTCCATGCAGGGGCGGTTAACAAGGTTGATCAAAATTACTCATCCCGTACTGCTCTATAAATAGCCCTTAAATACTAATGAAAGCAAAGCTTTAAGGTGTTAATTTTGGGTAATTCCCAGCCTCATCAATACATTGTGCGTTAATGCTCCTGGGCTGGTTTTTATATGAATACACAAACAATACCGTTTACTGGCCTTACAGACCGGAAGTTTTAATATGAGGATAATCAAATATATCCTTCAGGACCGGAAGGCCAATCTGGCCAATCCCACCAAGGGAAAGTATATCGTGGTGTTTTTTAGGGTAGCACAGCTGATATCGAGGTATAAAATTACTAAGATTCTGTTCTTTTGGTACCTGTTGTTTTACAGGGTTTTTATAGAATGGATGATGTGTGTAGAGCTCAACTGGAAAACTTCTATAGGGAGCGGCTTTCAGCTTTGGCACGGCAGCGGCCTGGTTATCCATCCTGATACCATAATCGGTAAAAACTGCTCGGTGCGCCAGTGTACCACCATTGGTGTTAAACAGGATTTTACAGCATCGGGAATCGTTAAAGCCCCGGTTATTGGCGATGCTGTAGACATTGGCTGCAATACAGTAATTATTGGTGACATTACCATCGGCAGCAACGTAACCATCGGGGCGGGTTCAGTAGTGGTAAAATCAATACCTGATGGTGCTGTAGCCGCAGGAAACCCTGCAAGGATTCTCCGCAGCAACCCAGTGATTACCTGAAAGCCATCACCAGCTTTTTCTCTATCTTATTATAAATCTTTTTTAGTTTGCTCACCGCATCACTTTTAATGCGGTAATTTGCCCATTGGGTTTTATTTAGGTAATGGAAAAACGTAGTTTTAAAATGTTCCTGTCCCGAATAACCATTGTAAATTGGTTTCATCCCCGTAAAGTGGATGAGGTAGGGGCTGGCCGTATCTTTTTTGGCAAACCAGTTCCATAAAGGATCCAGCTCAAACCAGTCATTATTAAAAACCACGTTGAGTGTGTATTGCTCTGCAAAGTTGAGATACGCTGCATTTTCTGCGGCACAGGCAAAAGCTCGGGCAGTAATATTCCGTTCGCGCCAACGCTGCGGTTTTAACAACATCATGCCGGCATTAAGGTATTTGCTGTCAGGATCGAGCCCCAACGCTTTATAATTACTGATTCCTCCCCATGGCGAACTCACCACACCCGAAAGATCGGGTACAGCACCCAGGTCGTAATCGCCAATATCGGTATGCCATAACTTAGAAATATCATCAAGCACAATCATATCCACATCCAGGTAAATTGCTTTTGTAGCCTCCTGAGGGATAAAATAAGGGATGCACAAGCGCATGTAAACATTCGCCGGAAATGAAGATTTATCCCTGGGTAGCTTAAACTGTTTCGGTAAAGCTTCTTCAATCGGGATCCAGTGTAAACGAAGTTTAGTGGTAGCCAGGCTCGAAACCACTTTGAGCCTGTTTTTCTCCGTAATGTGGTCAGAAACGATATAGAGGTTAATTTCTTCTCCCGAATGGTGGTTATCTTCTAACGACCTCAGCATTGCAGCCATCAGCGCCACAAACTGATTGTCGCAAATGGTTACTATCGTTATACTTTCAGCTTGATGCGTCATGACATTTTATGGTTTTGTGTATTGATGTATAGTTGTATAAATTATTCTGATCAAGCATTTTGAACAGCATCTGTTTTACTTTTCAGAGATTGATACAAGGTTTCATCCGGTGCAATCAATTTCCTTCCTATACTATTATAGTAATAGCCAAGCTCGGTCATTTTTTCGAGCTCAAACAGATTTCTGCCATCAAAAATTACTTTTTCCTTAAGCAATTCAGCCATTTTTTCAAAGTCAGGGTTTCTAAATAACGACCATTCGGTTGCAATTAACAATGCATCTGCCCCCTCAAGTGCTGCGTACTGGTTTTCGGCATAAGAAATCCGGTTGTTAAATATCGATTTTACATTTTCCTGTCCTTCGGGATCAAAAACGCTAACGCTGGCACCATTTTTAAGCAGGGTTTCGATCAGGTAAAGTGCTGGTGCTTCCCTGATATCATCTGTTTCCGGTTTAAAGGAAAGTCCCCAAAGGGCAAAATGTTTACCACTGATTTCATTATCATAGTATTGAAGCAGTTTATCTGCAAGGATTACTTTTTGCTTTTCATTTACGGTGATTACTGATTTCAGGATCTCAAAATTGTATTCGTGCTCATCTGCCGATTTAACCAGGGCCTGCACATCTTTAGGAAAGCAGGAACCACCATAACCAATACCGGGGAATAGAAAGCGTTTGCCTATGCGCTCATCAGTTCCAATCCCTTTACGTACGGCGTCAACATCGGCACCTACCAGCTCGCACAGGTTGGCAATTTCGTTCATAAAAGTAATCTTTGTGGCTAAAAATGAATTTGCCGCATATTTGGTTAGTTCGGCTGAGCGCTCATCCATAAAAATAACCGGATTGCCCTGGCGTACATAGGGTGCATAAAGCTCCGACATTAATTTTTTTGCCCTTTCGCTGCTTGTGCCAATTACCACGCGGTCTGGTTTCATAAAATCTTCTACCGCAACGCCTTCCCTTAAAAATTCAGGGTTCGAAATCACATCAACAGCGATAGAAGTATGGCTTTCAAAAACAGCTTTTACTTTATCTGCGGTTCCTACCGGCACGGTTGATTTGTTTACAATTACCTTATAGCCGGTGAGGAGCGCTGCAATATCTTTTGCCGCACCAAGTATATACGAAAGATCGGCCGCACCATCTTCGCCCGGAGGGGTAGGCAGGGCCATAAATATAATTTCGGCATGTTCTACCGCCGATTGCAGATCCATGGTAAAGCGGATACGTCCCTGCTGAATGTTGCGGTGAAAAAGCAATTCTAATCCGGGTTCATAAATAGGGAGTTCACCCTGTTGCATTTTTTCTATCTTGCTGGCATTAATGTCCACACAGATTACATCATTTCCTGTTTCTGCCAGGCAGGTTCCTGTTACTAGGCCCACGTAGCCGGTGCCGATAACTGCAATTTTCATGTATTTTATTGTTAATAGCGTTTAATTTATCAATGGAAAGTTTAGCCTGCCGGTTTGGCTATTTGCGTAGCGAGCGCTCCCAGGCTGCACTCTGGTTCTGGTTAATGTATCTTAAAATCCCCGCTGCCACGGCATAATTCATCATGCAGAAATAATAGGGGATGAAAAGCGGTTTGAGCCTGATGTTTCTCCGTTCCATCAACATGCCGAGCAGGGCCAGGCCATAAAAAGCAAACTGTGCCATCAGCAGGAACAGGTAAAACCTTTCGTTATACTGCGAAACAATGATGATGTTGGCCAAAAGGGCCAGAACAAGCAGGAACGGGGTAATCGTCCAGCGGAGTACGCGATGCGACAGGTACTGAAAAGTTAATAGGGGGTAACGGAAAGGATTTGCTGCCACTTTTAGCCTGAAAATAGACTGGATACCACCAGCTGCAATCCTTATTTTACGTTTAAGCTCTTCAGCGGTATTTGCCGAAGCCGTTTCGCTGGCGTAAGCTGCAGGTTCGTAAGCGATTAAATAGCCTTTTTCCGCAATCCGCATGGCAATCATATGGTCATCAATAATGGTATCGCTTTCTACCGGTTCGTATAACGATGCCCTGATGCTGAAAAGTTCTCCTGCAGCACCTACATTAGAATAGAGCTCATAATCCCACTTTTTAAGCCGCGATTCGTATTTCCAGTAAAAACCTTCTCCGGCCGAACTGGCATCGGCATGCTGGTTAACCAAAATCCGTTTTTCGCCTGCAACAGCGCCCACTTTTTCGTTCTGGTAATGTTTCACCAGCTCGCGCAGGGCCTGTTGATTTAAAAAAGTGTTCGCATCCGAAAATACAATAATTTCGCCCGTTACGCCTGGCATTGCTCTTTTTATTGCCGCCATTTTGCCGTGGCGGGCACCATTATGCATCAGCACAATTTCTTTATAGGGGTAAATCAGATCGGGGGTGAGGTCTGTAGAGCCATCAGTAATAAAAATAATCTGCAACAGCTCTTTTGGGTAATCCAGTAATAGGGTGTTTTTAATTTTATCGCCAATAATCAGTTCTTCATTCCAGGCAGCCACCAGTAAGGTAACAGTAGGCAGGGCAGCATCAGTGAGGAACTTTTTTGGACGGGTGAAAAAGCGTTTAATCCTGATGAGGATATAAAGCAATAATCCGTAACCCACAAAGGTGTACATCACGATGAAAAGGCAGGCCCAAAAGAAAATAATCATTGTTTATTGGATATGTATAAATTGGTGGTGGATCATTAAGCCCTGGCTTACCAGCGGCACGAAGTTAGGATGCTTAAAACTGTATCTCAATAGTCCTTTACTACCATTATAATGCTTATTTAATACGTTTGGCTTGTAAAACGAGAGGGGAATGCTGTTCGACATGATTTTTGGAACGGAACAGGTGCCACGAAAGTCCCTTTGCTACAAAAGGGATCAGATCTGTCCTGCCTTTTACCACGTAAGTAATGAGTTGTTTTGGCACCGCCAGAAGCAGGTAATAAGCGCTAAACAGCGTAACATTTAGCCAGTTGGTATTCCGCCGCATAAAAAGCAGCCGGTTTCTGGTAACGAAATAGGTTTTTACAGCACTTTCTTTCCCTACACTCATCGATTCTTTATGAAAGATGTGTGTTTTACCGGTAAACCAGATCTGTTTGCCTGCCCGTTTAAACATCTCGCACCAATCCAGCTCTTCATAATACAAAAAATACTGTTCAGGTATCAGCCCAATATGGGTAATGTCGCTTTTCCTGCACATCATGGCTGCTCCATGGCAAAAAGCGGTTTGGTAACTGGTATTGTCGTATTGGTTATTATTCTGCGTGCCCAGGCCAATGGTGCGATTTCTGCCCGTAATTAAATTTAACGGGGTAAAACCGGCATATTGGATAACGCTTGGATCATCATAAAAAAGTATTAACGGCGAGAGGATCCCGATTTCCGGCCGGGCAATCATTTCTGCTACAAGCTGCCCCACAAAACCGGGAATTATTTCGGTGTCGTTATTGATCATCAAAATATATTCACCTTTAGCCTGCCTGATACCGAGGTTGTTCCCGCCGGCAAAACCCAGGTTAACTTCCGAACGGATATACCTTAATGAAGGATAGTAGTCTGCAAAAAGGCTTTTGTTGTCAACATCGCTCGCATTATCAACCAAAATTACCTCAATGTCATCTGTCTGGCAGTTTTTTTTAATTGATTCCAGAAGATCCAGCGTAGCCCCGGGCTGGTTGTAGTTTACTGTGATGATAGATGTTAATGCCATTTCTGCAAACTTATGCAAAGCCCGGCTACTGGTCTATAGTCTTTTTGGGTGGTTTATCTGCCCGTTTAAAAACACTTACGACAGGGATTTAGTGAAATAAGGCTATAGGTAAAAGGAGCAGCTAACGATAGCTTTGTGTTTGATTATTAGGTGGATATGTATGTTCAGATCTGCCGTTTTAATACACTGATTATGAAAATCAAGACCTTACTTTTAATGGTGTTACTAAGCCTATCTGGCATGGCTACACTTTACGCCCAGCAGATACTTTTGATCGGATCTGATTCGAGGGAGAATAATACGAGGGGCAATGCAGATCTGATTATGGTGATTACCGTAAAAAATAAAGAGGTAAAGCTAACTTCCATTTTGCGCGATACTTATGTTTACATTAAGGGATATGGCAATCAGAAACTTAATGCGGCGTATCGCCTGGGCGGAAGGGAATTATTGATCAGTACCATTAATGCAAATTTTAAAACCAAACTGGTATCTTCTATCGTAACTGACTTTAACAATACAGCAAGAGTAATCGACTCTTTTGGAGGAATTACCATTAATATAGATAAAGGCATACACCAATATGTAAACCGGTATATAGCAGAGCAGTCGTACTTAAAAGGTGTGCCTTTACTGCCGCTCACACGAACGGGAGTAATTAAGGTAACTGGCGATCAGGCTTTGGCTTATGCCAGGGTAAGGGTTGCCGGAACCTGTTATGATGACCATGCAAGGGTAGAGCGACAGAAAAACATTACTAAAGCAGTAATCAGCTACGCGGTGAAAAATAAATCGGTGGCTTTAAAAAACATCTCCGATTTATGGTCGATGATTGATACCGACATCCACCTTAAAGATTACATGAAAACCTTTAGCACTTTCCTTAACAAACAGCACCTGCCAAGGTCGCAGGTGTTTCCTGCCGGAAACCTCTATAGCAACGAACGGATAAATGGGGTGGGGCTGGTATTAAAGATAAAGAATTTTAAGAGTGCAGCTTACCGTTTAAACGATATGATAAAATAATGAGAAAGGGAAAAATACTGAGTGTGAGTGAAATTCACGGACATGGAACTATAGAAGACGAGAACCAGCAGGAGATTACATTTAGTTTAGCGAATTTACAGGTAAACGTGAATGTTAGTGATGAAGTGTTATTTGATATTAGTATGGGTGCCTCTGGTCTTGTAGCTGTAGATATTACCTTATCATAAACTATACGTAATAAATATCTGGATTTACAAATTTGCTGATAAAGCTATTAACGGGTTAATATAACGTGGCATGGCCTCGATTTCTGCTTTTTCATTCATCCGGGCATATCTCACCAAATTTGCAGGAAACCCTATATAAATGGCCTCCTACAGATTTGAACGATAAATGAGAAGAAATCGGTTTTCAGTTATCAGTTAATAGTTTTCAGTTGACAGTTTGCAGTTTGCAATTCACAGCTAACCAATTGAACAATTAACCCAATTTCAGTTACCAATAAGAAAACAAAAAAGCCTGAAATCTTATGATTTCAGGCTTTAGTTTTTATGCGGAGAGCGAGGGATTCGAACCCCCGGACCTGTTACAGTCAACAGTTTTCAAGACTGCCGCATTCGACCACTCTGCCAGCTCTCCGCTGCAAAAGTACAAACTCAGCTTAAATCTGCAAACTCAGAATGCGTTTTTTTTATATAAACTTGATAATTACTTAACACAGAGGGAGAAAAAAATTATTTCTTTCGGATGTTTTCTTCAATCGGCTCTGATTTTTTGAACAGGTTGAAGGTGGGGCGGATGATTTTAACACTTCGTTTGCTTACATCAACACTGGCATTAAGCTCAAAACCAATCAATAAAATGAGTGAGTTGAGGTAAAGCCAGATCATCACCACAATCAGCGTCCCGATAGAGCCGTAAACCTTATTGTAAGAGGCAAAATGATTGATGTAGAAGGAAAATCCCCAGATGGTGAGAAAAGCCAGTATAGTAGCCAGCCATGAACCCGCACTAAACAAGCGCCATTTTTTAGTGTGCGAAGGTCCGTAGCGGTATAAAATAGAAATGGTAATGAAATACAGAATGGCCAGTAATGCCCAACGCGTAAATTTAATGGTGTAAACCAGAAAACTATCTTTTAAATGGAGTTCATCGTTGATTTTGTTCAGCAGAACCTCACCCAATGCCATGGCACTAATACAGATGATAATGGAAAAACAAATGATTACCGTTAAGATCAGGGCAATTAAGCGTTGTTTTAACCAGCCCCTGGTTTCGATAATCAGCGATGATTTGTTAAATGCTTTCATCAGGTTTTTAACCCCGTTGGTGGCAAAAAACAGTGCCGATAAAAAACCGAAAGACAACAAACCGGTATTCTGCTTTTTGATGATGTCTTTTAATGTCGTTTCGAAAGCATCAAAAGCGTTATGCGGCAATACCAGCTGGATTAAATTTAAAAGCTGATCCTGGAAACCCTTTATCGGGATAAAAGGAATCAGTGTGAACAAGAAAATAATCCCCGGGAAAATGGCCAGCATAAAACTATAGGCCAGCGATGAAGATTTGTTAACCAGTGAATCTTTGCCAATCTCGCGGAAAAAAAACGTAGCGACAGTATATAAGGGGAGCGGGCTAAATCCGGGCAAAATACATTCCTTAGTCCATTCTATAAACCGAGAATAGAGCTTAAGATGTAATAATTGCCGGTGTAACCATTCCATTGCAGCTGTTAATTAAAAAATACCGATAACTTTTCCATAAAGTTTTCGGGCGGGTTGGTAGGCTTGTTCTTCTTCATGTCGACAAAAACAAGCGTAGTGGCTCCAATGTTTATCAATTCTTCTTTTTCATTATACAGTTCGTACTCGAAGAAAATGCGGATGCCGGGCAAGGTTTTAATAATCGTTTTAACAGTAATTTCCTGATCGTATAATGCAGGTTTAATGTATTTGCATTTCAGCTCCAGCACAGGCATCATAATGCCATCGGCTTCCATAGAACTGTAGCTCATACCTAAACTCCGCAACATCTCTACACGGCCCACTTCGTAATACTGCGCATAATTGCCGTAATACATATAACCCATCTGATCGGTTTCGCCATAGCGCACCCTGATTTTTGTACTGTGGCTATACATTATTTAAAGATATTTCTTTTGTTTAAAGCCTCACGATATTTTTTTGCATTGATTTCGTGTTCTGCTTTCGTTTCGGCAAAGTTATGGTAACCCGAAAAATCTTCTTTGGCACACATGTAAATATAATTGTTTTTGTCGCGGTTTAACACTGCATCAATCGCATTGATACTTGGCATCATAATCGGACCGGGAGGCAAACCCGCATACTTGTAGGTATTGTAAAGCGATTGCACCTGCAATAATTTTCCGGTTACCCTTTTCACAGTAAAATCATTATTAGCGAAAATTACCGTCGGATCCGCCTGTAGCAAGATGCCCTTGTTCAGTCGGTTTAAATACAAGCCTGCAATAATCGGCATTTCTTTATCGTAAAGCGCTTCGCCATCCACAATAGAGGCTAAAGTATATACCTGTGCAGGTGTAAGGTTTAAGCTTGCCGCTTTTTGTTTGCGGTCGGCATTCCAGAATTTATCATATTCTTTGTGCATGCGTTCAAAAAAATCAACCGGCGAAATGTTCCAGTACATTTCATAAGTATTCGGAATAAACATGGCATACACATTATCCTGGTTGAAACCGTATTTGCTGATCAGTGCTGTCGAATCCAGTACATGGATAAAACTTAAAGAATCGGCTTCGAGGTTGCTGGCCAGGTAAGCTGCAAAATTCTCTTTCTTACGGATATTCTGGAATTTCAGTTTAACAGGATCCTGGTTTCCGGCTTTAATCAGGTTGATCAAGGTGCGGTTAGTCATGCCTTTCTTCAAACGGTAACGGCCAGGTTTTACACTGGTTGCCAGGTTCATTTTTCCGGCAGCAGCTGTAAAAGTACCAATGCTTTTTACCAGGTCTTTCTTTTTCATTTCGGCCAGCAGATCATCATAGCTGCTACCTGTTTTAATGTATAAGTATTTTTGGTTCTCGGTAATGTTGGGGGCAAAATAAAGCCTGTAAAGGTTCAGCGCAAAATAACCGGCAATTAAAATTACAATCAGCGCAATTACAATTGCTGCTTTTTTGCCGGTACTCATGGTCTTTTTTTCTACTTCAGTCATCTGTATCGTATGCGTATATTATTGTTGTTTATTGGATAGCGTAATGTTGATTTTTGTACCCAAAGGCACTTTTGTTAGCGAATCAACCAGCATCGGGTCTTGTTTAATAATAATTGCAGCAGCGCTGTCCGTTACCGGACCTTCGTAAATAATATTACCTAAGCTCAGGTTCGAGCCCCGCAAACTAAATTTTGCTTCATCCATGGTTAAACCCATTAACTGCGGAATGTCTACTTCTTCGTTTCCACGGCCATCGCCCAGTACCAGGTTAATCCTCGAACCTACCGGAACAATCTGCCCGGCGGCAATCGGCTGACCGCCAAAAGAGGCTTCGAGCACTACATCACGGCTCACATCCGGTTTGTAAGTGGTATCACCCAGTTTTAACCTCGAACTTTCAATAATCGCCTGTGCCTCGCGTAAGGTTTTAAACGCAATATCCGGGAATTTTGTATTTGGTGTTTTACCGGCATTAATGGTTAAATAAATGGTACGGTTATCTTTTACAAATGTGTTTGGGTCAGGATCCTGGTCAATTACAATGCCGGCCGGCTGGTCCATAATGAAAACAGAATCCACCTCATATTTTAGTCCCGCATCTTCCAGTTTTTTTACTGCCTGCTCAAAAGAAAGCCCCTTTACCATCGGCACATTTAAGCCTTCGCCATGTTTGGTGTAATACCTTAAACTAAAAAATGCAATCAGGAGCAGGGCAAAAACGGTGCCTATGGCTGCTAAAATGTTGTTTCTAAACGATTTGGTTTTTAAGTAATCTATAAATTTAGACATGTATCTTAAATGGGGTTTATGCGTATAAGCTCAAATGTAACTATTTTAATTATTGATTGAATTATAGAATCTAAATCGGCGCCAGTCATTCAATCACTCACTCACTCACTCAATCAATTCTTCATTCAATCTTCAATCATTCACTCCTTCACTAATTCTCTTATCCAACCTTCAATAATTGTTCCGTTAATGTGATCAAAGCACAAAGATATTTATATTTTTGGGGATATATTTATATTCAATTTCTATTTATAAAAGGATTTCTGACATGAAGAAAACTATTGCGTTGTTAACAGGCGGTACCACAGGCGAATGGGTTGTTTCGGTAAAAAGTGCAGCAACAATTGCCCAGAACATCGACCCTGATTTATATGATGTGTATAAAATTATGCTTAACGAAAAGGGATGGTTTTATGAACCTGCTGATTCTGTTAAGATTGAAATTGATAAAAATGATTTTTCCCTCACACTTGATGGCCGAAGGATAAAGTTTGATGGCGTTTTTATTGCCATCCATGGTTCTCCCGGAGAAGATGGAAAATTACAGGGTTATTTTGATATGCTGGGGATTCCATATACTACCTGTGATGCTTTAACCTCATCTATCACAATGAACAAGGGATATACCAAAGCAATTGTAGAAGGAATTGAAAATTTATATACAGCTAAATCTGTCCAGATATTTAAAGGCGGAAATTACAGTTTAAGTCAGATTAAACAAGATTTAAGACTGCCATATTTTGTAAAACCGAATAGTGGCGGAAGCAGCATTGGCATGAGCAAGGTTAAACATGCTGATGACCTTGATGAAGCCATAGAAAAGGCTTTTAAGGAAGATACCCAGGTTTTGATTGAGGAGTTTGTAAGTGGAAGGGAATTTTCGATTGGCGTTTTTGGCGCGGAAGGCAACATTATTGTTTTACCGACCACAGAAGTAATTCCGCAGAATGAATTTTTCGATTTCGAAGCGAAATATACGCCAGGGGCCACAGAAGAAATCACCCCCGGCCGGATGAATGAGGAAGAATTGCAACGTGTGCAACAAGTGGTTACGGATGTATATAAAAAGCTAAACTGCAGGGGAGTGGTGCGTGTTGATTATTTCCTGGAGCACGAAACTGGCAAGTTTTATTTTATCGAAATCAATACCATCCCGGGGCAAACCGCAACAAGTTTTATTCCACAACAGGTAGCTGCGATGGGCATATCGCTTAAAGAGTTCTATACGCGTTTGATGAAGGAAACATTGGGTTAGATTATGACATATTTGCCACTGATACACAGAAACACGGCAGACTTAATTCATTTTCCATTTGTTAATAAGCACTTTTAGTTATATTTTCTTATATGGTTCAAAAAGCAACTATTATCTTACCATATAAGACATATGAGTTCATTGAAGTTTACATTAGAGAATGGTCGTCATTTCGACCGTAGTGGAGAAATCTATCGAAATGACAAATTTTATTAAACCTTATTAATCCGATCAACTAAAACTTTCACTTTAATTTCAGAAGCTTTCTAATGGTTTTTTAAAAAAAAACTATCATGTTTACCATATAAGACATATAAGTTCATTGAAGCTCATATTTAGAGAATGGTCGTCATTTCGACCGTAGCGGAGAAATCTATTTACAATTACATCTTATAGATTTCTTCCTGCCCGTATCAGGCGGAAGTTTCGCGACACAGTCGAAATGACAAATTTTATTTAACCTTATTAATCCAATCAACTGAGCTATCACTCTAATTTCAGAAGCTTTCTAATGATTTGTTTATCAATCTATTACCTTAAATGTAATTCTTTTGGGATATTAAAATTAGTGGCAAGGAGCTTATATTTTCTCATATGTCTTATATGGTTTTTTTAAAAAAAACTATCATGTTTACCATATAAGACATATGAGTTCATTGAAGCTCATATTTAGAGAATAGGCTTTCGACCGTAAACTCATAATCTGTATCTTTACAGACCACAGCGTTAATTAACGATTGCCACGGAGGCACTGAAAACACGGAAAATATAAGTCATTTCCGGTCGCTCAAAAATAACTGCCCCGAGCTTATATTTTCTCATATGTCTTATATGGTTTTAAAAAAACTATCATGTTTACCATATAAGACATATAAGTTCATTGAAGCTCATATTTAGAGAATGGTCGTCATTTCGACCGTAGCGGAGAAATCTATTTACAATTATATAGCATAGATTTCTTCCTGCCCGTATCAGGCTGGCGTTTCGCGACACAGTCGAAATGACAGTTTTATTTAACCTTATTAATCCAATCAACTGAGCTATCACTCTAATTTCAGAAGCTTTCTAATGATTTGTTTATCAATCTATTACCTTAAATGTAATTCTTTTGGGATATTAAAATTAGTGGCAAGGAGCTTATATTTTCTCATATGTCTTATATGGTTTTTAAAAAAATTATCATGTTTACCATATAAGACATATAAGTTCATTGAAGCTCATATTTAGAGAATAGGCTTTCGACCGTAAACCCATGATCTGTATCTTTACAGACCACCGGGTTAATTAACAATTGCCACGGAAGCACTGAAAACACGGAAAATATAAGTCATTTCCGGTCGCTCAAAAATAACCGCCCCGAGCTTATATTTTCTCATATGTCTTATATGGTTTTTTTAAAAAAAACTATCATGTTTACCATATAAGACATATAAGTTCACTGAAGCTCACATTTAGAGAATGGTCGTCCTTTAGATTTGTTTTGATATTTAATTTTAGGATAACAAATATCTAATTTGCTTAATTATTAATCAGATTACCTAAAGCGGTAGCGGCACATTAAAAAGTCGTCAAGGTTTTTATGCCTAAGAA